>NZ_JBANEL010000002.1:0-379911 GCF_040187735.1 Comamonas sp. w2-DMI | reverse complement strand
TCTCCAATCCTGACCAGCGCGGGGAATACGCCTCCGAGAAGATGGCCGCCCTGACACTGCGCGAGCTGGAGCGCTGGCTCACATTGGCGGTCGGCACCTATCACGGCTCCGTGCACAACGGCCTGCTCCAACCGCCGGCCGCGCGCTGGGCCGAAGCTATCACGCGGACCGGCGTGCCAACCGTCATCACTCGCGCTACGGCTTTTCTGGTCGATTTTCTGCCCATCATCCGCCGCACGCTGACCCGCACCGGCTTCGTCATCGACCACATCCACTACTACGCCGATGCGCTCAAGCCGTGGATAGCTCGGCGGGACCGCTTGCCTGCGTTCCTGATCCGGCGCGACCCGCGCGACATCAGCCGCATATGGGTGCTGGAACCAGAGGGGCAGCACTACCTGGAAATTCCCTACCGTACCTTGTCGCACCCGGCTGTCACCCTCTGGGAACAACGACAGGCGCTGGCGAAATTGCGGCAGCAAGGGCGCGAACAGGTGGATGAGTCGGCGTTGTTCCGCATGATCGGCCAGATGCGCGAAATCGTTACCACCGCGCAGAAGGCTACGCGCAAGGCGCGGCGCGACGCGGATCGACGCCAGCATCTCAAGGCAACGGCAACGCCTGTCAAAACCACGCCACCACCGGGCGCTGACATGGATGGGCAGCAGGCAGACAACCAGCCGCCGGCCAAACCGTTCGACCAGATTGAGGAGTGGTAGCCGTGGAAGAATATCCCATCATCGACTTGTCCCACCTGCTGCCGGCGGCCCAGGGCTTGGCCCGTCTCCCGGCGGACGAACGCATCCATCGCCTTCGCGCCGACCGCTGGATCGGCTATCCGCGAGCAGTCGAGGCGCTGAACCGGCTGGAAATCCTGTATACGTGGCCAAACAAGCAACGCATGCCCAACCTGCTGCTGGTCGGCCCGACCAACAACGGCAAGTCGATGATCGTCGAGAAGTTCCGGCGCACGCATCCGGCCAGAGCCGACGCCGACCAGGAGCACATTCCGGTACTGGTCGTGCAGATGCCATCCGAACCGTCGGTAATCCGCTTCTACGTCGCGCTGCTCGCGGCGATGGGTGCGCCATTGCGACCGCGCCCACGGCTGCCAGAAATGGAACAACTGGCGCTGGCACTGCTGCGCAAGGTCGGCGTGCGCATGCTGGTGATCGACGAGTTGCACAACGTCCTGGCCGGTAACAGCGTCAATCGCCGGGAATTCCTCAATCTCCTGCGCTTCCTCGGCAATGAACTGCGCATCCCACTGGTCGGGGTCGGCACGCGCGACGCCTACCTGGCCATCCGCTCCGATGACCAGTTGGAAAATCGCTTCGAGCCGATGATGCTGCCGGTATGGGAGGCCAATCACGATTGCTGCTCACTGCTGGCCAGTTTCGCCGCTTCGCTTCCACTGCGGCGACCCTCGTCGATTGCCACGCTGGACATGGCCCGCTACCTGCTCACACGCAGCGAGGGCACCATCGGCGAACTGGCGCACTTGCTGATGGCGGCGGCCATCGTCGCCGTGGAGAGCGGCGAGGAAGCGATCAACCATCGCACGCTGAGCATGGCCGATTACACCGGTCCCAGCGAGCGGCGGCGGCAATTCGAGCGGGAACTGATGTGAAGCCAGCGCCACGCTGGCCACTGCATCCGGCCCCCAGAGAAGGCGAAGCCTTGTCTTCGTGGCTCAACCGCGTGGCCCTTTGCTATCACATGGAGGTGTCCGAGCTGCTGGAGCACGATCTTGGTCACGCTCAGGTTGATGACCTGGATACCGCGCCACCACTGGCGCTGTTGGCGATGCTCTCCCAGCGGAGCGGCATCGAGCCGGACCGGCTGCGTTGCATGAGTTTCGCCGGCTGGGTGCCTTGGCTACTGGACAGCCTTGATGATCAGATTCCAGACGCATTGGAAACCTATGCGTTCCAGCTCTCGGTGCTGCTGCCGAAACTCCGCCGTAGGACGCGATCCATCACGAGCTGGCGTGCCTGGCTGCCCAGCCAGCCGATACATCGCGCCTGTCCTCTCTGTCTGAACGACCCGGCAAACCAAGCCGTACTGCTTGCATGGAAGCTGCCCCTGATGCTGAGCTGCCCGCTGCATGGCTGCTGGCTGGAATCCTATTGGGGCGTGCCTGGGCGGTTTCTCGGCTGGGAGAACGCCGACACTGCGTCGCGCACCGCCAGCGACGCGATTGCAGTGATGGACCGGCGTACCTGGCAGGCACTGACGACCGGCCATGTGGAACTGCCGTGCCGACGCATCCACGCTGGATTGTGGTTTCGACTGCTACGCACGCTGCTCGATGAGCTGAACACCCCGCTTTCGGCGTGCGGAACCTACGCGGGGTATCTCCGCCAAGTCTGGCAAGGCTGCGGGCATCCGCTGCGTGCTGGGCAAAGTCTGTGGCGACCGTATGAAACCCTGAACCCGGCAATACGGTTGCAGATGCTGGAGGCGGCGGCAACGGCAATCAGCTTGATCGAGGTGAGGGATATCAGCCCGCCAGGCGAGCATGCAAAGCTGTTCTGGTCCGAGCTCCAAACCGGGTTCACCAGTGGTCTGCCGGCGAAACCGCCGAAGCCCGAACCCGTCAATCATTGGCAACGGGCGGTCCAAGCTATCAGTGAGGCGATCATTGAAGCCCGGCACGACCCCGAGACGGCACGCTCGCTGTTCGCGTTGGCTTCCTATGGTCGGCGCGATCCCGCTTCCCTGGAACAGTTGCGCGCCACCTTTGCAAAGGAAGGCATTCCCCCGGAATTTCTGTCACATTACGAGGCTGATGGACCCTTTGCATGTCTTAGACAGAATGACGGGTTAAGTGACAAATTTTGACGACCAGAACTTTCCGGTGCACACTGTCACATAATCGAACGTATATGTGACAGGTGAAACATGCTGATTGGCTACATGCGGGTATCGAAGGCGGATGGCTCCCAAGCCACCGACTTGCAGCGCGACGCGCTGATTGCTAACGGCGTCGATCCGGCCCATCTCTATGAGGATCAGGCGTCCGGCAAGCGCGAGGACCGACCCGGCCTGGTGTCTTGCCTGAAAGCGCTGCGGCCCGGCGACACGCTGGTGGTGTGGAAACTGGATCGCCTCGGGCGCGACCTGCGCCACCTGATCAACACCGTGCACGACATGACCGGCCGTGGCATCGGTCTGAAAGTGTTGACTGGGCACGGCGCAGCCATTGACACCACGACGGCCGCCGGCAAGTTGGTCTTTGGCATCTTCGCCGCGTTGGCCGAGTTCGAGCGCGAACTGATTGCCGAGCGCACGATTGCAGGATTGGCTTCGGCGAGGGCGCGCGGTAGAAAGGGCGGCCGGCCCTTCAAGATGACTGCCGCCAAGTTGCGGCTGGCGATGGCCGCTATGGGGCAGCCCGAAACCAAGGTCGGCGATCTATGTCAGGAACTGGGCATCACACGGCAGACCTTGTATCGGCACATTTCGCCGAAGGGCGAGTTGCGCCTTGATGGCGAGAAACTGCTCAGTCAAGTTTGATGGCAGGACAGCGGTTACTGTAGACGAATCGTGACGACTGGTTGAGTCAGTATGTGCTACCTGTTATCACTTGAACGCCAATAACAGAACGCCTCCGGCGACCATCGAAATGCCGGACCACTCCCTCAGTGACGGGCGTTCGCCCAAAAAGGCGAAAGCAAATACCGCCACCAGGACAAGACTGAGTTTATCCACTGGCGCAACCTTGGATGCATCGCCAATCTTGAGTGCGCGGAAGTAGCAGACCCACGATGCCCCTGTTGCCAAGCCGGACAGCCCGAGGAAAAGCCATGTCTTGGGTGATAACTCCAAGGGGTTGGCCCATTTCCCCGTGTACGCAACAAACGCCGACAGGACGACGATGATGATGGCCGTGCGGATCAAGGTGGCCAGATCGGAATCAACTCCCTGAATGCCAACCTTGGCAAAAATAGCCGTCAGTGCTGCAAAGATAGCGGACAGCAAAGCCCAATAAAACCACCCCGCCGAATTAATCATTTAGCCTGCCTCCGCGTTTCTCAAACCCCTACCGCATGGGAGCGATAACGGCAACATTTAAGCCAGTTTGCTTCTCTTGGTCTGAGAAGTCGAGGCGGATTTCAGCACCGATGCGATTGGCAATCGTCTGGACAATGGATAGTCCCAGACCCGAGCCGATCTGCTCGCTCCCCAGCGTGCGGTAGAAGGGATCAAACACTCGATCCCGTTCAGCCAACGGAATGCCAGGCCCACTGTCCTGAATACGTAGTACGACCTTCCCTTCCGAAACACCCACAGAAAGATCAACACGCCCTCCCTCTGGCGTGTAGCGGATGGCGTTATCGACCAGGTTCTTGACCACAGCGATCATGTCCAGCTCGCTTGCCCACACTTCGGCGTCCAGCGTGCCTTCGACACCAATGTCGATGTGCTTGGCCTCGGCCAGCGGCATCAGGTCTTCCAGCACGCGGCGGTAGATGCTCTGGACAGATACAGGCGACTTCGGCAGGTCGGTGGCCGACTGCGCCTTGGCCAAGGTCAAGAGTTGATCGAGCAGGCTGCGGCCGCGCTCGATCCCTTGGCGCAAAACCGTCAGCCGTTCGCGCGCCACGCTGGACATTTCCGCTTCCGCGAGCCGTTCTGCTTGCAGCGACATGGCTGTCAGCGGCGAACGTAGCTCGTGCGCGGCATCCGCGACAAAGCGGCGCTGAGATTCCATCGACTGGCCGACACGAGCGAGCAGGCGATTGATCGCCACGGCAAACGGACGTACCTCGACCGGAAGGTGGCGGTCTTCGACGGGATGCAGTTCCTGCTCTGCCCGCTGGTCTATTTCCTTGGACAGCGCCGCGATGGGCTGGAACATCTTGCGCACCAGGTCAGCAACGATCAACAGCAGCACCGGCACGAGAATCAAGAAAGGCATCACCGTGCGCAGTGCCCCGTCGCGGGCAATTTCATTGCGGAAGCCGGACTCCTGAGCCACAGCAATGCGTTCGCCGCTCGCTGTGGTCTTGACCAGCACGCGAAACGTCTCGCCACCAACTTCCAGCGTGTGCAATCCATCTGCCAAGGTCGCCGGGAGCGGGAGCACGCCTCCTGCGTCCACGCCTACCGTAGAGGGACTGACCTCACCCAAGCGCTGGACGATCACGCGCGACTCTTCATCGACATCCTTGAGACGGATATCGGTGGTTGGCACGGCAGGCAACAAGCGCTGACGATCCATGAGCTGCGCCACCTGGCGCAATACATCGTCCTGTAGTTCGTGGGCTTCATCGAAGGCGGACAGGAACGAGAAGACGCCCGCCACAACGGCCACCACGAGGATGGCCAGCGACAAGGTGAAGGACAGCTTGAGCTGCACCGATTCGTTCAAGCGCCTTTTGAGACCATCCATCCGACCCCCCTGACGTTCTTGATGACCTCGCCACCGAGCTTGCGCCGCAGTGCGTGGATCAGATATTCGACGGCATTGCTTTCGACCTCTTCCCCCCAGCCATAGATGCGATCCTCCAGTTCGCTGCGCGAAAGGATGGCACCAGGCCGAACCAGCAAGGCTTGCAGTAGCGAGAACTCGCGGTTGGACAGTTGCACTTGGGGGCCATCATTGGCACAAGCCTCTTTGGTGGCCGGGTCGAGCGTCACCACGCCGTTGCTGAGCACTGGTGCTGCCGTGCCACCTTTGCGCCTCAGGACGGCGCGCATCCGGGCCAGTAGTTCCGCCATCTGAAAGGGCTTGGACACGTAGTCGTCGGCCCCGCCATCCAGGCCGCGCAGACGGTCATCCAGACCATCGCGAGCCGTGATGATGAGCAGGGGAATCGGGTTGTCCTTGGCTCGGATGCTGGCCAGCACCTCCAGCCCATCCTTGCCGGGCAGACCGAGGTCGAGTAGCACCAGGTCGTAGTGCTGGCAGCCCAGCGTGGTGAGCGCCGTCTGCCCATCCTTCACCCAGTCGGCGGCGTAGGACGCATCCTTCAATGCGCCCTGGATCGCGTCACCGATCATGGGATCGTCTTCGACCAGCAATACCCGCACTCACCCTCCCTTCAATTGTTGTTCAATGCGCCGTCCTGGCGGCTCGCTGCCTGAACAGCAGGATTGCCACCACTATGAAGGTGAGCAGCGCGGCCGACGCTGAATAGCGGCTCAGCGCCAAGCCGCCCGCGCTCACCGGCTTGTCCAGAAAATCGCCGACCACGGCACCTAGCGGACGCGTCAGGATGAACGCCGCCCAGAACAGCAGCGTGCGGGACACGCTCGTCCAGTAGTAGGCTGCCACGACCAGCGCGAGCAGCCCGCCGAACACGACGGCCGCACCCGTGTATCCCAGGCCCGCCGTATCAGCCGTCCAGTCGCCCAGCGCGGTGCCCAGCGTCTGGGAGAACATAATCGTCAACCAGTAAAAGGCTTCCGCCTTGGGCGAGCTGACCGTGCTTACCGACACGGAGCCAAGGGTGCGATGCCAGACGAAGAGAGAGCCAAGCAGCAAGGCCAGCAGCAAGCTCGAACCGCCAGCGTACCCGATTCCGAGCGATCGGTCCGCGAAATCGGCCAGCGTCGTGCCGACCGTGGTTGTCGCGATGATGGTCGTCCAGTACAGGAAGGGGTGGAAGTCCTTGGCCTTGACCTGCGCGACCACGGCAGCCAGGAAGATCGCCGCGAAGATGGCTGTACCGACCAGGTAGCCCAGGTTCATGGACATCGAAACCGCATCACCGCCAGTTTCACCGAGCGTCGTGGCGGCAATCTTGATGAGCCAGAAGCCCAGCGTAACTTCGGGCACCTTGGCCAAAGCGTGTTCAGTGGATGTTTTCATGGGGCGCGCTCACTTTCCTTCGAGCGTGTTAAAGGTTTTCAGCAGGGCATCCATCGCAGCCTTGCAGTCAGCCTGGCTTGGCGTGTCTGCGCGAAGCGCCGCAAGCGACTTGTCGATGGCCTTGTCGAGCAGATGCCAGTCATCTGCCGCGCGCGGTTTGAGTCCGGCTTCGGCCGAGTCCCATGCGACTTCCAAGTCCTTGATGCGTGACTTGGCAGCAGGCAGATCGCCCTTGTCAACAGTGGCGGCGACATCGGTGGCGATGCTGCGGAAGGCCGACAGGTCGCCCAGCTTGGAGGCAGTTTTGCCTTGCGAGGCCGAGACAGTCTGGGCCGGTGTAGTTGATGCTGTGCTTGCGTTGTTCTGATCGGCAGATTTGGAACAACCAGCCGCGAGGGCCAAGAGCACGGCGGCCGAAATGGCGGCAACAGGGCGAGCGATTGAGTGCTTTATGAGCATGTTTTTCTCCTTGTGTAGAGCGAAGATGGTTATTCGACGAGCTGGGCCGAGCGGCGTCCATTCATGCCGATCTGCGCGACGGCCACCAGCATGACGATCACCGTGAGGAACAAGGCGCTTGTCCACATGGCACCCATGCCAAGGCCGCCATAGGTCTTGGCCTGAGTCAGCAAGTCGCCGAGTGCGGCCCCGAAGGGGCGGGTCAATATGTAGGCGATCCAGAAGGTCAGAACGGCGTTGCCGCCCATGCGCCAGGCGGTATAGGTGATGCCAATCAGCACACCGAACGCCACCGCGCCCCAGGTAAAGCCCAAGCCCAATGCCTCGGTCGCCAAATCGCCAGCAGCCGTGCCCAGCGCGAACGTGCAGAGGATGGCAGCCCAATAGAACAGCTCCCGGCTGCGCGTCACAATGTCGTGAATGGACAGGGTGCGCTCGATCCGATACCAGACGAAGAAGATCGCGGCGAGCGCAACGGCGAACGCCGAGGTGCTGATGTACAGGCTGACGCCAAGGCCATCGGTCAGCAGATCGGTGATCTGGGTGCCGACCACGCTGACCAGTACCACCGTCAGCCAGTAAATCCAAGGGGTATAGCGTCGGGTGCGCAACTGCATGAACAAGGCGGCCGCCAACAGGGCAGCCATGACGGTTCGAGTCACGCCTTGCCCCCACCCTGCGTTGACCGCCAGGAAATCGGCTCCCGTCTCGCCCACCGTGGTGGACATGATCTTGATGATCCAGAACGACAGCGCGACTTCCGGGACTTTATTGAGCCAGCCAGTGGTGCTGCTCGTGGGCAATTTGTTCATGGTGTTCTCCTGCCGGGGGTGAAATGGTTTGCCAGCAGTTTGAACATGCTGACTTAGCCCGCCCATAGGCTCACTCGCGCACCCATCCAAGCGCGATCAACCCGCTGAAAAGCCGCCGATGGATTCCGGTGGAAAGTTGATAACTTGGCAATAGATACCAGTGTGCTTCACGTAACGTCAGCCAGGCACAGATTGCAGCAACGGCGATGGCCCCGAGCATGTCGAATGGGAAGTGCACTCCAAGGTAGATGCGCGCCCAGGCAATGGGAACGCCCAGCAAAGCCAAAGTCACGCCTGCAATTCGTGGGCCTCGTTGCAGCGCGAGGCTGAAGGCAACCGCCCACCACAGCGTCAGGTGATCGCTTGGGAAAGACGAATCGGCAACATGAGGGATGAGGGTGTGACCCAGGCCGATCATGAAAGGTCGAGGATGCAACCAAGCCAGGCCGATGATCTGGTTGATGAGCAGGCCCAGCAATCCCGATGCGCTAGCAACGAGCATCGTCTTGCGGGTAGGCTCGCCGCCGCGAAGCCAGCCGATGCCGATCAGGAGTGGAACCGCCCAGATGAGCTGTTCGGCAAAGAAGGTGGCCAACGTCAGAGCCAAAGCACTGGGATGCTCCGGTGCGTTGAGCCAGAGAAAAAATGTATGGTTGAGTGATTCCATGAGGTCTCCGGGCCGGATCGCCTCCGAGGGAAACGATCCGGCCATACTGTCGGGAGTCAGTCCCGCTTGTCGTGGTCATCATCGTGATCCGCCTTGTCCTCGGCAGACGAGATGACCGTGCCCTTGTCGGCATCGACCCGGACATCGAAGACCTTGGCCCCGCTGACGACTTCCACGTCGTAGACCCAGCCTTGCTTCGAGTTCTCGTACTCGGCGCGTGACGCCTTGCCATTGGCGTGCTGCTCGGCGACGGTGACCGCCTGAGTGAGGGGAATCTTGGCCTTGCTGATTGCCAGTGCGTCGTTTTCCATACCGCCATTGGCGGCGTAGGCGACCGCGCCGGTTGCAGCGATGGCGACGGCCAGAAGGGAAAGTTTGGTATAGCGGTACATGATGCTTCTCCAGAAGAGTGCAGGGATTTGCACAGTGGAGAAGGTACGCAGGCAGACTTAGCTCGCACTGAGCCGGGAAGTTTTCGCTCTCGCCGATGTAGTGTTATCGACTCCTGACAATTGGTGCAGTCGTCTTCTGAAAATGACACCTGATGTCAGATGTTGAGCACAAACAACGTCAGAGTAGAGTGTGAATTTATATTTATTGACACATTCAGCCAAGGGTAATAGATTTCATCCTGACATTTTTACCTTTGGAGGCATCTTGCAAGGTCAACGTATCGGCTACGTCCGCGTCAGCAGCTTCGACCAGAATCCTGATCGACAACTGGAACAAATAGAAGTCGGCAAGGTATTCACCGATAAGGCTTCAGGCAAGGACACACAACGTCCCGAACTTGAAAGGCTGCTGGCCTTCGTCCGCGAGGGCGACACCGTGGTGGTGCATAGCATGGACAGGTTGGCACGCAACCTTGATGACCTGCGCCGCATCGTCCAAGGGCTGACACAACGGGGCGTGCGCATGGAGTTCGTCAAAGAAGGGCTGACGTTCACCGGCGAGGACTCACCGATGGCCAATCTGATGCTGTCGGTCATGGGAGCCTTTGCTGAGTTCGAGCGCGCCCTGATCCGCGAACGTCAGCGCGAGGGAATCGTGCTGGCCAAGCAGCGCGGTGCCTACCGGGGACGAAAGAAATCGCTGAACAGCGAACAAATTGCCGAGTTGAAACGGCGAGTTGCGGCAGGCGACCAAAAAACCTTGGTGGCCCGTGACTTCGGCATCAGCCGCGAAACCTTGTACCAGTACCTGCGGGAAGACTGACCATGCCACGCCGCTCAATCCTGTCCGCCACCGAGCGCGAAAGTCTGCTGGCACTGCCAGATGCCAAAGACGAACTGATACGGCACTACACGTTCAACGAAACCGACCTGTCGGTGATCCGTCAGCGTCGCGGCGCCGCGAATCGATTGGGCTTCGCCGTGCAGCTTTGCTACTTGCGATTCCCTGGCATCTTCTTGGGCGTCGATGAACCTCCATTTCCGCCCCTGCTGCGCATGGTGGCCGCACAACTCAAGGTGCCGGTGGAAAGCTGGAACGATTACGGCCAGCGCGAGCAGACACGGCGGGAGCACTTGGTCGAGCTGCAAACGGTGTTTGGATTCAAGCCCTTCACCATGAGTCACTACCGGCAAGCAGTGCATACATTGACCGAACTGGCCTTGTAAACAGACAAAGGCATTGTGCTGGCCAGCACCCTTGTTGAAAACCTGCGGCGGCAGAGCATCATCCTACCCGCCATGAATGCCATCGAGCGCGCAAGCGCCGAGGCCATTACCCGTGCCAACCGGAGCATCCATGCGGCATTGGCCGATTCCTTGATACCTGTCCATCGCCAGCGCCTGGACGAACTGCTCAAGCGCAAGGATGGTAGCAAAATGACGTGGCTAGCGTGGCTGCGCCAATCGCCCGCCAAGCCGAACTCGCGCCACATGCTTGAACACATCGAACGCCTCAAAGCCTGGCAGGCGCTTGACTTACCTGCTGGCATCGAACGGCAGGTACACCAAAACCGCTTGCTCAAGATCGCCCGCGAGGGCGGCCAGATGACGCCCGCCGACCTGGCCAAGTTCGAGTCGCAGCGGCGTTACGCCACCTTGGTAGCACTGGCCATCGAGGGCATGGCCACCGTCACTGATGAAATCATCGACCTTCACGACCGCATCATCGGCAAGCTGTTCAATGCGGCCAAGAACAAGCATCAACAGCAGTTCCAGGCTTCCGGCAAGGCGATCAACGACAAGGTGCGGATGTATGGGCGCATCGGTCAGGCGCTGATTGAAGCCAAACAAAGCGGCGGCGATCCGTTCGCCGCCATCGAAGCGGTCATGCCGTGGGACACCTTCGCCGCCAGCGTCACCGAGGCGCAAACGCTGGCGCGGCCTGCCGATTTTGATTTCCTGCACCATATCGGCGAGAGTTACGCCACGCTGCGCCGCTATGCGCCGCAGTTCCTGGACGTGCTCAAACTGCGCGCCGCGCCCACCGCCAAGGGTGTGCTCGATGCCATCGACGTGCTGCGCGGCATGAACAGCGACAGCGCGCGCAAGGTGCCCGCCGATGCGCCAACCGCATTCATCAAGCCGCGCTGGGCAAAGCTGGTTCTGACCGACGAGGGTATTGACCGGCGTTACTACGAGTTATGCGCCCTGTCGGAGCTGAAGAACGCACTGCGCTCTGGTGATGTTTGGGTGCAGGGTTCGCGCCAGTTCAAGGACTTCGACGAATACCTGGTGCCGATCGAGAAGTTCGCCACCCTGAAGCTGGCCAGCGAATTGCCACTGGCCGTGGCCACCGACTGCGACCAATATCTGCATGACCGACTGGAATTATTGGAGGCGCAACTCGCCACAGTCAACCGCATGGCGGCGACCAACGACTTACCGGATGCCATCATCACCACTGCATCGGGCCTGAAGATCACGCCGCTGGACGCAGCGGTGCCAGACGCCGCGCAAGCCTTGATTGACCAGTCGGCGATGTTGCTGCCGCACCTCAAGATCACCGAGTTGCTGATGGAGGTCGATGAATGGACGGGCTTCACGCGCCACTTCACACACCTGAAGACCGGCGACACGGCCAAGGACAAAACCTTGCTGATGACGACGATTCTGGCTGATGGTATCAATCTTGGGCTCACCAAGATGGCCGAGTCCTGCCCTGGCACCACCTACGCCAAGCTGTCTTGGCTGCAAGCCTGGCACGTTCGCGACGAAACCTATTCGACGGCGCTGGCCGAGCTGGTGAACGCACAGTTTCGACAACCCTTCGCCGGAAACTGGGGCGACGGCACCACGTCATCGTCGGACGGCCAGAACTTCCGAACCGGCAGCAAGGCAGAGAGCACCGGGCATATCAATCCGAAGTATGGAAGTAGCCCTGGGCGGACGTTCTATACCCATATCTCCGACCAATACGCGCCCTTCAGCGCCAAGGTGGTCAACGTCGGCTTGCGCGACTCGACCTATGTGCTCGATGGCCTGCTGTACCACGAGTCTGACTTGCGTATCGAGGATACACTACACCGACACGGCGGGCTTCACCGATCATGTGTTCGGCCTGATGCACTTTCTGGGATTCCGGTTCGCGCCGCGCATCCGCGACCTGGGCGACACCAAGCTGTTCATTCCCAAGGGCGATACTGCCTACGATGCACTCAAGCCGATGATTAGCAGCGACAGGCTGAACATCAAGGCTATTCGCGCTCATTGGGATGAAATCCTACGGCTGGCCACTTCGATCAAGCAGGGCACGGTGACGTGCCTCGCTGATGCTGCGCAAGCTCGGCAGCTATCCGCGCCAAAACGGCTTGGCCGTCGCCCTGCGCGAGCTGGGGCGCATCGAGCGCACGCTGTTCATTCTGGATTGGCTGCAAAGCGTGGAGCTGCGCCGCCGCGTCCATGCGGGGCTGAATAAGGGCGAGGCGCGCAACGCGCTGGCCAGGGCGGTCTTCTTCTACCGATTGGGTGAAATCCGCGACCGCAGTTTTGAGCAGCAGCGCTACCGGGCCAGCGGCCTCAATCTGGTGACGGCGGCCATCGTGTTGTGGAACACGGTCTATCTGGAGCGTGCCACCAGTGCTTTGCGTGCCCACGGCAAGGCGCTGGACGACACGTTGCTGCAATATCTGTCACCGCTGGGGTGGGAGCATATCAACCTGACCGGCGATTACCTATGGCGCAGCAGTGCCAAGGTCGGTGCGGGGAAGTTCAGGCCATTGCGACCGCTGCCACCGGCTTAGCGTGCTTTATTTTCCGTTTTCTGAGACGACCTCTAGCAGGTCAGAACGCCAATGTCTTCACGCCGGGCTTGAGCAGATGGGCTGCCACATCTGCAGGTTTGGCTGCCGTGACACCCGCCAGCAGGTCCGTCGGCTGCTTGCCGGTGTTGGGCAGGTACAGCGCGCAGACTTCCACCTTCGCGCCACCTTTGATAATCCCTTGCAGCATTTGCTGCGGCGTGACGTTGCGGGGCTTGAGGGTTGGCTGAGCTTTGCCGTCTTGGCTGCTCAAGGCGATGTCGCCGGCCGCGTCACAGAGCAACACCCGTACCGATGCTTTCTGTTCGAGGGCCTGACCTGCCAGCACCAGGCCGGCTCCCTGGGCCATGGGACTTGATGAATGGATCGACACAAAGAGTTCCTCGGCTTGGGCGGCTGTGGCCGCGCAGGCGAGCGCGAGGGCGAGTGCGATGGACTTTTTCATAGGAAGGCTCCTTGGTTGGAAGAAACACGCACGGGCACCCCGTCAAGGCGGGGCAATGCCCAGGCTGCGGCGCAGCGATGCCGCGTCGGGCAGGTATTCGATGGTTTGGACACGCTGTTGCTCCAGCGCAATCAGCGTGACCTCCTTAGGCTTTCGGGGCAGATGACTCGTGATTTCGGAGTTCTGGACCAAGCCGACTTGGAAGGGCAAATCACGCATCTTGGGAAGCGCAAACATTCGGGTCACCATCGCAGGCATGGCACTGATGTCCGCGATATAGACGAGCCGACGCTCAGCGAAAATGGATGGGTGCGGACGCAACGCACCGCTCACGATGTCGCTGGCCGTCTTGTCGGCCGCAAAAACGACAAAACGAGTGGACGCCTCGATGCTCACTTGGCGCTCGTGCTTGTCCACAACGCTCAGGGCTGGCAAGAGACTTCCCGGAGCCAAGGGCGCTGCCAATAGTGGGGTGGAGGCGCCTCCAACGACCACTGCGAGCAGGATCAGCGAGATCCGCCGGCGGGCGATACCTCTGTTGGCCTTCGCCAGCGGTCTGTGTGCATAGGGGATGGTTTGGGGATTCATCGGTACTGCCTGAGATAGTTCCACTCGAAGCCACGCTTGGCCCAATGGAATAAACGGGTCGAAGGCAGCAGTACATTGCGCTGCGGGGTGCGCCACACCAGAGTTCCATGATCGATCGCATCCACGATGCAGATCAGCTCGACACGGAACGTCTCGCTCGATGGGCGGCCGTCCAGGTCGGCAATCAGATTGGCTGCCGCGGCCTTCGCCTGCAGGTCCGCCATGTGGGCCTGCTTGGGCATCCAGTCCGGGCCAGGGAAGCTGCCCGAGTCGCCGACCACGACCACGCGCTCGAAGCCAGGCACCCGGCAATGCGCATCGGCCTGCACCAGGCCGCCTGGGGACCGAGGGAGCGTCGTTGCATCAAACCAGGTGTTGCCGGTCATGCCGGGCATGAAGAGGATCAGGTCCGCTGCGAACGATCCGCCTTCCGTCACAACCTGGTCAGCCTCGAACCGCACCAGCTTGTGGCCCAGGTGGGTCCGGATGCCTCGCCGTTCCATTTCTCGGAGCAGGTGCTTCACCGTCTTCATGCCGAGACGGTTGCCGGGCTCGGAGGACGGGTTGAAGAAAACGAGATCGAAGTGCTGGCGCCGGCCCTCCCGTTTGAGCTGCTCATCGATGCCGAACAGGAACTCGAACATCGGGCCGCCGCGCACCGCACTGGGCTCATTCGGATTTCCCGCGAAGCCGACGGCGATCGTGCCGCCGGTCATTTCGCGCAGTCGATCGCGGATGCGTTCTGCCGCTGAGATGCCTTCGCAGGGTGTGATGGCATGCTCGATGCCGGGCAGCTTCTTGATGAAGCGCCCGCCGGTGGCGAGAACCAGGCCGTCGTTGACGACATCGCCGGTGCTCGTCTGCACGGTGCGGCCGTTATCGGCGAGGCCCGTGACTTCGGCCGGGACAAAGCGCACGCGCTGGCGCTGCAGAAAGCCGTCCAACGGCACGATCAGATCCTCACGGCGGCGCAAGCCGCTCGGGATCCAGATGATGCCTGGAAGGTAGTGCAGTTCCGGGCGCGGTGCGACCAGCGTGATCTGCGCCGCGGGATCACGGCGCCGCAGTTCGCGGATCGTCGACAGGCCGGCAAAGCCCGCACCCAGGACCACAATGTGTCGGGGATTCTGCGCGGTCGTCATGGCAGTGCGTTCGAGGCGTCCCCTGCAAGATCAGCAGGCACCGGGGGCAACGCGGTGAACCTCGCGCCGGACAGGGATATGGATTGCGACACGGTTGGATTCCCTCTCAGGCCGACTCGTCGCCGATGACGATACGTGCGTCGCTCAGAAAACGGTGTGGCGGGATTTCTAGATTGGTGGGTGCCGGCTTGTTCTTGAACACCCGACCGGCGAGGTCGAAGGTCGAGCCGTGGCAGGGGCAGAAGAACCCCCCTTGCCAGTCTTCGCCAACGCTCGGGTTGGAAGTGCCCGCAGCCACCGCGCTGGGAGAACACCCGAGATGGGTGCAGATCCCGATGGCAACGAATAGGTCTTGTCGCTCGGAGCGGCCGGGATTGCGCAGGGCTTCCGGCAAGGCATCCTTGCTGGAGTTGGGGTCGGCGAGCTTGTCGTCCTGCCCGCTGAGTGCGGCGATCATTTCCGGCGTGCGTCGCATGATCCATACGGGCTTGCCCCGCCATTCGACCGTCTTCAATCCGCCGGGCGGGATGTCCGCCAGGTCGACTTCGACCGCCGCGCCCGCTGCTCTTGCCCGTTCACTGGGCGCGAAACTAGAGACGAAGGGGATGGCGGTCGCCGCGGCCGCAACACCGCCGGCCGCAGTCGTGGCGATCAGCCATGCGCGGCGCTCAGGATCCATGGCGCTGGAAGGAGGAAGGGCAAGGTCGCTCATGTCGGGCTCCTGGTGCGCGGCTGACGATGCAACTGCATAGGGGCTGAGGGCTGGTCCGGTGGCCGGTGCGCCAAAGCGCTTGCGCGGCACAGGCTGAACCGGACACCGGACACCGGCCGCAGGCTGGACGGCGGTTCGACGCGAGAGCGCAGATGACGCGCCCAGCCTCCTCCGGCAGCCCAGATCCCACGGCGCGGGGCTGCGGCCTTTCGGTCGCAGCGGCGGACTTAAAGGCTCTTCGTCGAGAAGTACCAGTCCGTGGTCTTGTAGCCTTCGCCCATACGCTGCTTGATGGCGTCGGGACTCTTGGGTGGGGGAACGATCACATCGCATCCCGGCGTCCACCCCTCGGGGGTCGCCACCTGGTTGGCGTCGCTCGTTTGCATGGCCGTGAGCAGGCGCACGAACTCGTCGATCGAGCGGCCGTTGCTCATGGGGTAATACACCATGGCGCGCAGGATGCCGTTCGGATCGATGAAGAACGTCGCGCGCACGGCCTGCGTGTCGGCTGCGCCCGGGTGCACCATTCCATAGGCACGGGCCACGTCCATCTTGATGTCCTCGATGATCGGGAAGCTGATCTCGACGCCGAACTTGTCCTGGATGTTCTGCGTCCAGGCCAGGTGCGAGTACAGGCTGTCGATGGACAGGCCGATCAGTTCGCAGTTCATGCCGCGGAACGTGTCGGCGGCCTTCTGGAAGCCGATGAACTCGGTGGTGCAGACCGGCGTGAAGTCAGCCGGGTGCGAGAACAGGATCAACCACTTGCCCTTGTAGTCCGCCAGGCTGCGCTCGCCGTGGGTGGTCTTGGCCTTGAAGTCCGGGGCAGGTTCGTTGAGACGGGGGAAGGCGACAGGTGCGATGTCTTGCATGATGACCTCTTCAGTTGAAGGTTGTGTGTCAAAGTGACCATCATATATTAGTTGATTCTAAATTAGAAGATATTGAAATAAAAGTATTGAAGTCATTGTTGTCGCCTATCAAGGAGCAACGATGTAGCGGGCAGACAGCCAGGAGTGCACACCAAGCCTGGGGGCGCAGGACCGAGTAGGGGCGGCAGCACGGCCGGCCAAGCGCCGAGGAGACCTCGGCATGTTGACGTGCGGTGACAAGCAGGATGAAACCTGTCTAGGCCTGGGCTGCGGCAGTCTCCTCCGTTCACCCGCGCGGGCGGTCTGCGATCGATGGCGGCAGACCCAGCTCAGTGCGCTTTGGTTCGCCTGTGTGGGGCTCCGGCGAAGGCGGCCTGCGCCTTCGCCTTGCGCTCGAACTGCCTGGCGATGTTGCCGCAGACCAGGTCGCACAAGGAATAAACGGACTTGTCCGCGATGCTGTAGATGGCGCTGTTTCCGCGGCTTTCGCGTGCCACCAGACCGTGCTGGGTCAGCAGCGTCAAGTGCCGCGAGATGTTGGCCGAGCTGTAGCCACACAACTGGGCGAGTTCGCCCACGCTGCGCTCCTGCTTGCGCAGCAGGTTGAGGATCTGCAGCCGCGTTGGCTCGGACAGCGCCTGGAAGTACGCCGCCACCTGTTCCAGCGCCTCGTCGGGAAGGTCTTCCATATGTGTTGAGCATGCCAAGGATAGATGGGTAGACATGATGCCTCGGATCTTGATGATCTGCTTGTCTGTGAGCATCATGGTACTTGACTATTTAGCTATGTGCGCAAATAATGACTGAAATTTCTTCGCACTCGACAGCGCTCCTAACAGAAAGTGCCCTCCATGCGCCACACCAGCTACACCCTTTGCATCGCGGCTTTCGCCTTGATGGCGAGCCTGACTGCCTCCGCCCAGACGCCGCCCCAGCCGTTGAAGGCTACCGCGGCAGTGGCCACTGCGGGCACGACGACTTCGGCCTTCGATGGCGTCGTCGAAGCTGTTCGCCAGACGGTGATCGCGGCGCAGGTGCCCGGTGCGGTCATCCAGTTGGATGTCAAAGTAGGCGATCGTGTGAAAGCGGGCCAGGTGCTGCTGCGCATCGACGCCCGGGCGGCTGAGCAGAATGCCGCCGCCAGCGATGCCCAGGTGCAGGCAGCACGGTCATCCCTGGATCTGGCGACGAAGGACTTTGAGCGTCAGCAGCGGCTGTTCCAGAAGAACTACATCAGCCAGGCGGCCATGGAGCGCGCCGAGTCGGCTTACAAGTCGGCCCAAGCCCAGGCCAATGCGCTGCTCGCGCAGGCCAGTGCGTCGCGCACGCAGAGCGGCTACCACGTCGTGCGCGCACCCTTCGCGGGTGTGGTGTCCGAAGTGCCGGTATCCCTGGGCGACATGGCCATGCCTGGCCGGCCTCTGCTCACCCTGTATGACCCGACGGCTCTGCGCGTCACGGCGGCTGTGCCGCAGTCGGTGACGGCGCGCATGCCGGCCGATCCGAAGCTGCGCATCGAACTGCCCGGCCTGTCGGCGGCGAGTGCATGGGTGGTCCCTGGAAAGGTCCAACTGCTGCCCACCGTCGATGCAGCGACGCACACTGTGCAGTTGCGTGCCGAACTGCCTGGTGGCGTGGGCGCTACCGTCGCGCCCGGCATGTTCGCGCGGCTGTGGCTGCCGCTGGCACGCAGCGATGCCCCCGGTACAGCGCCAGGCGCTCTCCTGTCCGTGCCCGTGGAAGCCATCGTGCGTCGCGCCGAACTCACCGGCTTGTATGTACTGAATCCGCAAGGCAAACCCGTACTGCGCCAAGTCCGCCTCGGGCGGGCCACCGATGGCCGCGTCGAGATCCTGTCCGGACTGATGCCCGGTGAGCAGGTCGTGACCGATCCGCAATCCGCCGCGCGCGTGCGTTGAGGCCGGTCATGACGAAAACACGATCCACCACTACCGGCGCGCCTGCCATGGGCGTTTCGGGCCGCATCGCCGCCTTTTTCCAGCGGGCACAGATTACGCCACTGCTGGCACTGCTCGCGCTGTTGCTCGGCCTGTTCGCCGTGGGCGTGACCCCACGCGAAGAGGAGCCGCAGATCAACGTCACGATGGCGAATGTGCTGATCCCCTTCCCGGGGGCTGCGGTGCGCGACGTGGAACAGATGGTGGCCGTGCCGGCAGAGCAGGTGCTGAGCCAGATCCTGGACGTCGAGCATGTGATGTCGGTGTCCCGTCCTGGTCTGGCCGTGCTGACCGTCCAGTTCAAGGTCGGCGTGACCCGCACCGAGGCGCTGGTGCGGCTGTACGACACGGTGAATTCGAACGCCGACTGGCTGCCCAAGGGGCTTGGTGTGCTCGAACCGATCATCAAGCCCAAGGGCATCGATGATGTGCCAATCGTTACGTTGACGCTGTTCAGCGAGAACGCGCAGACCGGCGCATTCGACCTGGAGCGTGTCGCGCACAGTGTCGAGGCGGACCTCAAGCGTGTGCCCGGCACCCGCGAAGTGACCACGATCGGTGGCCCGGGCCGAGCGGTGATGGTGCAAATCGACCCGGTGCGCATGAGCGGCGTCGGCGTCACGGTGCCGGAGGTGCGGCAGGCGCTGCTGTCGGCCAATCTGGGGCTTCCGGTGGGTGAGCTGATCGCAGGCAACCGTTCGGTGGCCATCGAGTCCGGGCCTTTCCTGCGCCACGCCCACGAGGTAGCCGATCTGGTGGTCGGCGTGCGGGCCGGCAAGCCGGTCTTTCTGCGGGAGGTGGCACAGGTTCGTGACGGTCCGCTTCCACCCAGCCGCTATGTCTGGCATGGCGTTGCCGGCAAGGACGGCGCCGCGTCGGTCGAGCATCCGGCGGTCACGATCGCGGTGACGAAGAAGGCGGGTGAGAACGCCATCGACGTGGCCAACGCCGTGATGAAGCGGGTGGAAGGTCTGCGCAACACCATCATCCCCGGCGATGTCCAGGTGGCGGAAACGCGCAACTACGGCGCCTCCGCCAACGACAAGGCGCAGACCCTGATGAAGAAGCTGCTGTTCGCCACCGCGTCGGTGGTGGTGCTGGTTTTCTTCGCGCTCGGCCGGCGCGAGGCGGCCATCGTCGGCAGCGCGGTGGTGCTGACGCTGACGGTGACCTTGTTCGCATCCTGGGCCTGGGGCTTCACGCTCAACCGCGTGTCGCTGTTCGCGCTGATCTTCTCGATCGGCATCCTGGTGGACGACGCCATCGTCGTGGTCGAGAACATCCATCGGCACCAGCAGCTCTACCCCGGCAAGTCGCTGGCGGCGATCATCCCGGGTGCGGTGGACGAAGTGGGAGGGCCGACCATCCTGGCGACGCTGACCGTGATCGCCGCGTTGCTGCCCATGGCCTTCGTGACTGGCTTGATGGGCCCGTACATGAGCCCGATCCCGATCAATGCCAGCATGGGCATGCTGTTGTCCCTGGCCATCGCCTTCGTCGTCACGCCCTGGCTGGCTCGGCTGTGGATGAAGGCGGTACCGGCTGCTGCGCATGGCGACGGCGGGCCGCACACGGCGACCCACTCCGGCCTGGCCGCGAAGATCGCGCCGGTCTTTGAGCGGATCTTCCGCCCACTGCTGGACGAGCGGCGTGGCTCGCGCAACCGCAGCCTGCTGGGCCTGGGGGTCGCGCTGCTGATCGCTGCATCGCTGGCGCTGCCGGCCACCGGCTTGGTGCTGCTGAAGATGCTGCCCTTCGACAACAAGTCGGAGTTCCAGGTCATCGTCGACATGCCGGCCGGCACGCCGGTCGAGCAGACGGCCGCGGTGCTGCACGAACTGGGTGGCTATCTGGCGACGGTTCCCGAGGTCACCGATTACCAGGCCTATGCCGGTACGGCCGCGCCGATCAACTTCAACGGCCTGGTGCGCCAATACTATTTGCGCGCTGGCGGCAACGTCGGCGACCTGCAGGTCAATCTGGTCGACAGGACGGCACGCAAGGACCAGAGCCATGCCATCGCGACACGCGTGCGGCCCGAACTGCAGAAAATCGGGGAGCGCTTCGGCGCCAACGTCAAGGTGGTCGAGGTGCCGCCGGGCCCGCCGGTGCTCTCTCCCATCGTGGCGGAGATCTATGGCCCGGATGCGGCCGGTCGGCATCAGGTCGCCAAGGCCGTGCGCGCCGTGTTCGAGCGCACGCCCGGCGTGGTGGACGTGGACGACAGCAGCATCGCTGCGGCACCGAAGACGATGCTGCTGGTGGACAGGCAGAAGGCCTCCATGCTCGGCGTGCCGCAGCAGGCCATCGTCACCACGCTGCGCGCCGGACTGGCCGGCGAGGCCACGGCCTTTCTGCATGACGAGACCAAGTACCCGGCCGCCGCGGTGCTGCAATTGCCGCCCGAGCAGCACGGCGACCCGAACGCCCTGCTGCAGCTCACGGTACGCAGCGCCGATGGGAAGCCGGTGCCTATCCGTGAACTCGTCACCCTGAGCGACCAGGTGAGCGAGCAGCCGATCTATCACAAGGATCTGTTGCCGGTGAACTTCGTCGTGGCCGACATGGCCGGCGCGCTCGACAGCCCGCTCTACGGCATGTTCCAGATGCGTGGGGAACTCACCAAGATCGCCACGCCCGGCGGTGGGACGCTGCAGGAGTATTTCATCCGCCAGCCTGATGACGCTTACCGCGACTACGCGCTGAAGTGGGATGGCGAGTGGCAGGTGACCTACGAAACATTCCGCGACATGGGCCTGGCCTATGGCGTTGGCCTCGTGCTGATCTACCTGCTGGTGGTGGCGCAGTTCGGGTCCTACCTAACACCGTTGATCATCATGGCGCCGATCCCCTTGACCATCATCGGCGTGATGCCAGGCCACGCCGTGCTGGGCGCGCAGTACACCGCCACCAGCATGATTGGAATGATCGCGCTCGCCGGCATCATCGTGCGCAACTCCATCCTGCTGGTGGACTTCATCAACCTGCAGGTGCGCGAAGGCGTGGAGTTCAAGCAGGCCATCGTGCGCTCCGCCATCACGCGCGCGCAGCCCATCGTGCTGACCGGGCTGGCTGCCATGTTGGGCGCCTTCTTCATCCTCGACGACCCGATCTTCAACGGCCTGGCGATCTCGCTGATCTTCGGCATTTTCGTCTCAACCGTGCTGACGCTGGTCGTAATTCCGATCCTCTACTTCATCGCGTACCGGAACCGGCTGGACGCGATCGTGGGCCGCGAAGAGCCCGATGAAACCGTCACGTCGACCCCCGCAACCCTGTCCACTCAAGGAGAAACTCCATGACTTCCTGGCAACTCGTTCGCGTCATCGCAGGCACCTTCATCCTGCTGTCACTGGCCCTGGGCATCCCTGGCAGCCCGATCTTCGTCAATCAATGGTGGCTGGCCTTCACCGCCTTCGTCGGGGTGAACCTGCTGCAAAGCGGGCTGACCAAGTGGTGCCTGATGGAAGCCATTCTGCGCAAGCTCGGCATGCGCCAGGGAGCCTGATCATGCATGTCGGCTGCCCCGCCTGCGGGACGATCAATCGCGTCCCCGACGAACGCCCGTCCGGCGAGCCGGTCTGTGGTCGTTGCGGCGCTGAACTGATGGCGGCCACGCCCGCATCGCTGAGCGATGCGACCTTCGAGCGCTACATCACGCGCACCGATCCGCCGGTGTTGGTGGACTTCTGGGCGAGCTGGTGCGGCCCCTGCAAGATGATGGCACCGCATTTCGACGATGCGGCTGCGAAGCTCCCCGATGTGCGTTTCGCCAAGCTCGACATCGATGCCAATCCGCAGGCCGTGGCGGCCAGCGCCATTCGCAGCGTCCCAACGCTCATCCTGTATCGCGCCGGCAAGGAGCTAGCGCGCCACTCGGGGGCGATGGTCGCAGGCGACCTGGTGCGCTGGGTCCGCAAATACCTCACGCAGAAGGGATGAAGTCCATGAAGAAGCGCATGTCAAAGGCTTTGAGGATCTCGTTGCTGGCTGCGCCCCTGTATTGCCAGACGCAAGTGGCGATGGCCGCAGGGCTCATGGAGGCTTGGCAAGCGGCGACGCAGAACGACAAGGAATACGCTGTCGCCCGCGCGGCCCATGCAGCAGCCCAGCCGCGCCGTGACCAGGCCGCGGCGCTGTGGAGACCGACCGTCGGCGTGGTTGGTTCAGTAGGGGTAGCCACGAACGAGTCCGAAACGCGAGGTGCGCAGTTCAGCGCCCCTGGGTTCGGACAATCCAGTGGCGTAGGCTTCAGCACCTCCGTGACCAACGGCACCGCCTCGCGCTGGGCTATAGCAGCGACGCAGCCGCTCTACAACCCGAAGCGGCGCGCCGAACAACAGCAGCTTTCCACCTCAGCCGACCTGGCAGATCTTCAATGGCGGGTAGCAGGACAGACGCTGATGCTCCGCACGGTGGAGCGCTATCTTGATCTGGCCCTTGCCGAGGAAGCCGTGCGCGTACATCGGCAGCAACTCGATGCCGTCGAGAAGGCGGCGGTCGAAGCGCAGGACCGCTTCAAGCTTGGGGATGCCCCCATTACCGATACCCATGAGGCAGGTGCACGCCTCGCGGCACTGCGCGCACAGGTACTGGCGGCCGAGAGCGACGTGCTGGTCAAGCGCAATCTGCTGGCGAACACCACAGGATTGTCTCTCGGTGCTCTGGCGGCCCGCCTTCCTGGCCGCGGCGCAGGACAGACATCACCGCTACAGCCGATGGATTTCTGGCTGAATGAGGCGCAGTCGGGCAATCCAGAAATTCGTACCCAACTGCTGGCGGCCGATGTCGCAAGGCAAGAGGCGACGAAGTACGGCCGGAGTTCGTCCGCCACCGTCGATCTAGTTGCCCAGGTGGGACGTGATCGACTGAGCGGCAGTGGCGATTTCGGGTCGGCCAGCAACACGGGCACGAACCGGATGATCGGCATCCAGTTCTCGATGCCGCTTTTCACCGGCGGATACCGCAGCGCCAAGGAAGAAGAGGCGCTGCGACTGGCGGAAAAGGCCGCAGCCGAGGTAGAGCGCACGCGAGAGCAAGTCGCGCAGCAGGTGCGCTTGGCCTGGCTGGGGCTGAGCGTTGGCGCCGAACGTGTCAGGGCGCTGGAACAGGCGCTCAGTGCCAGCCTGGCAAGGCTCGACGCCACGCGCCTGGGACGCGAGGTCGGCCAGCGCACCACGCTGGACCTTCTCAATGCCGAAAACGAATCCGCCACATCCAGCCTTGCGCTTGCGCAAGCTCGCATCGGTCTGTTGATGGACCGGCTGCGACTGGCCGCGCTGATCGGCCGCCTGGATGAGGCTGCTTTGCAAGTAGCCGATGGCGAACTTGCTGCGTCACCTTTGAACTGACACTGGAAATTGAACGCATGAGTTGGTTAGCGAAGATTGTTGGGGCTTCTTGTTCCCGTTTTGGTCGATCGGCGGGTAAATCGGCCGCCGAAATGCTGTCGGCCGGCGCCGTCTTGGTTGACGTCCGCTCCGCCGGGGAGTTCGCTGCAGGGCACATCGAAGGAGCGCTGTGGCTACCGCTTGACCGTATCCACTTAGACATTGCGACCGCTGTGCCCACTCGGACCCAGCCTTTGATCCTGTATTGCCGCTCGGGCGCGCGCTCCCAACGTGCCTGCAAAATCGTTGAGCAGATGGGATATAGCCATGCGATCAACGGAGGCGGGGTGGGCGCACTTTCGAAGTTGTTGAACCGGCCGGTCGTTGGTGGGCAGTGACGCTGTTCATTCACGAACGGGTAGGCTGACGAGAGGAGCCAGGTATCGAGCTTTGGTAGGAGGCGACCAAGAGAACAGTAGCGGGCATCGATTTGAATCCGGCGGGTCGGATCGGCCGAACCAGAACAAGACGAACAAGGAGCACGCAATGGAACTGAGATTGCTGCGCTACTTCGTGGCAGTGGCCGAGGAACTGCACCTGGCGCGCGCAGCCGATCGGCTGGGCATCGATCAGTCGCCACTGTCGCGCGCGATGCGCGATCTCGAACAAGGGCTGGGTGTGGCGCTATTCGACCGCAGTAGCCGGCAGACGCGCCTGACCTGGGCCGGCCAAGTGCTGCTGGTGGAGTGCCGGCGCGTTCTCGCTACGCTGGACCAGGCGATCCAGGCTACCAAGGGCGCCGCGCAGGGGTACCAGAGCTACCTTCGCATCGCGATCTGCGACAGCCTGGCCCAGCCCAGGATCGCCGCGTTGCTCGCTCGCAACCGCGAGGAAGAGCCGGAACTGGAAATTCGCATCTTCGAGCTTCCGTTATCGCAGCAGCTCAAGGGCCTGCACACCGATCTACTGGACGTGGGCTTCGCGTTGTCGGGTTCGGTCAATGGCGGCCTAGTGGCCGAACCGGTGTGGACCGATCCACTTTCGGTGATCGTGTCGGCGCGCCACCCGCTGTTGGTCCACAAGGAGGTCAAGCTCGCCGACGCGCTGAAGTTTCCGGTGGTGTTGTGCCACCCGGACGCAGCCTCGGGCTGCCACGACCAGATCCAGGCGGTGCTCGATGGTGCGGCGCTGCCGCTGAAGGTGGTCGATCATGTCACCAGCTTGGGCGTGATGCTCACGCTGGTTGGGGCAGGATACGGGATCGGCTTTGCGATTGCCTCGCAGGTGGAGGCGCTGAACCGGCCGGACATTGCGACACGGCCGCTAGCGGGCACGCCACCGATGCTCTCGACCTACCTGGTGCGCCGTGGGGGCGAGCCCTCCGAGCCGTTGAAGCGGTTCATCAGTCGAGTGAAACGCTTGAACGCCCCGACACCTGACGAGGGCGGGGCCTGAGCGATCCTTGTCGGCTGTTGTTGGTCGCGGGCAGACACCGATGGACGCCGCGCGTTGACTAGCGTGCGCCGCTGGTACAATATGTGGTCATTTCCTGTGGAGCTAACAGGAAAAACCCGTTATTAATCAATGGGTTGGTTGATTGGACTTGTTCCCATCGCCCGCTCCAGATTGCTGGATCCAGAGCAAGGCCGGCCAGGCCTCTTCGTCGTTTCCATGTGGTCCCGGATGGAGCTTCGGCGCACCGCAGGCGACGGATCCTGCCATTTCAAGTGTCCTGCGCGTCTTCTGTCCGGCTTTCCGGGAGGATGTCGGCATGCCTCTTTCCGATCACGGAGCGTGAAGCGTTTTTCGCTTGGGCCCAGGTCAGGCGCACATCGGTCTTGCTGGCCGAGCGATAGACAAAGCTGCGGTCCAGCAGTCCGCCCTGACTGGGCAGTACGGGCCTGCGCATGCCCGTCAGCAGAGGGCGCTCCCTGAAGTTTTCAGCCATACAGGGCAATCACTTGAAGCCATGTCCAGGCGAAAAGCAATGACACGCCTGCCACGGCCAGCCAGGTAGTGGCCAGCACCAGCCCGCAGAGGAGGGGATGACCATTGCGGGCAGGATTCACGGCATCACCCGCACGCTGATGGCCCGTGCATCGGGATAGCGGTACATGGCGTCAAGCACGGCCATGGCACTGGAACGGAACAGGCCTGTGTATCGCAGGCAGCCTATGGTGACGAGGCAGGTTTTCATGGCTATTTGCTCCTTGGTGATGGCACCAGATGCTTGATGCATAAGCGCCGACGCATGCTTCGATCGTTTGGTTCTCCATCAGGAAAAAGAGCGGGGCACCCGGCTTGAGGTCTATCGGTGGCGGCATCCAGGCTGCCTCGATCCACACCCGGTTCTGGCTGAGCCACGCTCTGTGCTGATGGGCCTGGTCTGTGCCAGGCGGGATATTGATACTGTTATTTTATACAGTATTTTCCTGAGGCGGCAAGCTGTCCGTTGCAGCCGGCCGTTGCTGTGTCCAGCCGGTACATCGGTTTACAGCCTGTTAACCCATGGTGCCTAGACTGAAGCTGCATATGAGAAGGGATTGCCATGAAACAGCTTCTGTTCCTGGCTGCAGCCGTGCTGTCGCTGGCAGGCTGCATCGCGTCGCCCCCCGACCACAGGCATGGAGGGCAAGATCAGGGAGAAAAGGACCAGGGCGGCGAATACAGCCGCAAACCGAGCCCTGACATGCGCTCGGGCGATGGTTTCGGTCCGGATGGGCAGTGGGACTCGCGCAACTGCATACCTGATCGCGGCTGCTGACGCCGTCAGAGGCGGCAACTCGAGTGGCTATTGCGTAGCGGTGTCGCCAGCGTGGCTGGCTGGCCCGCCGAAACACGCAGCCGCTTATTGATTCACATCTTGCTCTAATCGATGTTCAGAGTCGATTTAGGTGCTCGCGTCGCAGATGCATCTAAATCCGGCCATGGGCTGCCAGGCATGTTCCGCCGTATGAACGACATAGGCGGCGATCTGCATATCCACCCGAGGCATGGTGGAGGAACACAGGTGCTGCTGCGCTGGCGCAGCGGGGAGGGCTGCCGACAATGAGCCAACCAGGCAGCGCATTGCCTGCATCGCCAGCCTTGAAGAGCTAAAAGATCAGGATCAGCTAGCGAAGCGCAGGCATGCGCGTGAAACAAAGCGCTCGATACTTTTGCGGCGCTGAACGCGTGCGAATTGCAAGCAGTCGATGGCAATGCTGACACAGCCCGCACCGGCGATGCACCCGAACAGCAAGGTGAATTGGGGGAAGAAAGTCCACAGGGCGATTGACGCAGAGACCACTACCGCGATGGAACTCCAGCTTCTCAGAAAAGCGGCACGCATGAACTGGCGCTGCTGGATTTTGTTGAGGATGGCTGCGGCAACAGCCTTCTTGCATTTCCCAACGAGCTTGTGGCTCCTGACCATGTCTGTTCCCTCTCGATATTGTGGTGGCTGTGTTTCTATTTGTATCAGGCTCCTGGATTCTATGGAGGTCGACGTCTTTTTGCCATGGCTGACTGGCCTTTGAAAAGACCTGTTCAGACCTTAAATGCACTGGCTTGGCCAACGTCAGCAAGGCTTTGTTGCTTGGATTTTGAGCGCGGAAAAATATTTTTCTCAGGCAAGCCGGACTGTTGCATAAAGGAACAGCTGTCCAGGGAGATGCATTAGTCCAGCCAGCCGACGCGGCCTTGGCCGTTTTCGTTGAGCAGGTCCACAAATGCAGTGGATTGCGGTTGGGGCAGCTGTATCTGCATGGTGACAAGACTGCCATGTTCGACGCTGACAAGTTCGGCCCCGGCGGCTTCTATCTGGCGGCGAATCATGCCTTCGAGTGCATACGGCGCAGCGCAGCGCAGCAGGCACATGCGCTGGATGGCAACCTTCTCGGCCTGCATCAGCGCTTGGGCTACCGCATCGGTATAGGCGCGCACCAAGCCACCTGCGCCCAGCTTGACGCCACCGAAATAGCGCACCACGGTTGCCAGCACGCCTTCCAGATCCTGGTGGCGCAACACATCGAGCATGGGGCGGCCCGCGGTCCCGCTTGGCTCGCCATCGTCCACAGCGGCAGACTGGCCACCGGCCAGCAGGGCCCAGCACACATGATTGGCTCCTGGATGCAGGCGCCGCAGCTCCTCGACTGCGGCCTGGGCACTGGCTCTGTCGGTCATGGGTTGGACGCAGCCAATGAAACGACTTTTCTTGATGATGAGATCGCTGTGCGCTGCTGTTCGGAGAGTCTGGGGCATAGAGGACGGCAGCATAGCGTGAAAAAGGCATTGCCTTTCCCTATGCCGCCCGGGCTGCGTGCCCATGCTTGCGGGATTATCTGGATCGAAAACGCATAGACATGTTTCTTCTTCCTACATACGCAAGAGGGTATGAGCTGTAAGCTTTTTGCAAAGGAGTGCAGCCATGGACATGCCCAAGACTTCGAACAACGCTTTGACCGAGCATACGTTCGGTCGCGAACACTTTTCCCCCCCCCGCGCTCCAGCAGGAACTGGGGGAAGGCATGAAGGCCGCGGGACAAGCCGAAGAGGACGCATTGGATTGGGTCCAGCGTATCCGCAATGTCGGCGAGTGGTAGCGGCCTGCCGAGAACCGGCGAAAGCTCAATCCCCGATTGTGCTTACCGGCTGCTGCGCTGATTTGTTGAGCCCGCTTTCCATCCGTGCATCTGCACTCCTAAAAACGCAGACCGGCGGGGTTGTCCGCTGTCGTTGAACCGGGTGGCGGGGTGGTTGCCGGGCGCGTTGCTTCGGCCGGCGTGTCTGTGGCAGCCTGTTTCAATGGCTGTTCTTCGGCCAGAGGCTTTGTCAGCTTGGCAGCGGGAGGCGGCTGGTAGCCCGTGGGAAGCTGGGACTTTGCAGGATAGCCTGCAGCACTGAGATACTCCCCCCAGATGTTCTCGGCAAAGCCGTTCAGATGCTGCTGCCCGATGGTGGCGAACGGAAGGGAGTTCTGGCCGCTGAGTTTTTGCAGGGCCGCCTGATCGGCGCTTGTCTCCACCAGCCATTCCGCGAAAGGTATACCGCGCGCCTGTAGAAAACGGCGTGCCTCATCGCAGGGTTGGCAATCCTTGGCGGAATACAGGGCGACTGGATAGCGGCTGGCAGCCTGGCGCAGCGCATAGGGCAGTGAGGCATTGCCTGCAGGCGGCGACGCTGGAGCAGCCGTTGGGGCGGATTCCATTCTTTGGCCGCTCCGGAGGACAGGCCGGTCGGAGAACGTCACCCGCCCGTCCGGCCCCACACTTTTGTAGATGCCCTGGGCCTGCCCCATGGAGACACCCAGGCAGGCTGCAAGCACGGCCATCTGCAACAGGGTATTGCGGCTTCGCCGTCCGAAGCGCAAAAAAGAAGAGGTAGCGGAAAAGTCGTTCTGTGGCATGAGCAAGGCGTAGGTCATGGCTGAAAAAGCCGGCCTAGCTTAGCGCAGCTATCCGCCGCCAGACGGCAAAAGGCGCAGCAACCGGCACCTTTTGCCGGAGGCTGAAGAAGTGCCAGTTCAGGCCTGGGCCATGCCCTGATGGCGCAGCAAAGCATCGAGCTGGGGCTCGCGGCCGCGGAAGGCCTTGAAGGACTCCATGGCCGGGCGGCTGCCGCCGGCTTCGAGGATGGATTGGCGGTACTTGCGGCCGGTCTCGGGGTTGGGCGAGCCGTCGGGCAGGACTGTTTCCTCGAAGGCCGCATAGGCATCGGCGGAAAGCACTTCCGCCCACTTGTAGCTGTAGTAGCCCGCGGCGTAGCCGCCCGCAAAGATGTGGCTGAAGGTATGGGCCATGCGGTTGTAGGCCGTCGTGGGCAGCACGGCCACTTCCGAGCGCACCCTGGCCAGCAGAGGCATGAAATCATCCGCAGGGCTATGCTCGGTATGCAGCAGCATGTCGAACAGCGCGAACTCGATCTGGCGCAGCGTCTGCATGCCGGACTGGAAATTCTTGGCGGCAATCATCTTGTCGTAGAGTGCGCGGGGCAGGGGCTCGCCCGTGTCCACATGGGCGGTCATATGCTTGAGCACATCCCACTCCCAGCAGAAGTTCTCCATGAACTGGCTGGGCAGCTCCACGGCATCCCATTCCACGCCGGCAATGCCCGAGACGTCGCGCTCGTTGACCTGGGTGAGCATGTGGTGCAGCCCGTGGCCTGTCTCATGGAACAGCGTGATCACATCGTCGTGCGTGAGCAGCGGCGGCTTGCCTTCCACACCGGCCGCGAAGTTGCAGACCAGATGGGCCACAGGCGTCTGCAGCTGGTGGGTGTCGGGGCGCAGCCAGCGCGTGCGTACATCGTCCATCCAGGCTCCGCCGCGCTTGCCCTTGCGGGCTGCGGGGTCCAGGTAGAACTGGCCGACCAGCCGGCCTTCGCGCTCGATGCGGTAGAACTCCACGCTGGAATTCCAGACCGGTGCCTCATCGCGGCGGATGGAGACTTCGAACAGGGTCTCCACGATCTTGAACAGGCCAGCCAGCACCTTGGGCGCGGGAAAATATTGCTTGAGCTCCTGCTCGCTGAAGGAATAGCGGGCTTCCTTGAGCTTTTCGCCGATGAAGGCCCAGTCCCAGGGCTGGGGATCGGCGATATCCAGTTCCTTGCGGGCGAACTCGCGCAGGTCTGCCACATCCTTTTCGGCATAGGGGCGGGCCCGGCGCGCCAGGTCCCGCAGGAAGTCGACGACCTGCCTGGGCGAATCGGCCATCTTGGGGACCAGCGACACTTCGCCGAAGTTGGCATAGCCGAGCAGCTGGGCTTCCTCCTTGCGCAGCGCCAGGATTTCCTTCATCACGTCGGTGTTGTTGAAGCGCTTGGCTTCACCTTCGGCCTGATCGGAAGCGCGGGTCACATAGGCGTGATAGAGCTTTTCGCGCAGCGCACTGCTCCTGGCAAACTGCATGACCGGCAGGTAGCAGGGCATTTTCAGCGTGAGCCTGAAGCCTGGCTTGCCTTCGGCTTCCGCGGCGGCACGCGCTGCCTGCTGCACATCGGCGGGCACGCCGTCCAGCTCCTCGGCCGTGGCGTAGTAGGCAAAGGCATCGGTGGCATCGAGAGCGTTTTCGCTGAACTTCTGGGCCAGCTCGGCAGAGCGTGCCTGGATCTGCGCAAAGCGTTCCTTGGCCGCGCCCTGCAGCTCGGCGCCCGACAGCACGAAGCCGCGCATTGCATGGTCCCATGCTGCGCGCTGCTCCTTGTTCAGGCTGGCGGGGTCAATGGCCTTGTATTTGGCATACAGGCGCTCGTCGGCGCCCAGATTCGTCCAAAACTCGGTGACCTTGGGCAGAGCCTGGTTGTACGCTGCACGCAACTCGGGAGTATCGGCCACGCTGTTGAGGTGGTTGACGGCTGCCCAGGCCGTGCCCAGCTTCTCGGTGGCGACATCCAGCACGGCGGAGATGGCTTGCCATTGCGCAGGAAAACCGGGCGCCGTGACGGTCTCCAGCGCCTCGCTGGCGCGCGCCAGCAGGATGTCGATGGCAGGGCCCACATCCGCAGGCGTGATGCGGTCGAACAGGGGCAGGTCGGAGGATTCGAGAAGTGGATTGCTCATGCTGTATCAGTTTCCGGCAAAAACCGGGAAATCAAGCGCTGGCCAGGACGGGAAGTTGCTATGGCTGCGATAGCGTCAGCCTGAGGTCAGCGTCCATGCGGACACCGGCCGAGACCCACGCACAAGCCCTGCACGCGGGCCGGCCTCAGACGGCCGCGCGCTCGGCGGATTCCATGGTGTTGACCAGCAGCATGGTGATGGTCATGGGGCCCACGCCGCCGGGCACGGGCGTGATGTAGCCCGCGACCTGCTTGACGCCTTCGAAGTCCACGTCGCCGCAGAGCTTGCCCTCGGCGTTGCGGTTCATGCCCACGTCGATCACCACGGCGCCGGGCTTGACCATGTCCGCAGTCAGCACGTTGACCTTGCCCACGGCAGCCACCACGATGTCTGCCTGGCGTGTCATGGCGCCCAGATCGGCCGTGCCGCTGTGGGTGATGGTGACGGTGGCATTGGCAGCCAGCAGCATCATGGCCATGGGCTTGCCCACGATGTTGGAGCGGCCGATGACCACGGCGTGCTTGCCGCGCAGGTCCTTCATGCCGATGGATTCAAGCATCTTCATGCAGCCGTAGGGCGTACAGGCCTTGAAGCCAACTTCGCCCACCATCAGCGCGCCGGCGCTGGCCACGTGGAAGCCATCGACGTCCTTGGCCGGCGAAATGGTCTCGATGACCTTGTGATCGTCGATGTGCTTGGGCAGGGGCAACTGCACCAGGATGCCATGGATGCTGGGATCGTTGTTCAATGCCTCGACGCGGGCCAGCAGCTCCGCTTGCGTCATCGCGGCATCGTACTTCTCCAGTACCGAATGGAAGCCCACATCTTCGCAGGCCTTGACCTTGTTGCGCACGTAGACCTGGGAGGCCTGGTTGTCACCGACGAGGATCACCGCCAGGCCCGGCGTGATGCCTTTGGCTTTCAGCGCGGCGGCGCGCGTGGCGACTTCCTTGCGCAGTTGTTCGGAAAGGGATTTGCCGTCGATGATTTGGGCTGTCATGGCTGGGGTTTACCAATAAAAATGCTGCTAACCCTTGATATACAAGCGCTAGCAGCTATCAGAATGGAAGTGGGCTAATCTGAAAGCACGAAAGCTTTGTGCTGGCTTTCCCCGATTATCCTGCCGATCCGGCAAGCCGGAACCGGCTCCGTGTTCAGTGGGTGGCGGCCGCCTTGGCTGCGGCCGCGGTCTGGCCTTGGCCCAGCGCGATCTTGAGCAGGTCGGCAACGGTGTTGGCGTTGAGCTTTTCCATGATGTTGGCGCGGTGCGCCTCCACGGTCTTGATGCTGATGCCCAGGTCGTCGGCGATCTGCTTGTTCAGGCGGCCTGCCACGATGCGCTCAAGCACCTGCGCCTCGCGGCCCGTGAGCTTGGCCAGCAGTGCATCGCGGTTGGCGGCCTGCTGGTGGCCGGCAAAGGCTTCGCGCGCATGGTCCAGCATGCGTTCGACCAGGCCCACCAGCTCTTCCTCGTTGAAAGGCTTCTGGATGAAGTCCAGCGCGCCTTTCTTCATGGTGTTCACGGCCATGGGCACATCGCCGTGGCCGGTGATGAACACGATGGGCAGGGGGGACTTGCGTTCGATCAGACGGTCCTGCAGCTCCAGGCCGGTCATGCCACCCATGCGGATGTCCACGATCAGGCAGGCAACCTCGCGGGGGTCGTAGCGCGAAAGAAAGGTCTCTGCGGAATCGAAGCAGCGGACACGGTAGTCCTTGCCTTCGAGCAACCATTGCAACGAATCACGAACCGCTTCATCGTCATCAACTACGTACACAGTGCCTTTTTTGGGAATCAAACTCATGCAATCGTCCTCGGTATGGATTCGGTTGACGTGGCGAGTGTTGTCGTCTCCACCATTGTTGCCAGAGGCAGCCAGAAGGAAAAGCGGCAGCCTATGACCTCGGAACCATTGTAGAGGTTCTCGGCACGCATTCTTCCGTGATGCGACTCCACAATGGAGCGGCAGAGGTTCAGGCCGATGCCCATGCCTTCGGACTTGGTCGAGAAGAAGGCTTCGAAGAGATGCTCCAGCACTTCGGGCGGCAGGCCCTTGCCGGTGTCTTCCACGGTGAACTCCACGCCTTTGAGGTTTTCGAACATCTGCGGACGAACGCGCAGCTCCACGCTGCGCTGGCCTGCGGGGCGGTCCGAATGGTCGATGGACTCGGCGCTGTTCTTCATCAGATTGATCAGAACCTGCTCGATCAGAATGGTGTCGGCCATTACGGGCGGCAAACGCTCCGCAACATGGGTGGACAGTTGCACGTTGCGCCGGCGCAGCTCGATGCCGGCCAGCTCCACGGCCTCGTTCACCATTTCGCTGACCTGTGCCAGGGTGCGGTTGGGTTCGCTCTTTTTCACGAAGGAGCGGATGCGCTGGATGATCTGGCCCGCACGCTGTGCCTGGTGGGCGGTCTTTTCGAGCGCGAACTTCATCTGCTCTTCGGTCAGCGTGCCTTTTTCCAGGCGCGAGAGCATGCCCGAGCTGTAGTTGCTGATGGCCGTGAGCGGCTGGTTGAGTTCGTGCGCCACGCTGGAGGCCATCTCGCCCATGGTGATCAGGCGGCTGGCGGTCTGGGCCTTCTCGGCCTGGGCCGCGGCCTGGTCCTCGGCCAGGCGGCGCTGGGTGATATCGGTGGCAATCACCATCTGGGCCAGGCGCCCGTCGACCCAACTGAGATAGCGCGAGCGCACTTCCAGCCACTTGCCCAGGTCGGGCACGAAGATCTCCGCATTCTCGCTGCGCGCATCGGTGAGGGAGTCGGACACGCCCGCGAGATCCTCGTCCTCGCCGCGCCGGGACTGCCTGCGCGCGGGCAGCACGCCGGCCTTGGCTACCAGCTGAAGGTGGCCTTCGGCCTGGGAGCCGAACCATTGCCGATAGAGCTTGTTGGCGAACAGCAGCTCGGCTCCACCCAGCGGTGCCACGGAAACCGACGCGTCCAGGGCTTCGAGAACGATGGTGAAGCGCTCGTAGGAAGCGGAAAGCTGTTCGCGGATGCGGTTGGGCTCGGTGATGTCGGTCATCGAGGACATCCAGCCCGTATGCTGGCCGTGGGCATCGATCAGCGGCGAGACATACAGGCGCGCATCGAACAGCGTGCCGTTCTTGCGCTTCACGCGCACCTGGAAGCCGCCCACGATGGTCTTGCCCGACAATTCCTCGCGCAGTTGCGAGTGCAGGTTGTCGTAATCGTTGTCCGGCCAGTAGGAATAGGGCGGTACCTGGCCCACCAGTTCCTGTTCGCTCCAGCCCGTCATCTGGCAGAACGCCGCATTCACATAGGTGATGCGGCCCTGCAGGTCCAGTGCGCGCATGCCGGTGAGCACGGAGTTTTCCATGGCGCGGCGGAAATTGGTTTCGGCCACCAGGGCTTCCTGCGCGCGCTGGCGCCGGCGCGTGTGCCGCCAGGTGGCCAGCAGCATCCAGGCGGTCATGGCGCTCAGGGTGCCGACCAGCCAGAACAGGCCACTGCCGACCACGCCCAGCGAGGTACGGTAGGCCTGGGCACGCAGCATGAGCGAATTGCCGACGGGCGAAACGGGTACCTCGTATTCATTGGCGATGGCGCGGAAGTTCAATAGCTCGCTGGGCGTTCTCTTGCGCAGGGTGAGCGGGGTGCCGGCCAGGATGTGGCCATGGCTGTCGCGCATGGTGATGGCATAGCGCGCCATGACTTCGGTGGGCGTGCCGTAGCGCAGCAGGCTGTCCACGGAAAACTCGCCCAGCAGCTCGCCTACATAGCGGTTGTTGCTGTTGATGGGGACATGCAGCTGCAGCAGGGGAGAGGGCTCGCCGTCGCGGCCTTGGCTTTGCACATAAATGGGCTGCAGCATCTCGCGCGCCTGCTGGTAGGCGTTGACGGCATCCGCCTGGTTCAGGGTCTCGCCGGGCACGCGCAACTGGTCGGTAGCCACGGTAGGCGCGGCCTGGCTACTCAGTACATGGCGCTTGTCGTCCAGCCAAGTGATGGACTGCAGTTCCGGATATTGGCTGATCAGCGCTTCGGAGCGGCTGGCAAAGTCGGACCTGCCCAGTTCCTTGATGCCCAGGTCGCGCGCCATGCGCATCAGCTGCTCCTGGCGCTCCAGCAGGCGCAGGCGTACGCGCTGCTGCGCGTACTCCACATCGCGCCGCAGGGCCTCCTGCTCTCGGTCGACCTCTTCCGTGCGCAGATACCAGAACGAGGCAATGATGGCTGCCATGAACATCAGCACCGAGGCCAGCGGTGCCAGCGCCGCAAAACGGTCCTGCCGTGTAGGCGAAAGACTGCGCCACCAGCTGCGCCACCAGCGCACGGGCGCGGCCATCGATTCTGCGGAGGGCTCGGCCGCAGTCACAGTCCGGGAATTGCTTGTTTGCATCCTTGCAGTGTAGGGGAGAGCCCCACTGTTTTTGCCGAGTATTTTTGTCGTTAAAGCGACGCTTTTTTTCGGGCTCCCTGTATGTGCATTTGCAGCAATTTTTTAAATAGTGAAATCACAAAGCACAATTTGAAATTTAAAAAAAAATGTGCGAAACTCGCCCGCTATCGAGACAGTGATCCGGTAATTTCGGGGTCGTACAACTGGGCCCGTGCCACACCAAGCTGGCATGGAACCTGCCACGACAGCGTGTACGGCCGCTCACTGGTTCGGTCCCGGAAGTTACCTTTCTCGAAGGAGACACCTCAAATGACAGCTCAGACTGACCCTCAAGGCGCTGGCTTGCCCGCCGGCCTGGACCAACAAGAATCGCGTGAGTGGATGGATGCCCTCTCGGCCGTGATCGATCGCGAAGGCGCTGAATACGCCCACAAGCTGATCGAGGAGCTGCTCGAGCATGCACGCCAAAGCAGCGTGGATCTGCCGTTCTCGGCCAACACCGGCTATGTGAACACCATCGAGCCCAGCCAGGAGGCTCGCTGCCCCGGCAACCTCGAGATCGAACAGCGCCTGCGCGCCTACATGCGCTGGAATGCCATGGCCATGGTGGTCAAGGCCAACCGCATTCATCCCCCCGAAGGCGGTGACCTGGGCGGCCACATCGGCTCCTTCGCCTCGCTGGCCAACATGTTCGGTGCCGGCTTCAACCACTTCTGGCACGCCGAGAGCGAGAACCACGGCGGCGACTGCCTGTACATCCAGGGCCACGTGTCGCCCGGCATCTACGCCCGCGCCTACCTGGAAGGCCGCATCTCCGAAGAGCAGCTGCTGAACTTCCGCCAGGAAGTGGACGGCAAGGGCCTGTCGAGCTATCCCCATCCCAAGCTGATGCCCGACTTCTGGCAGTTCCCCACGGTGTCCATGGGCCTGGGCCCGCTGATGGCCATCTACCAGGCGCGCTTCCTGAAGTACCTGCACGCCCGCGGCATTGCCAATACCGAAAACCGCAAGGTCTGGGTGTTCTGTGGCGATGGCGAAATGGACGAGCCCGAATCGCTGGGCGCGATCAGCCTGGCCGCGCGCGAGAACCTGGACAACCTGATCTTCGTGATCAACTGCAACCTGCAGCGCCTGGACGGCCCGGTGCGCGGCAACGGCAAGATCATCCAGGAACTGGAAGGCGAATTCCGCGGTGCCGGCTGGAACGTCATCAAGCTGATCTGGGGCAAGGGCTGGGACGAGCTGCTGGCCAAGGACAAGGACGGTGCGCTGCGCAAGATCATGATGGAGTGCAACGACGGCGACTACCAGTCCTTCAAGGCCAACGACGGCGCCTATGTCCGCAAGCACTTCTTCGGCCGCGATCCCCGCACGCTGAAGATGGTCGAGCACATGAGCGACGACGAGATCTGGGCGCTGCGCCGCGGCGGCCACGATGCGCAGAAGGTCTATGCGGCCTTCCATGCCGCCAACAACGCCAAGGGCCAGCCTACCGTGCTGCTGGTCAAGACCGTCAAGGGCTTCGGCATGGGCAAGGTCGGCGAAGGCAAGAACAACGTTCACCAGACCAAGAAGCTCGATGACGACGCGATCCGCGAATTCCGCGACCGCTTCAACATCCCGATTCCGGACAGCCAGCTGGCCGACCTGCCGTTCTACAAGCCGGCCGACGATACCCCGGAAATGAAGTACCTGCACGAGCGCCGCAAGGCCCTGGGCGGCTACCTGCCCAAGCGCCGCGAGAAGGCGGACGAGCAGTTCACCGTGCCGCCGCTGGACACCTTCAAGGCCGTGCTCGAACCCACGCCCGAAGGCCGCGAGATCTCGACGACCCAGGCCTATGTGCGTTTCCTGACGCAGCTGCTGCGCGACAAGGAAATCGGCCCCCGCGTGGTGCCCATCCTGGTCGACGAGGCCCGTACCTTCGGCATGGAAGGCCTGTTCCGCCAGATCGGCATCTACAACCCCCATGGCCAGCAGTACACCCCGGTCGACAAGGACCAGGTGATGTACTACAAGGAAGACAAGGCCGGCCAGATCCTGCAGGAAGGCATCAACGAAGCGGGCGGCATGTCCAGCTGGATTGCCGCGGCAACCAGCTACAGCCACAGCAACCGCATCATGATCCCGTTCTACATCTACTATTCGATGTTCGGGTTCCAGCGCATCGGCGACCTGGCCTGGGCGGCCGGCGATCTGCAGGCGCGCGGCTTCCTGCTGGGCGGCACTTCGGGCCGCACCACGCTGAACGGCGAAGGCCTGCAGCATGAAGACGGCCACAGCCACATCCTGGCCAACACCATCCCGAACTGCATCTCCTACGATCCGACCTTCGCCCATGAAGTGGCAGTGATCATGCAGGAAGGCCTGCGCCGCATGGTGCAGAACCAGGAAAACGTCTTCTACTACCTGACGCTGCTGAACGAAAACTACGCCATGCCCGGCCTGACCCCCGGCACGGAACAGCAGATCCTCAAGGGCATGTACATGTGCAAGCCCGGCCAGAAGGTTCCCGAAAGCGGCCTGCGCGTGCAGCTGCTGGGCTCGGGCACCATCCTGCGCGAGTCCTTCTTCGCCCAGGAACTGCTGCTGGCCGACTGGGGCATCGCTGCCGATGTGTGGAGCTGCCCGTCGTTCAACGAACTGACCCGCGATGGCCAGGACGCCGAGCGCTGGAACATGCTGCACCCGCTGGAGGCCGCCAAGGTCCCGTTCGTCACGCAGCAGCTGCAGGGCCATGCCGGTCCGGTCGTCGCCTCGACCGACTACATGAAGGCCTATGCCGAACAGATCCGTCCTTACATCCCCAAGGACCGCGTCTACAAGGTGCTGGGCACCGACGGTTTCGGCCGCTCGGATTTCCGCGCCAAGCTGCGCGAGCACTTCGAGGTGAACCGCCACTACATCGTGGTCGCAGCCCTGCGTGCCCTGGCCGACGAAGGCAAGATCAACGCCACCACCGTGGCCGAAGCTATCAAGAAGTACGGCATCCAGGCTGACAAGGTCAACCCGCTGTACGCCTAAGAACCACCGGAGACATTCAATATGGCATTGACAGAAATCAAAGTCCCCGACATCGGTGACTTCGCCGAAGTCGGCGTGATCGAAGTGCTGGTCAAGGTGGGTGACACCATCAAGGTCGAGCAGTCGCTGATTACCGTGGAGTCCGACAAGGCCTCCATGGAGATTCCCTCCAGCCATGCCGGCGTGCTCAAGGAGCTCAAGGTCAACCTGGGCGACAAAGTGGCCGAAGGCACGGTGATCGCCGTGGTGGAAACTGCCGACACGGCAGCGGCTCCCGCGCCGGCCGCAGCTCCTGCCCCTGCGGCCGCTGCACCGGCTACCGCCGCAGCCCCTGTGGCCGCCGCCGCTCCTGCAGCCGCTGCTCCCGCGGCAGCCAGCACGCTGGACATCAAGGTGCCCGATATCGGCGACTTCAAGGACGTGGCCGTCATCGAGATCCTGGTCAAGGCGGGCGATACCGTGACGGCCGAGCAGTCGCTGTTCACCGTGGAGTCCGACAAGGCATCGATGGAGATTCCGTCCCCCGCTGCCGGCACCATCACGGCCCTGAGCATCAAGATCGGCGACAAGGTCAACGTGGGCGACGTCGTCGGCCAGATGAGCGTGCAGGGCGCTGCGCCCGCACAGGCTGCGGCCCCTGCGGCTGCTCCGGCTGCCGCCCCCGCTGCTGCGGTGGCAGCTCCCGTGGCCACAGCCGCACCGGCTGCCGCCCCAGTGGCTGCGCCGGCTGCCATGCCTGCGCACAATCCCACCGTGGCACCTACCGGCAGCCTGCCTTACGCATCGCCTTCCGTGCGCAAGTTCGCCCGCGAACTGGGCGTGCCGCTGGCCGAGGTCAAGGGCTCGGGCAACAAGGGCCGCATCACCCAGGAGGACGTGCAGGCGTTCACCAAGTCGGTGATGGCAGGTGCCGTGCAGACGCTGGCGCAGCAGGCCGCTGCTCCGAAGTCGGGCGGTTCCGGCGTCGGCCTGGACCTGCTGCCCTGGCCCAAGGTCGACTTCGCCAAGTTCGGCCCCATCGAACGCAAGGAGCTGTCGCGGATCAAGAAGATCAGCGGCGCGAACCTGACGCGCAACGCGATCATGATTCCGGCCGTCACCAACCATGACGACGCCGACATCACCGATCTCGAAGCCTTCCGCGTCTCCACCAACAAGGAGAACGAAAAGAGCGGCATCAAGGTCACGATGCTGGCCTTCCTGATCAAGGCCTGCGTGGCCGCGCTCAAGAAGTTCCCCGAGTTCAACAGCTCGCTGGACGGCGATGCGCTGATCTACAAGCAGTACTACCACATCGGCTTCGCGGCCGATACGCCCAACGGCCTGGTCGTTCCCGTCATCAAGGATGCCGACAAGAAGGGCGTGCTGCAGATCAGCCAGGAAATGGGCGAACTGGCGAAGAAGGCCCGCGACGGCAAGCTCGGCCCGGCCGACATGACCGGCGCCACCTTCACCATCTCGTCGCTGGGCGGCATCGGCGGGCGCTACTTCACGCCCATCATCAATGCGCCCGAAGTGGCCATCCTGGGCGTGTGCCGCTCCAACATCGAGCCCGTGTGGGACGGCAAGGCCTTCCAGCCGCGCCTGATGCTGCCGCTGTCGCTGACCTGGGATCACCGCGTGATCGACGGTGCCGCTGCCGCGCGCTTCAACGCCTACCTCGGCCAGATCCTGGCGGATTTCCGCCGCATCCTGCTGTAAAGAGAGGGCTGCTACATATGGCAATCATCGATATCAAGGTACCCGACATCGGCGACTTCGCCGAAGTGGGCGTGATCGAACTGCTGGTGCAGCCCGGTGACACCGTGGCCGTGGACCAGTCCCTGATCACCGTGGAGAGCGACAAGGCCTCCATGGAAATTCCTTCGAGCCACGCCGGCGTGGTCAAGGAGATCAAGGTCAAGATCGGCGACAAGGTCAGTGAAGGTTCGGTGATCCTCGCACTGGAAGCCTCCGATGCAGGCGCTGCAGCACCGGCTCCGGCCGCTGCAGCTCCCGCACCTGCGGCGGCTCCTGCGCAGGCACCCGCCGTGGCGGCAACTGCCGCAGCGCCTGTCGCTGGCAACTACAGCGGCCAGGTGGATGAAGACTGCGACGTGGTGGTGCTCGGCGGCGGCCCTGGCGGCTACTCCGCCGCCTTCCGCGCAGCGGACCTGGGCCTGAAGGTCGTGCTGGTCGAACGCTACAAGACGCTGGGCGGCGTGTGCCTGAACGTGGGCTGCATTCCCTCCAAGGCGCTGCTGCACGTGGCCGCCGTCATGGACGAGGTCAAGCACCTGGAAGTGGCCGGCATCAAGTTCGGCGCGCCCGAAGTGTCCATCGACACGCTGCGTGGCCACAAGGAGAAGGTCATCGGCAAGCTGACTGGCGGCCTGGGCCAGATGGCCAAGATGCGCAAGGTCACCATCGTGCGCGGCTACGGCAACTTCGTGAGCGCCAACCACATCGAAGTGCAGGAAACCTCCGGCGACGGCCAGGAAAAGACCGGCACCAAGAAGGTCGTGCAGTTCAAGAAGGCCATCATCGCTGCGGGCTCCGAGGCCGTGCACCTGCCTTTCCTGCCTAAGGACGAGCGCATCGTCGACTCGACCGGTGCCCTGGCCCTCAAGAGCGTGCCCAAGCGCATGCTGATCCTGGGCGGCGGCATCATCGGCCTGGAGATGGGCACCGTCTACAGCACGCTGGGCGCACGCCTGGACGTGGTGGAAATGATGGACGGCCTGATGCAGGGCGCCGATCGCGACCTGGTCAAGGTCTGGCAGAAGATGAACGCGCCGCGCTTCGACAACATCATGGTCAACACCAAGACCGTGGGTGCCGAAGCCACGCCCGAAGGCATCAAGGTCACGTTCGAGCCTGCCAAGGATGGCGTCACCGTGCCCGAGCCCCAGGTCTACGACCTGGTGCTGCAGGCCGTGGGACGTACGCCCAACGGCAAGAAGATCGGTGCCGAGGCGGCCGGCGTGGCCGTGACCGATCGCGGCTTCATCAACGTCGACATCCAGATGCGCACCAACGTGCCCCACATCTTCGCGATCGGCGACATCGTGGGCCAGCCCATGCTGGCACACAAGGCCGTGCACGAAGCGCACGTGGCTGCCGAAGTCATCGCCGGTGAACTGCAAGGCAACAAGGAGCTGGCCTCGGCCGCCTTCAACGCCCGCGTGATCCCCAGCGTGGCCTATACCGACCCCGAAGTGGCCTGGGTGGGCCTGACCGAGGACCAGGCCAAGGCGCAGGGCATCAAGGTCAAGAAGGGCCTGTTCCCCTGGACTGCTTCCGGCCGCGCCATCGCCAATGGCCGCGACGAAGGCTTCACCAAGCTGCTGTTCGACGATTCGCCGGAAGCCCACGGCCACGGCCGCATCCTGGGCGGCGGTATCGTCGGCACGCATGCGGGCGACATGATCGGCGAGATCGCCCTGGCCATCGAGATGGGGGCCGACACCGTGGACATCGGCAAGACCATCCATCCCCACCCGACCCTGGGCGAGAGCATCGGCATGGCCGCTGAAGTGGCGCACGGTTCCTGCACGGACGTGCCTCCGGCACGCAAGTAAGCGTTTCAACGCTTGCTGAAGCAAAGGCAGTCTTCGGGCTGCCTTTTTTCGTTTGAAATGGCTGCCTGTGCCGGTTGATTTCCTGATCGGGAAATATGATTGCTTTCCGCCGCGTCTGCTTTCATAATTTCCCGAACGGGAATCTTCATGATCGATCACATATGACCACCATCCATACGGCAGACCAACTGGGCGCGGCCCTGCGCACGGCTCGCAAACAACTGGGGCTGACTCAGCCGCAACTGGCGCTGGCAGCCGGGGTGGGCACGCGTTTTATTGTGGATCTGGAGTCGGGCAAGCCGACGGTGCGGCTGGAACATGTGCTGCGCGTGATTGATGCACTGGGGGGGGGAGTTGCAGCTGGCTGGCTTGCCGGTTGCTGCGCCTGAAGACACTGCAGAACGAGCCGCCGCGGTTGAGGAAAGGAGGGGCCATGGCGCATGAACTGGAAGTCTGGCTGTTTGAACGGCGCGTCGGCAGTCTGTCGCTGGTGAACGGGCGGCTGAGCTTTACCTATGCGCCCGACTGGTTGGCGTTGCCGCAGGCTACCGCCTTGTCCCAATCTCTGCCCTTGCAGCCCCAGCCGTTTGACGACCACCAGACTCGGCCTTTCTTTGCGGGATTGCTGCCCGAAGGGCAGATGCGCAGGCTGATTGCCCGGCAGTTTCAGGTGTCGGGCCAGAACGATTTCGCGCTGCTGGACCATATCGGCGGCGAGTGCGCGGGGGCCGTGACTTTTCTGGAGCCGGGGTATGCGTCGCCTCGGATTGGCGCGGTTGACGATGTGGAGTGGCTCGGCGATGACAGACTGCTCGCTTTGCTGGATGAGCTGCCGCGCCGCCCCATGCTGGCCGGGGATGACGGGTTGCGGCTGTCACTGGCCGGGGCGCAGGACAAGCTGCCCGTGGTTTTCGACGGCCGGCGCTTTGGTCTGCCGCGCAACAGCGCACCCAGTTCGCATATCTTGAAACCCCCCATCCATGCGGTGGAGGACAGCGTGGCCAATGAGGGCTTTTGCATGTTGCTGGCCGAAGCGATGGGGCTGCGCCCGGCGCAAGCCCGTATCCACCAGGTGCGGGGCCGTTCCTTTCTGCTGGTGGAGCGCTATGACAGGGCCCTGAATGATGCAGGGTTGCGCCAGCGCCTGCATCAGGAAGACTTTTGCCAGGCGTTGGGCGTGGCGCCCGAGATGAAATATCAGAACGAGGGTGGCCCGGACTTGGGGCAGTGCTTTGCACTGCTGCGTGGTGTGACCCGTCCCAGCGCGCCGCAGGTGCTGAGGCTGCTGGATGGCGTGATCTTCAATGCCCTGATCGGCAACCATGATGCGCACGGCAAGAACTTTTCACTGCTCTATGGAGGCAAGTCTCCCGTGCTGGCACCGTTTTACGACCTGCTTTCGACGGCGATCTACCCGACGCTGACGCCCAGGATGGCGATGAAAATCGGCAGCAAATACAAATTCAGCGAGGTGGAGGCTCGCCACTGGGAGCAGTTTGCAGAAAGTGCCGGGTTGGCCAAGGCCGCAACCCGAAAGCGTCTGCAGACCTTCGCAAAGGAGCTGCCCCTGGTCGCGCGGCAGCTGCAGGGAGCCCCGCAGCACGGTTTTGCGGGCAATGCGGTGGTCGAGCAGATTGCCAGGCTCATTGAGCAACGCTGCGCCTTGACGGCGAAGCGGCTGGCGACTGGCGAATTAAACGCCTGATCTGCAACAAAGTTACCCAAAGGACTTCTTGCAAAAAAATTCCTGATCGGGAATTTTTTTAGTCAAAGAGGCATTCAAGAGTGAATATTTCCTGATCGGTAAATATTCGCCTTTTCCTGGAAACCTCGGATCAGCGACCGCTCAATCCACCATGGTGGCGGACGCAAAGAGCCGAGACTTGGCTCAAGCCGCAATCACCTTGACCTCGTAGCCCTTGCCTGTGGCAATGACCTGCAGCAGGCGGTCGATATTCGGATGGGATCCGGGGTGGGCTCTGGCGTCTTCGGTGTGCTCGGCAAAAAGCTCCAGGCCTTCCTGGGCCGCGGCGGCGTTGATGCTGCCGTGCTTGGCCGCAAGGGCGTTGTAGACCGTGACCGAACCGGCCTTGCCCGGGGCGTTCGGAATGGTGGCGGCGAGCTGGCCGTCCGTGTCTATCAGCTGCAGTTCGGCGATATGGGCAATGGGCGGCAGTGCGCGCAGGTTGTCAGCAAAGGCCATGGTGTTCAGGCTTGTAAAACGAAAAGCGCTTATTGTGGGGGATGCCGGCGGTTCAGATATCGAACCGGCCGTCATGGCCCCTGCCCATGCCAAGATGCTGATACCTGGGTTGGAGACGGTGAACGCATGCCGAGTCTGTGCTGCTTGCCTTTTTTGCTTCCAATTGAATAGCTGCTGGCGCTTGTAGGGCGGGCGCCAGAGCCTGATTTTGATCAAAGTGCCTCGGCGTCCCCAGCCGGCAGATGGGGTTCCAGCTGGCGGCGGGCAGCCTGCAGGCGCTGCTGCTGTGCGTCGTCGGCATGGTCGCTGTCCTGCAGCTCGGCGATCTGTTCTTCAATCGTCGCATGCATGGCCTTGGCCAGTGCCTGCCAGTCGCGGGAGGCTGCCAGCTGCCGGGCGGCCTGGGGCAGATCGCAGGCCGGTGAGCAGGCCAGCGACAGCTTGCGCACGGCGTTGAGCGCAAACGGCGGACACAGCAGGATCTGGATGGCGACGGAGCGCGCGGTCCGGGCCTCGGTATGGCCCAGACGGCCGTGGCGCACGCAGAGCAGGGCCAGCCACAGGGTACTCAGGTAGATCAGCACCAGCGCCACAAGCTGCGCCGTCTCCGAATGCAAGACGAAGAAAGAGGCCGGCAGTGCGCCGAACAGCAGCAGTGCCAGAAGGTACAGCGGCAGAACAAAGGGCGCAAAGCTGGCTGCATGCCGGGCCAGTTCCTGCACGGCCGGGGATTCGTCCGGCAGCCGGATATGGCCCGGGTTCCAGCGCAGCCGGTAGACGGGCTGGTGTGGCTGCAGCACGGGCGGCCACAGCAGATAGGCGCGGCGCAGTTCGAAGCCCTGCGTGGCCAGTTGCGCACGCCAGCTGTTGCGGGTACAGCGCAGCAGGCCTTCGCCGGCCTGCAGGCCCACGGCGGCGTCGTACAGGTAGAAAATGCAGATCGCCAGAAGAATCTGCGCCTCCGCGCTCACGGTGAAATACACGGCAATCGGACTTTCGCAATGAAGAGGCTGCCCCGCTGAACCAAGGGGCGGAAAAGGCAAACCCCGCGATCTTAGCGATGCGCGGGGCCGGAAGCTGCGGAGCAGGCGGGACTTATGCGGCGTTCTTGTCGCGCTTGAAGAACTTGCCGATGCCGGCGAACAGCGCCACGAAGGCGGCGGCAATCAGTTTCCAGGCGCCGGCCAGGAAGCCGCCGATCACGGCCCACAGGCCTTTCTTGGTGGCCACGGCCGCGGCTCCGCCCAGCACCAGCGCACCCAGGCCGATGGTGGCCAGCTTGTCGCCGTTCTTGAATTCGGAGTAGGCCAGGCCGCTGTTGTAGCTGAATCCCGTCAGCACCTTCTTGAATTCGTCGGTGTTCTTGGCCAGAGCCTCGGTATCGGAGACCAGGGTGGCGCTCATCACGCCGGTGCGGCCCAGGATGCGCGAGGTGTAGTTCACATTGCGCTGGCCCGACTCATCGCGCAGGCGCAGGCCCCATTCCAGACGGCGCGTGCCTTCGTCGTAGTGGGGCGGCACCTGCCAGCCTTCGGTGTACAGCGCTTCCAGGCCCAGCTTCTTGCGCTCCTTGTTGCCGGCCTCGTCGCCGGCCTGCATGGACTTGAGCAGCGCCGCCGCGTCGATCTTCTCGTCGTCCTTGATATAGCCGGTCTCGTCGAACGAGAACACGGCGAACCAGTCCAGCGACTTGGGTGCGATCAGAAAATGCTCGCTGGTCGGCGGGTTGCCATACATCTGCAGCAGCTTGGAGGTGTCCTGCTCGCCCAGAAAGGCATAGCCGGCAGGAATCTTCACGCTGGCCTTGCCGGCAATCTCGCCTTCGCCCTTGTCGATCCAGTGCAAGGCCTTGATCTGTTCGGGCAGCTGCTGGCTGTCGTCATTCTGGGCCCAGAGGCCGAAAGACATGGAAAGGCCCACAATCGCGGCTGCGATGGACTTGAACATGGTGATTTTCCCCGTTGTTATGAATTGGTATGCGTTGTACCGCGGCAAGGCCGCAGGCGCGCCTGGCGCCTGGCTGTGCCGGCCTGACACAGGACTGGTGCGCGATTTATAAACGCAGAACGCGGTCCGCAAGTGGTTGGCAAAGCAAATAATCATGGCGTCCCTGTAGGCGTTTTTCGCCAGTTGGCGCTGGGCGCCGCCGCAGATCCGATGCCGGGTGCGAAATGGGCAGGGAGGAGCCAGCCGCACGGGCTTTGGCTGAAACACTGCTGACCGATTCGCAATATTGATAGCTGCCACCGCTTGCACAATGGGCCGCAGCGACCCCAAAGGCTTGAAATGTGCAGAGCCGGGCCGCCTCCATGGAGATTGCTATGTCCACCACCAACGAATCCTCGGCGCTGCCGTTCCTCGAAGGGCGCGCGCATCTGGGCCTGGGCTCCTGGCATCTGGGCCAGGGGCGCCGCGACTGGGATACCGAAATGCAGGCGCTGATTGCCGGCGTGCAGCTGGGCCTGAGCGTGATCGACACGGCCGAAATGTATGGCGACGGCCTGTCGGAAGAATTGATCGGCGATGCGCTGCGCCAGCTGCCCCCAGGCAGCCGGCAGCCCTTTCTGGTGAGCAAGGTGCTGCCCCACAACGCCAGCCGCCGCGGCGTGGTGCGCGCCTTCGAGGCCAGCCGCCAGCGCCTGGGCGTCAGGTGCATAGACCTGTATTTGCTGCATTGGCGCGGCAGCACCCCGCTGGCCGAGACGGTGGCTGCATTCGAGGAGCTCAAGGCCGAAGGCAAGATCAGGCACTGGGGTGTTTCCAATTTCGACACCGATGACATGCAGGAGCTGTGGCGCATTCCCCAGGGCCGCAACTGCGTGGTCAACCAGGTGCTCTACAACGTGCAAAGCCGCGGCATCGAGTACGACCTGCTGCCCTGGTGCAGGGAGCACGGCGTGGGCGTGATGGCCTATTGCCCGCTGGGCCACAGCGACCTGATCGGCGACCCGCTGCTGGCCGAGATCGGCGACAGGCACGGCGTCGGCGGCACGGCCGTGGCCCTGGCATGGGCCATGCGCAGCGGACAGGTGATCGCGATTCCCGAAAGCGGGTCGGCCGCACATATCCATGACAATGCCGCCGCGCTTTCGCTCAAGCTCGAGGCTGATGACCTGGCACGGATCGACGCCGCCTCGCCGCCGCCGCGGCGCAAGCAGCCGCTGGATATTCTTTGAGTCAGAGGAACAGCGCTCCCGCCAGTGCGCCCAGGCCCACCACGGATATGGGCGCGGCGCGTCCCCAGACCAGCAGGCCGAAGCACAGCAGGGCCAGCGCCATGTCGGCGCGCCCGTGGATGGCGCTGGTCCACACCGGGTCGTACAAGGCTGCCGCCAGAATGCCGACGACGGCGGCATTGATGCCGGCCAGCGCCTTGCGCACGCCCAGGTTGCCGCGCAGGCTTTCCCAGAATGGCAGTGCGCCCAGCACCAGCAGCGCTGCGGGAACGAAGATGCAGACCAGGGCCAGCAGCCCGCCCGGCCAGCCGCGCAGGCCGGCGTCCAGCGGCAGCACGGCGCCCAGATAGGCGGCCAGCGTGAACAAGGGGCCGGGCACGGCCTGGGCCGCGGCATAGCCGGCCAGGAAGCGGTCGGCATCGATCCAGCCGGGCTCCACGACTCCGGCCTGCAGCAGGGGCAGCACCACATGGCCGCCGCCAAAGACCAGCGAGCCGGCCTGGTAGAACACGGCCGCAGCCTGCACGGGCAAAGAGGGATGCCACCAGGCCGCCAGGGGCAGCAGCACGAGCAGGGCCAGAAACAGCGTCAGCAGCACGGCTCCGGCCGTTCTGGAAATACCGAAATCGATCGATGCTGTCCGGGCCGTCACGGCCGAGGGCGGCAGCAGGCAATAGCCCGTCGCGGCCGCTGTGGCGATGACGGCGCCCTGTGTCCAGGCCCCGGGCCACAGCAACAGCAGGGCGGCGCACAGCACGGCCAGGCCGGCGCGCGGCCGGTCGGGGCACAGGTTCTTGCCCATGCCGTGAACGGCCTGGGCGACCACGGCCACGGCCACGATCTTGAGGCCGTGCAGCACGCCGGGCGTCAGCCAGTGCGCGCTGCCGGCCGCGCCCAGCGCCAGGGCCAGCAGCAGCAGGGCCGAGGGCAGCGTGAATGCCAGCCAGGCCACCAATGCGCCGCCCCAGCCGGCGCGCAGCATGCCCAGGGCCATGCCCACCTGGCTGCTGGCCGGGCCGGGGAGGAACTGGCACAGCGCGACCAGGTCGGCGTATTGCGCATCGCCGAGCCAGCGGCGGCGCTCGACGAATTCCGAGCGGAAGTAGCCGAGATGGGCGATCGGCCCGCCGAACGAGGTCAGCCCCAGCTTGAGAAAGGCCAGGCCGACCTCGCCAAGGCGATGCCGGGGTGCTGGCGCAGAAGAAACGGGCTCTGGCATGTGGGTGTCGGGTTGTTGGACGGTGCCCGCTAGTGTGCCCAAATATGCCGGGCACAAAATGCTGGCGAACCGGCCGCCCGTTTGCCCTATGCTTCAAGTGATTGACATATCAGCTACAACCAAGGCGCTGCAAGGAAAATGGTGAAGGAAACAGGACGGGAAACAGGGCCGAAGAACGGGTTGAATCCCTCATGGATCGTGGTGGGGGCCGGTGTGAGCGTGGCCCTGCATGTGGGCAAGCTGCCGCCAGCCGTCGCCGCGCTGCAGCGCGAGCTGGGCATATCCCTGGTGCAGGCCGGATTCCTGCTCTCCACCGTGCAGGTGGCCGGCATGTTGCTGGGCCTGGCGGTCGGCCTGGGTGCGGACCGCTGGGGACTGCGGCGCAGCATGCTGTGGGGGCTGGCATTGGTGGGGCTCTCCAGCATGCTGGGGGCTGCGGCAACGGGTTTCGGAGGATTGCTGGGATTGCGCGCGCTGGAAGGCCTGGGTTTTCTGCTGGTGGCCATGCCGGGGCCCGGGCTGATACGCCGCCACGTAGCGGCCCGCGAGCTCAGCGCGCGCATGGGATGGTGGGGCACCTACATGCCGCTTGGCAGCGCGCTGGGGCTGCTGCTCGGGCCCTGGGTGCTGCAGGCCGCGTCATGGCAGAGCTGGTGGTTGCTATTGGGCGCCGTTTCCCTGTGCGCGGCGCTGGCCGTCTGGCGCGGGGTGCCGGCCGATCCGCGGGCAGGGGGCGAGCCTGCGCATGCCGCGGCAGGCGTGGGGTGGCGTCCGCGCCTGGCACTGACGCTGCGCAGCCCCGGCCCCTGGCTGGTGGCTTTGAGCTTTGCCGTGTACTCGGGCCAGTGGATGGGCGTCATCGGCTTTCTGCCCACCATGTATGCGCAGGCCGGCATGGGCACCAGGCTGGCCGGCATGCTCACGGCGCTGGTGGCAGCGGCCAATATGGTGGGCAACATCGCCTCGGGCCGGCTGCTGCAGCGCGGCTGGCCGGTGCGGCGCTCGCTGCAGACGGGCTTTGTTCTCATGGGCCTGAGCGCGCTGCTGGCCTATGTGCAGTTCGATGGGCAGCCCCTGGCGCCGCTGTGGCTGCGCTTTACAGCCGTGATGGTGTTTTCGGCAGCCGGCGGCCTGATTCCCGGCACCTTGTTCACCTCGGCCGTGCATCTGGCGCCCAGCCAGAACACGGTATCCACCACGGTGGGCTTCATGCAGCAATGGTCCTGCGTGGGCCAGTTTGCCGGCCCGCCCGCCGTGGCGGCCGTGGCCACGCTCATGGGCGGCTGGCAGTGGACCTGGGCCGTTACGGGCCTGATGTGCGCGGCGGGCTGGCTGCTGGCCCTGGGCGTGCAGCGGATCTGGCTCATGCGCTCCGCACCTGCTCCCTGATTCCGAAGAGGTTTTGATCTGCCTCTGAAGATGGCCAGGCGGGTTTTCCCGGTTTGCGGTTAGGCTGGACGGGTTGTGAAACCGGGAGACTTCCATGCACAAACGCCAGTTTCTGATGACCGTCGCCGCATCGGGCGCCAGCCGCGCAGCCTTGCCGCTGTCGGCACTTCTGGGAGCCTGCGCCACCGGTGCCGGGCATGGCACAGCGGATGCCATCTACTTCGGCGGCCCGATCCTGACCATGAACGATGCGCAGCCCCAGGTCGAGGCCGTGGCCGTGACGGGTGGCGTGATCCGGGCCGTGGGCAGGCGGGAGGCCGTCTTCGGACTGCGCGGCCCGGCGACGCGCATGGTGGACCTGCAGGGACGGACGCTGATTCCGGGTTTCGTGGATCCGCACAGCCACCTGGGCGGCGTGGGCCTGCAGGCCATTTCGGCCAATCTGCTGCCGCCGCCCGATGGCGACAATTCCTCCATCGCCGGGCTTCAGCAGACCTTTCGCCGCTACCTGCGGGAGTCGAAAGAGCCGGCGCAGCTGGGCATGGTGTTCGGTTTTGGCTACGACGACTCGCAGCTGGAGGAAAGGCGCCATCCCACGCGCGAGGATCTGGACCAGGTGTCGATGCAGCTGCCCGTGGTGGCCATCCATCAGTCGGGGCACTTCGGCGCCTTGAACTCGGCGGCGCTGGCGCGGGCGGGCATCACGGCCGGGACGCCGGACCCCGAAGGCGGCGTGATTCGGCGCCAAGCCGGCAGCCGCGAACCCGATGGCGTGCTGGAGGAGAATGCCTTTTTCCAGACCCTGGGTCGCCTCATGCCCCGGCTCACCACCGAGCAGGCGATAGGCTGGCTGGAGCAGGCGCAGCAGCTATACCTGCAATACGGCTACACCACGGTGCAGGACGGGCGGGCCGACCCGCAGGCCGTGGCCACGGCCATTGCCGCAGCGGAAAGCGGCAGGCTGCTGGTGGATGTGGTGTCCTACCCGGACATCCTGCAGCTGGGCGAAGGCGCTTTCATGACCGGAGCGTACTATGGCCGCACATACAAGAACCGTTTGCGCATCGGCGGCGTCAAGCTCACGCTGGACGGCTCGCCCCAGGGCAAGACGGCCTGGCTGACCCAGCCGTATCGGGTACCTCCGGCCGGGCAGCCGCCGGGCTACAAAGGCTATGGCGTGCTCAGCGATGCCCAGGCGCATGCGGCGGTGGCCCGGGCAGTGGAGCATGGCTGGCAGATCCTGGTGCATGCGAACGGGGATGCGGCCATCGACCAGTTCATCGGCGCAGTACGGGCCGCGGGGCCGCAAGTCAGGGCCCGGGACATGCGGCCGGTGCTCATCCATGGCCAGACGTTGCGGCGGGACCAGGTAGCAATGCTCAAGGAACTGGGCATCTTCCCGTCGCTGTTTCCCATGCACACCTTCTACTGGGGCGACTGGCACCGCGATTCCGTGCTGGGCGATCCGCGCGCGCAGAACATCTCGCCCACGGGCTGGGTGCTGGAGGCGGGCCTGCGCTTCACCTCGCACCACGATGCACCGGTGGCGCTTCCGTCCTCCATTCGGGTTCTCGATGCCACGGTGAACCGCACCACCCGTTCGGGCCGGGTGCTGGGACCCGAGCACCGGGTATCGCCCTGGACTGCGCTGCAGGCGCAGACCCTCTGGTCGGCCTACCAGCATTTCGAGGAAGACCGCAAGGGATCGATCGAGCCGGGCAAGCTGGCCGATCTCGTCGTTCTCTCGGACAACCCCATGACGGTGGAGCGCTACAAGCTGGCATCGATCCAGGTGCTGGAGACCATCAAACAGGGGCGCAGCGTCTACCGCGCCAATGCTTGAGGGTGCTCCCGATAGGGGAGCGTCCGGCGCTTTTGCAGAATGCGCTGCAGCCTGTTTTGAGCTGAGGCTTACGCATCGCGCGAGCCGATCAGTGCACGCAGCGCGTTTTCAAGCAACCGGGCATTGTCCCGCGCCAGCGCCCATTCGGGTGCCAGGCCGCTCGAGCCCTCGGTGATTTCAGAGGGGCGTGGCGGCATGAAGGCCAGCGGGTCGTCGGCCTTGAGCGCCACGACGGTGTCCTGCTCGGCCAGATGGATGCAGCTGGCGACCAGCCAGCGGCAATAGCCGAGCAGCGCGGACGGCGGCGGGGCCTGGGTATGGGAAAGGCCGCGGTTGAGGCTTTCGGCCAGCAGCAGGCAGGTGGCGTACAGGCGCACCGCATGGCGGTCGTAGCGGCGCGCGACAAAGGCCAGCCGGTCCGCATTGAGCCGGCCGCGCAGCGACCAGCGCCGGGAGCTGTGGGCCTGGCCCACGGCGGCGCGCAGGGCCGCCAGCGATTCCTGTGCCAGCGAGAGCTGGCCCATGGCGGTTTCGGCTGCCGCCGGTTGGGCCTGTTCGCAGGCGTTCAGCGTCAGTTCCAGACCGTTGGCCAGTTGCTTGAGGAAGGTGGAGGCCGTGCGGCCCATGTCCTTGATGGGATCGGAGGTGAACAGCACCTGGCTGCACAGCAGTCCCACGCTGGCCCCGACCAGCACATCCAGCAGGCGCGCGCCGCCGGCCATGCCGGGGCCCATGACCAGCACCAGCACCACGGATACGCCGGCCTGGATGGGAACCACGGGCGCGGGCCCGATGGTGGCCCCGAGCAGGATGGACAGAAAGGTGGCCAGGCTGAGCAGCAACAGAGGATGCTGGGATGGCAGCTGCCAGACCAGGTCGCCAATGACGATGCCCAGCGTGCAGCCGACCAGCAGATTGCGCGCCTGCTTGAGATGGCTGGGCAGGCCGGGCGCCAGGCAGATCACGGCTGTGACCACGGCAAACGCGGGCCGGGGATGGTTCCACAGGTGCTGGGCCAGTATCCACGACAGCGAACAGGCCAGCGCGGCGGCGACGGCATCGCGCATGGCCAGGCGAGCGCGCGAGGGCAGGGTGGTGCGGGCACGTCGCCACGCCAGCGAGATCGGGGAGGTCCAGCGCACGCAAGGTCTCCGGTGGGCAGGCAGGATTGCGTGCCCAGCATCGTATTACGGCTGGCGGGGCATGGCTGTAAGGCGGATCCGCCGATCTCACAGCCTGCGAAAACACAGGCGCACGGCGCATGGCTGGCCAGCGCCTGCACCTGTTTTCGCGGGCCAGCCCTTACCCGATCTCCTCGCGGTACTGGGGCGCCGCGCTGCGAAAGCCTCCTGTGACGATGCCCAGATAGCACAGTCCCAGCGTGCCCCAGATCAGGCCCGAGATCAGCGAGGTGGGTTCCACCTCGAGCCACATGGCTCCCACGCTGACAAAGCCCAGAACCGGCGTGACAACGTAGCGGAGCACATCGCGCAGCGTGCGCCAGCGGCCCTGGCGCCAGACGTATTCGGCCATCACCGAGAGATTCACGAAGCTGAAGGCCGTGAGCGCACCGAAGCTGATCAGCGCCACCACGTATTCCAGGCTCAGGAAACCGGCGGTCAGGGCCACGGCGCCCACCAGCAGGATGTTGTACGACGGCGCGAAGGATCTGGGACTGATATGGCCGAAGAAGCGCTTGTGGATCACGCCGTCGCGCCCCATCACATACATCAGGCGCGAGACGCCGGCATGGGCGGCAATGCCCGAGGCCATCACCGTCACGATGGCAAAGGCCAGCACCACGGACTGGAACAGCGCGCCGCCGACCAGGTAGAGGATTTCGGGCTGGGTTTCGTCCACGGCCTTGAAGTACTGCCCGGGATCGCCGGGAAAGTACAGCTGCAGGAAATAGGTGGCGGCGATGAAGATCAGTCCGGAGATCAGGGCCGTGAGGAAGATGGCCTTGGGCAGTGTGCTCTCGGTGTTGCGGGTTTCCTCGGCCAGCGAACTGAGCGAGTCGAAGCCGGTGAAGGAAAAGCACAGAATGGTTGCGCCCGTTATCAGGGCGCCGATGTCCGCCTGGCTGCTCCAGAACGGCGCAAGGCTCCACAGGCCGTGGCCGCCGCTTTCGGCAATGGCCCCCAGGGCGTTCTGGCCCGCCCGGAGCTGGTGCCAGACCATGAAGGTGAAGATGGCAATGACCAGCAGCTGGAAAAAGACGATGAGCCCGTTGAGATTGGCCACGAAGCGGATGCCGCGCAGGTTCACGCCCACCATCAGCACCGTCAGCCCGACGATCCAGACCCAGTGGTTGACATCGGGAAAGATGGCCGTGAGGTAGATCCTGGCCAGCAGAATGTTGACCATGGGCGAGAGCAGATAGTCCAGCAGCGAGGACCAGCCCACCATGAAGCCCACATTGGGGTGGATGGCCTTTTGCGCATAGGTGTAGGCCGAGCCCGAGGAGGGGTAGCGGCGGATCATGTGGCCGTAGCTCAGCGAGGTCAGCAGCACGGCCAGCAGCGCCACGAAGTAGGAGGTGGGCACATGCTGCAGCGAATCGCGCGAGACCATGCCGAAGGTGTCCAGCAGCGTCATGGGCTGGATATAGGCCAGGCCGATGATGACCACATGCCACAGCAGCAGCGTCTTTTGCAGGCGCACGGGAGAGGGGGCCGGACGAGCGTTCGCGGCGGGAGCGGATGCGGCGGCGGGCGCGCAGTCGGTCAATGCATTCATCCTTTGCAAGAACAAAGGCCGGACAAGCCGGCCTGAAACGAGAGATGCGTGGCGGCGCCGACCAGGCAGCGTGCCACGGTGTCGTGAATCTCCTGAACCCGGATCCGCCTGGCAGAAGATGGCGATAGGTGCAGGGCCGCGGTCTGCAAATAGGCGCGCGGTGCCCGTCCTGCCGGCGAAAAACCCGCAATTATCGTGGCTGGCCCGGAATCGGGCTTGGCTTGCCGCAAATGCCTGCAGCTGCGACGGTCTAAGCGGGCAAGAGCAGTCCGTCTTCGGTCAGCGGCCCTGGAGCAGGGCTTCGATCACCTGCCACTCCTCGGCGCTGACCGGCGTGATGGACAGGCGGTTGCCTTTTTGCAGCACGCGCATGTGGGCCAGTGCAGGCTGCTCGCGCAGCTCCGCGATCAGCAGCGGGCGCGTCTTGCGCAGCGCCTGTACATCCAGCGTCAGCCAGCGTGGCTTGTCGGGTGAGGATTTGGGATCGTAGTAGGGGTCGGCCGGGTCGAATTGCGAAGGGTCCACGCGCAGATTGCCTGCAATGCGCGCAATGCCGTAGATGCCCGGCTCGGCGCAGCTCGAATGCCAGTAGAGCACGCCGTCGCCCACCTGCATGTCGTCGCGCATGAAATTGCGGGCCTGATAGTTGCGCACACCGTTCCAGGCAATGGTGGCATCGGGAGCGCTCAGCGCATGGTCTATCGAATATTCGTCGGGCTCGTTCTTCATGAGCCAGAAGCGGCGTGTGTCTTGGGCGGCAGGCATGGCGGAGATCATAGCCGCGCTTGCGCGGCGGCTTAAAGCGCCGGGTCGTCGGAGCGCTTGCGGCGGCCCCAGGGGCCGCGATCGGGCAGTTGCCAGTTGCGCGGCGGCCTGGCACCTGGATCGGAAGGCGTGACGCGGTCGCGCAGATGTTCCCAGGTGTCGTCGAGGTCGGCGCTGCTGCGCTTGACGGTATGCGCGGCACGGCGCAGGCGGGTGGGAATGTCGAGCTCGGCATGCTCGACCACGCGGATGCAGTCCTGGATATGGCGCTCGCCCAGATAGCGCAAGGTGGCATAGCCCAGGGCGGCGGCGGCCACCTGGCCTGCCAGCGGCACATAGCGCGCGGCCTGCCTGGTCGTCATGCGCATGCCGGCCACGCGCGCCAGGCGCATGACCACGTCGCGCGTGATGAACTTGCCGATCACCACCGAGCCGACCATGGCCACGGCCTTCTGCACCTGCTCGCGCTTGCCGGGGCTGAGTTCGTCGAGCTGCTCGGGGGTCAGGCCGAATTCCTTGTTGATGCGCGGCAGCAGGCGTGCGAGCAGCGCGGCATCGACCGCCCAGTCCAGCCCCGGAATGGGCAGAGAGCTGGCGGCCGCACCGATCAGGGCGCGCTTCTTGAGCAGGCTGCGCGCGCGCTCGGCGGCCTGGGCGACATCCTGGCGGCCGCTATGTACCGAAGGGATGGGGGAAGTGGGTTCGGACTTGCGAGGCCACATAGAGATCCAGCGGGGAAATCAGGGGGAAAACGGTGCGACGGTGACGGCGCTGCAGGGCAAGGGGCGGGGCCGACGCACCGATCATGGACCAGTGCGCGGGAAAGAAGAAGTGCGAAATGCCTGCAATCAGGTTTTGCTGCGCACTGCGTTGTAGATCAGCAGCAATACCACGGCACCGATGACCGAGGCGATCCAGCCCGCAGACTCGCCGGCTTGGTACCAGTTGAGGGCGACACCGATGTAGGTGGCGACGAAGGAACCGGCGACACCCAGCAGGATGGTCATGATCCAGCCCATGCTGTCATTGCCCGGCTTGATGGCGCGCGCGATCAGGCCCACGATGAGGCCGATGAAGAGTGTGCCTATGATGGACATGGCGGGTATTTCCTTCAGGAGTCAGTGCGATGAAACGACTCTAGGTTTGCCCCTTCCGGCCTCCTGTCGGACACCACGCTTTGTGCACGTGTATGCGGGCCTGATTCTTGCAGGGATCTTTCGGGCCGGCTTCCGGCACCCTAAAGTACGGCGTTTGCCAAAACAAAAAAGCCTGCGGCTGCAGGCTTTTTTGGGAAGGTGTCCGCTGCAGGTTTACTGCTGGGCAGAGGCCGCCATGCTCAATGCGGCAGTGGCCGTGTCCGCGCCTTCGGCGCCTTCCACACGGCGGGCTCCGTCGAAGCGGCGGGCCCAGTAGGCAGTCTGCATGCTTTCCACGCGCACGCTGGCGCCGGTGCGGGGAGCGTGGATGAACTTGCCTTCGCCCACGTAGATGCCCACATGGCTGAAGGCGCGGCGCATGGTGTTGAAGAACACCAGATCGCCGGGCTTGAGCTCATTGCGGTCGATGTGCTGGGCGACCTGGGCCTGTTCCTCGGCACGGCGGGGCAGCATCTTGCCCACGGTCTGCGAGTAGATGGCGCGCACGAAGCCGCTGCAATCGAAGCCGGTCTCGGCATTGTTGCCGCCAAAGCGGTAGGGCACCCCGAGGAAGCCCATGGCCGTGACGACCAGATCCGAGGTTTTCTCGGCCACGTTCTGGCGGGCTTCGCGGACAAAGTCGGAAGTCCGCTCGGCAACGGCGTGGCGCGCTTCGCGCAGCTGGGTGATGAGGCCGCGGTTGACCAGCAACTGGGCGGAGTCGTCGTCACGAGGCTCGCCGGGTGCGGCGTGGGCGGTGACGCTGACGAACAATAGAGCAATGAGCCATCGAGACATGGGGCGAGAGGGTAGCAGGTTTTTTTGTAGGACAGGGCTGATAAATCCCCCGAGCCCTGCAGGTTTTTGGCATCTCGGCAAAAACGGGGCTGGACCAAGTCCCGCAAGCGACAGCAGCTAGCAAAAACAAAGTTCAGGTCGGCCGAACATGTGGTCCGGGCTCCTACAGCGCAGGCGCTCCAAAAGGGCGCGCCGCGCAGGCGTCCGTGGCGGGCGACAGCTGCGACAATAGGCGATTGCTGCCGGGCTGTCGCGTCCGGCCTGTCCACAGATCCATGGAATTGCAGAGGCCGGCTGCCGGCCTTCGTAAGCCCTACCTCCCGAAAGAATCAGCCATGCTATTGGAAGCATCCGAGTCGCAACTCGTCCTGGTGGACTACCAGGACAAGCTCATGCCCGTGATCCACGAAGGCCCGCTGGCCCTGGGCAATGCCATCAAGCTCGCCAAGATGGCCCAGTTGCTGGAAGTGCCCGTGTGGGGCACGGAGCAGAATCCCTCGCGCCTGGGTGCTAACAACGCCGAACTCAAGGCCCTGTGCCGCAAGACGCTCGAGAAGATGTACTTCAGTGCCGTGCCCGAAGGACTGGGCGAATGGCTGCGCCCACCGGCCAAGCCCCAGGGCGGCAATGCACGCAGCCTGCCCAAGCATCTGCAAAAGCCCCAGCAGCAGGCACCCGAGCGCAACATGGTGGTGATTGCGGGCTGCGAGACCCATGTCTGCCTGCTGCAGACGGCGCTGGAGCTGCTGGAGGACGAGTTCGACGTGTGGGTGGTGACGGATGCCTGCGGCTCGCGCACAGAGCGCAACCGCGACGCGGCCTTCGACCGCCTGGCCGGGGCCGGCGCCGAACTGGTGACCACCGAGATGGTGCTGTTCGAGTGGCTGCGCAGCTGCGAGCATCCGGATTTCAAGGACATGCTGACGCTGATCAAATGAAGGCATGGCCCATGTATGGCCTGCGGGGGCCGACACGGGCCAATCAGCAAACAGAAAGCACCTTCGGGTGCTTTTTTTGTATCTTGTGTTCCTGTACGGACGGGCCGGGAGCCAAGCCGGCAGGGGCGGCTGTCAGTTTTCGGCAAGTCTGTGATGAATAATTATGAATGCAGAAGGCTTTCCGCCAAGCATGGAGAGCCAAGGAGACAAAGCGATGAGCACGCGTTTTGAAGATTTCTACCAGCGGTCCATCGAGGACCGCGACGGTTTCTGGGCCGAGCAGGCCGGGCTGATCGAGTGGCACAGGCCGCCGCAGCAGATTTGCGATTACGGCCATCCGCCGTTTGCCCGATGGTTTGCCGACGGGCTGACCAATCTGTGCCACAACGCGGTGGACCGGCATCTGGCCGCACGCGCCGGCCAGAACGCGCTGATTGCCATCTCCACCGAAACCGGCGCCGAAAAGGCCTACAGCTACCAGGAGTTGCATGCCGAGGTCAACCGCATGGCGGCGGTGCTGAAGGCGCTGGGCGTGCAAAAGGGCGACCGCGTGCAGATCTACATGCCCATGATTGCCGAGGCGGCCTTTGCCATGCTGGCCTGCGCGCGCCTGGGCGCCATCCATTCGGTGGTGTTCGGCGGCTTTGCCTCGGGAGCGCTGGCCTCGCGCATCGACGATGCGCAGCCCAAGGTCATCGTGAGCGCCGATGCGGGCTCGCGCGGCGGCCGCGTGGTGGCCTACAAGCCCTTGCTGGACGAAGCGCTGCAACTGTCCGCACACCGGCCCGCGGCCGTGCTGATCGTGGACCGGGGCCTGGCGCCGGCGCCCATGCGCGCGGGGCGCGACCATGACTGGGCCTCCCTGCGCGCGCTGCACATGGATGCGCAGGTGCCTTGCGAATGGGTGGATGCGACGCACCCCAGCTACACGCTCTACACCAGCGGCACCACGGGCCGCCCCAAGGGCGTGCAGCGCGACACGGGCGGCTATACCGTGGCGCTGGCGGCCAGCATGAAGCACATCTTCGATGCCCAGCCGGGCCAGACCTTCTTTTGCACCAGCGACATCGGCTGGGTCGTGGGCCACAGCTACATCATCTATGCGCCGCTGATCAACGGCATGGCCACGGTGCTCTACGAAGGCCTGCCGGTGCGGCCCGATGCCGGCACCTGGTGGGGGATCGTCGAGAAATACCGGGTCACGCACATGTTCTCGGCACCCACGGCGATACGCGTGCTCAAGAAGCACGACGCAGCGCATCTGCACCGCCACGACCTGTCCAGCCTCAAGGCGCTGTGGCTGGCCGGAGAGCCGCTGGACGAGCCCACGGCCGCCTGGATCAGCGATGCCATCGGCAAGCCCATCATCGACAACTACTGGCAGACGGAGACCGGCTGGCCCATCCTGACGCTGTGCAACGGCGTGGAAAAGCAGGCCACCCGCTTCGGCAGCCCCGGCAAGGCCGTGTACGGCTACAACGTCAAGCTGATCGACGACGCCACGGGCCAGGAGTTGACGCAGGCGAACCAGAAAGGCGTGCTCGCCATCGAGGGGCCGCTGCCGCCGGGCTGCATGCAGACCGTCTGGCGCGACGACGAGCGCTTCGTCAACACCTACTGGAAGAGCATTCCGGGCCGGTTGATCTACAGCACCTTCGACTGGGGCATACGCGACGAGGAGGGCTATTACTTCATCCTGGGCCGCACCGACGACGTGATCAACGTGGCTGGCCACCGCCTGGGCACGCGCGAGATCGAGGAAAGCATCGCCGCCCATGCGCAGATTGCCGAAGTGGCCGTGGTCGGCGTGGCCGACAGCCTCAAGGGCCAGGTGGCACTGGCCTTTGCCGTGGTGCGCGATGCGGCGCTGACGGACGACGCGCCGGCGCGCCAGGCGCTGGAGGCCGAGATCATGAAACTGGTCGATTCGCGGCTGGGCGCGGTGGCGCGGCCCTCGCGCGTGCTGTTCGTCGCCGCCTTGCCCAAGACGCGCAGCGGCAAGCTGCTGCGACGTGCCCTGCAGGCCGTGGCCGAAGGGCGCGATCCCGGCGACCTGAGCACCATGGAAGATCCGGCCGCGCTGGCCCAGGTTCAGCAGCAGCTGTAAATATCGGGTGCCTCGCCGGGCGCCCGCGAATCCAGAGCCCGCGGCTGTGAAGCGCGGGCCTTGTTGTTTGCAGCCTAAAATCGGCCGATTACATTGCGCGGGCCAGTGCCTTGCGCCATGGGATTGAAACGCTACGAGAAAGACCCGCCGTGCAAGTTGCATCCTCCATCTTCAAAGCCTATGACATCCGCGGCATCGTGCCGGCTACCCTGACCGAAGAGGTCGCCAGGGGCATAGGCCGCGCGTTCGGCATGGCGGCCCTGGCCGAGGGCGAGACCACGGTGGCCGTGGGCCGCGACGGCCGCATCTCGGGCCCGGCGCTGTCCTCGGCGCTGATGCAGGGCCTGACCGACGTGGGCGTGCAGGTGATCGACATCGGCATGGCAACCACGCCCATGCTGTACTTTGCAGCCTCCACGCTGTGCAGGAGCGGCATCCAGGTCACGGGCAGCCACAACCCCAAGGACTACAACGGCTTCAAGATGGTGCTGGCCGGCCGCGCCATCCATGGCGAAGAAATCCAGGCGCTGCGCCAGCGCATGGAGCGTGACGACTGGACCATCACGGGCAGCGGCCGGATTCGCCAGGCCGATGTGCTGGCCGACTACACGGCCCGCATCCTGGGCGATGTGAAAATCTCGCGCCCCATGAAGGTCGTCGTGGACTGCGGCAACGGCGTGGCCGGCGCCTCGGCACCGGCCATTTTCCGCCAGCTCGGCTGCGAGGTGATCGAGCTGTTTTCCGAAGTCGACGGCGATTTTCCCAACCACCACCCCGACCCCAGCAAGCCCGAGAACCTGCGCGATGTGATCAAGACGCTGCAGACCACCGACGCCGAACTGGGTCTGGCCTTCGATGGCGACGGCGATCGCCTGGGCATCGTGACCAAGGACGGCCAGACGATTTTCCCCGACCGCCAGATGATGCTGTTTGCCCGCGATGTGCTGTCGCGCGTGCCCGGCGCGCCGATTCTGTTCGACGTGAAGTGCACGCAGCGCCTGGCGCCGGCCATCGAAGCCGCGGGCGGCCAGCCCGTGATGTACAAGACCGGACACTCGCTGGTGAAGGCCCGCATGAAGGAGCTTGATGCGCCCCTGGGTGGCGAGATGAGCGGCCATATCTTCTTCAAGGAGCGCTGGTACGGCTTCGACGACGGTACCTACGCCGGTTGCCGCCTGCTGGAAATCCTGAGCCGCGACGCCGATCCCAGTGCCGTGCTCAATGCGCTGCCCACCAGCCATTCCACGCCGGAACTCAATGTGGGCTGCGCCGAGGGCGAGCCGCACCGCCTGGCGGCCGAGCTGCAGGCCCTGGCGGCCAGCGAATTTGCAGCGCCGGCCCAGGTCAGCACCATCGATGGCCTGCGCGTGGACTGGCCCGACGGCTTCGGCCTGATCCGCGCCAGCAACACCACGCCCGTGCTGGTGCTGCGCTTCGAGGGCCACAGCGAAGCCGCGCTGCGGCGTATCGAGGAACGCATGCTGGCGCTGCTCAAGCGCGTCAAGCCCGACGCGCAGGTGGGCGGCGCTGCCCATTGATGCGTTCGATCTTCTGGCCTTCGGTATGCCCAGGGCGTCCCTGACTCCGGCGCGCTGCGCCTACAGCGCTCTGGTCTGGCTGGTCCAGCCCCTGCTGCGCCGCAAGCTGCGCCGCCGCGCCGTGGCCGAGCCCGGCTATGGTGTGGCGGTGCCCGAGCGATTCGGCCGCTACGCGCCGGACGATCTGGGACGGGACGGGCGCGGGCAATGGGTCTGGATCCATTCGGTGTCCCTGGGCGAGACGCGTGCGGCCGCCATTCTGGTCAGGGCCTTGCGCGAGTGCCTGCCCGGCATGCGGTTGCTGCTCACCCACAGCACGGCCACGGGCCGCGAAGAGGGCGCCCGGCTGCTGGCCGAGGGAGACATCCAGGTCTGGCTGCCCTGGGATACGCTGGACGCCACGCGGCGTTTCATTGAACAGTTCCGTCCCGCCGTGGGCGTGCTCATGGAAACCGAGGTCTGGCCCAATCTGATCGCAGCCTGCGCCGATGCCGGTGTGCCGCTGGCGCTGGCCAACGCACGGCTCAATGCCAAATCCGAAGCCGGGGCCCTGCGCATGGCACCGATTGCCCGGCCCGCCTATGGCGCGCTGGTTGCCGTCTGGGCCCAGTCCGAGGAGGATGCGCAGCGCCTGCGCAATGTGGGGGCGAAGGTGGATGCGGTGCTGGGCAACCTCAAGTTCGATGTGCTGCCCGACGCGGCCCAGCTGTCGCTCGCGGCCGGCTGGCGACTGCATCTCACGAAACCTGTGGTGGTGCTGGCCAGCAGCCGCGAGGGCGAGGAGGCGCTGCTGCTGGCGCAGCTGAAGCAACTGGGGGCTGCAGCGCAGGCGGTGCAATGGCTGATCGTGCCCCGCCATCCGCAGCGCTTCGATGCCGTGGCGCAGCTGATCACCGACGCGGGCTTCGGCCTGTCGCGGCGCAGCCGGTGGGAAGGCGAGCCGCCCGGGCAACAGGGCGCCGTCTGGCTCGGTGATTCGCTGGGCGAGATGCCTTTGTATTACGGCCTGGCGGCCGTGGCCTTGATGGGGGGCAGCTTCGAGCCGTTGGGCGGGCAGAACCTGATCGAATCCCTGGCCTGCGGCACGCCCGTGGTGCTGGGGCCGCATACCTTCAATTTCAGCCAGGCTTCCGAGATGGCGGTACAGGCCGGCGCCGCCGTGCGCAGCGCCGATATGGCGGCCGGCGTGCAGGATGCACTGGCCCTGGTGCAGACGCCGGGGAAGCTGGGTGACGCCGAGGCATGCGCACGCGACTTCCTGCACCGCCATCGCGGGGCCGCGGCAGCCACGGCCCGGGCCATCGAGCAGCTGATGCGCTCGCATGCTCCCATATCAGGAGCTGCTGGCGCCCGATCTGCCTGATATTCGGATTGAAATATCCATGAAAAAGCCGCCAGGCAAGCGCTGGCGGCTTTTGTTTTGATAGTGCACTCAGCGTTTGGCCGACCTGGCTGGCAGCTTGGGCGCGGCGGCGCCGGAGACAGCGGCTGGCGCGCTGCCCGGCGCGGGGGCAATGGCCGGAGCGATGGTCAGCGCATCGATGCCGCGCAGGTCGTCGTCGCCGAGCACGCCCGCGGCCTGGCGCAGCTTGAGCTGGCCCAGCAGCACCTGGTAGCGTGCATTGGCCAGATCGCGTTCGGTCTGGTAGACCTGACTCTGGGCATTGAGCACATCGATATTGATGCGCACCCCCACGTCGTAGCCCACCTGGTTGGCTTCCAGCGCGCTTTCGCTCGAGGCCAGCGCGGCTTCCAGGGCTCTGACCTGGGCCTGGCCCGACTGCACGCCCAGAAAGGCCGTGCGCGTGGCCTGCTCCACATTGCGGCGTGCATCATCGAGCTGGGCGCGGGCCTTTTCTTCGAGGGCCACGGTTTCCTTGACGCGGTTCTGCACTGCAAAGCCGGCGAACAGCGGCATGTTCATGACCACGCCGATGCTGGCCGCATTCGTGCGATAGCCCAGCGGAATCGCGGGCGTCATGCTGCCGTCCGGATAACGGTTGACCTGGTAGCCGGCCTGCAGGTCCACCGTGGGCTTGTGGCCGGCCTCGGCCTTCTGGATATCGAGCCTGGCGATGTCCAGGGCCAGCTGGGCCTGGCGGATCTGGGGCTGGTTGCCCAGGGCCGTATCCACCCAGGCCTGCATGTCGGCGGGCTGCAGCGGCGGCAGGGTCACGGGCCTGGCCATGGGCGTGGGCTGCACGCCGGCGCGGCCCACCAGCTGGTCCAGTGCCACGCGCTTGACCTGCAGGTCGTTCTCGGCCGCAATTTCCTGTGCCGTGACCAGGTCGAAGCGGGCCTGGGCTTCGCGCGAATCGGTGATCGTGGCCGTGCCCACCTCGAAATTGCGTTTGGCCGATTCCAGCTGCTGGGTGATGGCCTTTTTCTGGGCCCGGGCCACGTTCAGCGAATCCTGCGCGGCCAGCACATCGAAATAGGCCTGGGCCACCCGCACGATCAGGCCCTGGGCCGCGCTGTCGAGCTGGGCACGCGCCACATCCACGCCGCGCTGGCCCTGCTCGTAGGCGATCTTGTTGGCCGGGCGGTACAGGGGCTGCTGGGCGCTGAGCTGCAGGTTCTGCTGGTTGGTGTTCATGCTGCCCGGCACCTGCATGGTGGGCGGCAGCGCGCCCGAGACATGCACGTCCACATGCGTGCGGGTGGCGCCGGCCTGCAGGCCCACGCTGGGCAGCAGGCCCGACAGTGCCTGGTCGGCGCGGCTGGAGGCGGCGCGGGCATCGGCCTGCTGCGCCTGCCATTGCGGATCGAAGCCGCGGGCCTGGGCCACCAGTTCCGACAGCGTCTGCGCGCCGGCGGCCGCGCTGAGCAGCCAGGCGGCCATGCCCGCAGCCCCGGCGGCCCATGCAGGGACCGTGGCCGCCGCCTTCCTGCCGGACCTGCGCCGCCGCGCTGGTTGCGGCGTGCCGAGGGCATCGAGGTCTTGAGGAAGAGGGCTTGGCCGGGGCTGTGTCATAAGGTGGTATGGGGGCAGGTCTCGGTCAACAGGTGAAGGTGTCAGTAGCGTGGCACGCCGGCATCGCGCTCGCGGGACCAGGCATCGATGCCGCCCGTGATGTTGGCGACGTTCTCGAAGCCGTTGTTGAGCAGGTAGACGGCCACGTTCATGCTGCGGGCGCCATGATGGCACAGGCAGGCGATCGGCTGGTCCGGGTCCAGCTCCTGCAGGCGCGAGGGAATCTCGCCCATGGGAATGCAGCGCAGCTCGAACCGGTCGGCCTGGCCGTCGCCGCGCACATGGGCCTGGGCGACTTCCCAGGGCTCGCGCACGTCGAGCAGCACGGGGCGGGACGGCCCGGCGCCGTGGGCGGCCAGCCAGTCGTCGAATTGGGAGGGGGAGACCTGGGGCAGCATGTGCAATTTCCTGTAGCGGCTGGCGGCCGGGCCGTCGGGAACGGCTGCCAGCTGCTGGTGAGAGAGGGCAGAGGGCGGCTGCCTGCCCTGCCGAAGAATCCGCCTGGTACCGGGCCTGCGCGGCGGGCCGGTGCGGCTGCGGCGGCTTAGAACGAGAAGCGCGAAGGCTCTTCGAAGTTTTCCAGGCGCGAGGCCAGGGTGTCCCAGGGCTGGCGCATCTGGACCTGGTGGCCTTTTTTCTCCGCCACGGTGAAGCGCATCACCGGCAATTGGCCGACGATGGCGCCCAGGCGGCCGCCGTCCTTGAGCAGATCGACCAGGGCATCCGGCACCTTGGCCACGGAGCCGCTGAGCACGATGACATCGAACTGGCCCAGGGCCGCAGCGGCGCTGGCACCGTCGGCCAGCTGCACTTCCGCATTCTTGACGCCGGCGCCCAGCAGGTTCTCGCGGGCCATTTCGGCCAGTTCGGGCACGATTTCCAGCGTCACCACTTCCTTGGCGCGGGCGGCCAGCAGCGCGGCCATGTAGCCGGAGCCGGAGCCGATCTCGAGCACGCGGTCGCCGGGCTTGACGGCCAGATCCTGCAGCATGCGCGCCTCGATGCGGGGCGCCAGCATGTGCCAGCCCTTGGCGGCGGCTTCCTCGGGCGAGCCCAGCAGCGGGATTTCGATGTCCATATAGGCCATGTTCACGTACTCGGGCGGCACGAAGTCTTCACGGCGCACCTGGCCCAGCAGTTCCAGCACCTCCTCGTCCAGCACGTTCCAGGGGCGGATTTGCTGTTCGATCATGTTGAAGCGGGCCTGCGCGTGCACATCGCGCGGGTCGACTTGGCTGTTCATAGGCAGAGCCATGGGGGAAATCTCCGGAGAAAGACTTATCAGGACAAACCAGGGATTCTACGAGCCTCCGGGGCCTTGTGGATGAGTGGGCGGTTTTTTGTTGCCGGGCCGCGCCCAGGCAAAAAGCAGCCCCCTCGGTGGCTGCAAAGACACGGAATGACAGGGCCTGGGCTATTTCTTGTCGGCGTACAGGCGCCGCCTGCACCAGGCCGCCAGGTCGTCCAGGTAGCAATAGACCACCGGCACGACCACCAGCGTCAGCAGCGAGGAGGTGATCACGCCGCCGATCACGGCCTGGCCCATGGGGGCGCGCTGCTCCGAACCTTCGGTCACGGCAAAGGCCAGCGGCACCATGCCGAAGATCATGGCCAGCGTGGTCATCAGGATCGGGCGCAGGCGCACGCGGGCCGCCAGAAGCAAGGCTTCGGCGCGCGGCAGGCCCGGGACGATGGCGCCCGTGGCGGGATCGGCGTGGGGCTCGCGCGCGCGGATCGCGAAGTCCACCAGCAAGATGGCATTCTTGGTCACCAGGCCCATGAGCATGACCACGCCGATGATGGAGAACATGGACAGGGCCGAGCCGAACATCAGCAGGGCCAGCACCACGCCGATCAGCGTCAGCGGCAGCGAGGTCATGAGGGCCAGCGGCTGCAGAAAGCTCTTGAACTGGCTGGCCAGAATCATGTAGATGAAGATGACGGCCAGCGCCAGGGCCGAGACCGCATAGCCGAAGGATTCGGCCATGTTCTTGGCCGCGCCGCTGAACTGGTAGCGGTAGCCGGGCGGCAGCGGCAGGTCGGCCAGCGCCTGGCGGATGTCGGCCGTGACCTCGCCGGCCGAGCGCATGTAGACATTGGCATTGAGCGCGACTTCGCGGTTGAGGTCGCGGCGGTTGATCTGCGTCGGCCCGCTGCCCTCCACCACGCTGGCCACCTGGTTGAGCCGCACGATGCGCGTGCCGCCATCCGTTGCGGCCAGGGCGAACGGCAGCCGTTCCAGGTCCTGCGGCGTGCTGCGCGACTCGGGGGCCAGGCGCACGTTCACGTCATAGGTCTGGTCGTCGCTGGCGCGCCAGTTGCCCACGGTCTGGCCGGCCACCCAGGTGCGCAAGGCGCTGCCCATGCTGCCCACGCTCAGGCCCAGGTCGGCTGCGGCATCCCGGTGCACCGCGATCTGGATCAGCGGCTTGTCGGGCTTGAGGCTGGAGTCCAGGTCCACCAGGCCGGCAATGGGGCGTATGCGGCGCTGCACTTCGGCGCTCAGGCGGCCCAGCTCCTCGAGGTCCGGGCCCAGCAGCGAGAATTCGATCTGCTTCTGACCGCCCACGGGCTCGCGCAGGCCCACATGCGTGACCTCGATGCCGGCGATGCCGCGCAGCTTCTCGCGCAGCTCGGCCGAGATCGCATCCACATTGCGGCTGCGCTGGCTGCGGTCGTTCAGGCGCACATAGATGCTGGCGTAGTTCTTGCCCTGGGCCGCGCCGGTGTTGATCGTGGTCAGCGTGTAGCGCACCTCGGACAGGGCGCGGATGACGGCATTGGCCTGGCGAGCCTTGGCCTCGGTGGCCTCGATGGAAGTGCCGGCCGGCGTGTTGAAGCTGATCGTGGTCTCGGAAAAATCGGCCTTGGGCACGAATTCCGTGCCCAGCAGCGGCACCAGGGCCAGGCTGGTGATGAAGATCAGCACCGCGGCGATCAGCGTCGACAGCCTGTGCGCAAGCGACCACCGCAGCAGCGACTGGTAGAGCCCCGAGAGCCGGTCCGTGCTGCGCTCCACCCAGGCCGTGAGGCGGCCCAGCGTGCGGCCGTAGAGGCTGGTGTCGCCATGCTCGCCGTGGGCATGGATGGCCGGGTCATGCCAGACGCTGGACAGCATCGGGTCCAGCGTGAAGCTCACGAACATGGAAATGAGCACCGCTGCCACGATGGTGATGCCGAACTCGTGGAAGAACTTGCCGATGATGCCGCCCATGAAGCCTATGGGCAGGAACACGGCCACGATGGACAGCGTGGTGGCCAGAACGGCCAGGCCGATCTCCTGCGTGCCGTCCATGGCGGCCGCGTAGGGCGGCTTGCCCATCTGCACATGGCGCACGATGTTCTCGCGCACCACGATGGCGTCGTCGATCAGCAGGCCCACGCACAGTGACAGCGCCATCAGCGTCACCATGTTGATCGAAAAGCCGAACACGTACATGAACAGGAAGGTGCCGATCAGCGCAATGGGCAGCGTCAGCCCCGTGATCACCGTGGAGCGCCAGGAGTTCAGGAACAGGAACACGATGAGCACGGTCAGCACGGCGCCTTCGATCAGGGTCTGGCGCACGTTCTCCACCCCCACGCGGATGGAGCGCGAGTTGTCGGCAATGGCCTGCAGGTGCACGCCGGGCGGCAGCTCGGCCCCCAGGGCCGCGATGGCGGTATTGAGCGCGTCGACCACGTCGATGGTGTTTTCGTCCTGGGCCTTTTGCACCGACAGCAGCAGCGTGCGTTCGCCGTTGTACAGGGCCAGCGACTCCAGCTCCTGGGCGCTGTCCTGCACGCGCGCCAGCTGGCCCACGCGCACGGGGGCACCGTTGCGTTGGGCCACGATGATGCTGCCGAAGGCCTCGGGATTCTGGATGCGGGCATCGATCTGCACCACGCGCTCCTGGGCCAGGGAGCGTATGGCGCCTATGGGCAGCTCCTGGTTCTCGGCGCGTATGGCATTGGCCACCTGCTCGGGCGTGATGGCATAGGCCTCCAGCGCCTGCGGCTGCAGGTAGATGTTGATCTCGCGTCGCGTGGCGCCCACCAGATTGACGGCGCCCACGCCGCGCACGTTCTCCAGGCGCTTCTTGAGCACCTGGTCGGCCCAGCTCGTCAGGCCGATAGGGTCCAGAGACGCCTGGCCGGGCTGCGCATCCGCCAGCACCGCCACCGACCATACGGCCGTGCTGGCCGGGTCGAAGCGCATCACGCGCGGCTCTTTGACCTCGTCGCGCAGGTTGGGGCGCACGGCGGCGACCTTTTCGCGCACGTCGTCGGCGGCGCGGCGGCCGTCCACCTGCAGCTGGAACTCGATGATGACGACGCTGGAGCCCTCGTAGCTGCGCGAGGTCAGCGCATTGATGCCGGCGATCGAGTTCACGCTCTCCTCGATCTTCTTGGTGACTTCGCTCTCGACGATCTCGGGCGAAGCGCCGGGGTAGGCCACCGAGACCACGACCACGGGAAACTCGATGTTCGGAAACTGGTCGACCTTGAGCCGCTGGTAGGAAAAGACGCCCAGCACCACGAAGGCCAGCATCAGCATGGTGGCCAGCACGGGGTTCCTGAGGCTGATGCGCGTGAACCACATGGTCAGCGGCCCCCAGGGGAAGAGCCGGAAGGCGCCGGGGCTGCAGCCTCGTCCACGATCACGGCCGTGCCTTCCCGCAGGCCGCCTGCGCTGCCGCCCAGCACCAGGCTGCCGGCTGCAAGGCCCGAGGTGATCTGCACCCAGGTGGTGCCGGCCAGCGAAGTCTGCCGGCCCAGCTGCACAAAGCGGTGGGCCACGCGCTGGAACGCGGCGCTGCCCGGTTCATTGCCAGGTTTGCCTTCCGCCGGGTCCCGCTGCAGCACCTGCACATAGGGCCGGGGCCTGTCGGTGCGCACAGCGGTCAGCGGCAGGGCCAGCTGCTCGGCCTGGCCGGTTACGATGAACCCCTGCAGAAAAAGCCCGGGACGCATATCTGCCAAGAGTAGGCTGCTGCTGTTTTTGCTGCCTTCGGCAGGGGTGGGCGGCAATACGCTCAGATAGGCGGTCACGGTGCGCGAGCCAGCCTGGGCGCTGGGGTTGATGCGCGCCACCCTGGCCTGGACCGGGGCCAGATCGGCCGCGGCGCCCGGCACCTGCAGCTGTGCCATCTGGCCCACTCGGACCTGCACGGAATCGGCGGGCGCGAGCTGGACCACGATTTCCAGCTGGCGCGGGTCCACGATCTCCACGATGCGCGCCTCCACGCCCACGCGTTCGCCAGTCTGTACAAAGCGCTGGGCGACCTGGCCGTTCATGGGGCTGGTGATCGCCGTATCGCGCACGCTTTTGCGGGCGCCATCGGCCGCCGCCTGGGCCGCGGCCAGATTGGCCTGCGCGGCATCGAGGTTGGCGCGCGAGGTCGCCAGTGCGGTATCGGAGATGAAGCCCTTCTTCACCAAGGCCTGGTTGTTGTCATGCTGGCGTTGGGCGATGGCCAGCTGCGCGCGTGCCGCATCGGCCTGCTGCTGGGCCTGGCGCCAGCGGGCATCGACTTCGGTGGCGTCGACGCGGGCCAGCAGCTGGCCTTTCTTCACGGCATCGCCCTCGCGCACCGTCAGTCCGCGCAGTTCTCCGGCCACGTAGGCCTTGACCACGGCGGAGTGGACGGCCTGGACCACGCCGCTGGCGGGTACGGTCAGCGCCATGGCGCGCGGCTGGGCGGCGATCACTTCCTGGCCGGAAACATGGATGGGCAGTTCCCGGGATTGCGTGGCCTCGGTCGTCGCGCGTTGCTTTTTCTGATAGTTGCCGGCAACGCGGATGCCGAGGGCCGCGAGCAGGGCAACCGTCAACAAACCGATGAGCCAGCGGCCGTAGCGCTTCATGAAATGGGGTTCCTTGAGGACTGGATGGGGAAGGCCTGTCTTGTTCCGGCTTTCCCGGGAAAGCCTGTTTCGGGCAAAACCCCGCCATCCTAGCGGGGGCGGCTGCGGCGGTCACGCGGGTCGGCCCCGGACTGCGGCAAATCTGCATCGCGGCGTAAGCCATGGCCTTTGCACGGCGCGGCCGGCAGATCGTTGCAGATGCGCTAACCTCACGGGATGCCCGGAAAAGGTGTCCGGGTGGGGGATGACGATGGCCATTGAAACGATTTATCTGGGCGGAGGGTGCTTCTGGTGCACCGAGGCCGTGTTCGACCGCGTGCGCGGCGTGACGGATGTGGAAAGCGGCTATGCCAACGGCCATCTGGACCATCCGAGCTACGAGGCCGTGTGCACCGGCGCCACCGGCCATGCCGAGGTGATCCGTGTGCAGTTCGATCCGGCCGTGATCGGCCTCAGGGATCTGCTGCTGATCTTCTTCGGCACGCACGATCCGACCACCCTGAACCGCCAGGGCAACGACGTGGGCACGCAATACCGCAGCGGCATTTACACCACCACGCCCGGGCAGGCAGAGATTGCCCGCGGCCTGATTGCCGAGCTGCAGGCCGCCAAGGCCTACGATGCGCCCATCGTGACCGAGGTGCAGCCGCTGCAAAGCTACTGGCCGGCCGAGGACTACCACCAGGACTATTTCCTCCAGCATCCGCAGCAGGGCTACTGCGCCTTTGTGGTCGGCCCGAAGGTGCAGAAATTCCGCCATGCCTTCGGCAAATGGCAAAAGGACTGAGCCCGCGGGCTTTGGCGGTGGATCGAGCACCGGCAGCTGTCGGCAATCGGCTTACACTACGGGTCCCTACCAGCGCAGCTTCGCCGCTTGGAACTGCGCTTTGCATAGTCCCGTCCCTTGAAACCGCCTTTCTTTTCCCAAGCCCGCGCTGCGGCGGCTGACCGGCCGCCTGGAGCATTGCGCGTGCATGCTGGAGGAGGGCGCGCACGACTGGACCGCTATGGGCTGATGCTGTGGCTGCTGCTGGCCCTGGTGCTTGGCCCGCTGCTGGGGCAGATGCACCGCGTGGTGCACGCCACGGGTCTGCATGCGGTACAGGCCGGTACCGCCGGCCTGGCGACTGCGGACGGCTGCAAGGCCGCTTCGGCGGATGCCGGTGCCGCAGGCTGTGTACCGCATTCCTGGGCCCATGCGCTGTTCGGCGGCCACGGCCCGGCAGAGTGCCAGCTGCTGGACCAGCTCAACCACAGCTATGCGGGCCCGCCGACGGTGGCCTGCTTCGAACCTGTCGCTCCCGAAGGTGCGCTGCCGCTGCCGCATGCACAGGCGGCGCCGGACCATCTACCTGCCGCGTTCTTCGACGCGCGCGCTCCTCCCGCCCTTCGCCTGCGCAAGATATAGCCGCCTGCCGCTCCAGAGCGGTTGCACGCTGCATGCCTGTCCTTGCCGACAGCACATGGCCGTGCCATCCCTGCCCATGCCGAGCTTTCCGCAGGCAACAGGGCCGGCGCGCTTTTCTTGCAACTTCACATTTCGTAGCTGGCTGCGCTTGTTTTACGGGCTCTGCAGCCGGTTTAGCTTGATATCCGCACAGGCCTGATCGCTGGATTGCCGCGATTGGAAGGCGTGTGCCTTGTGGAGTCTGCAATGCAGTCACCTGTTCCCTTTTTTCCTGTTTTCTCTTCCACGTGCGAGGCTTTCTCTGCGCAGGCTGCCGCGCAGCGCAATACCCGCAACCTGCCCCCGGCCGCGCTGCGCCCCGTCGTGCTGGCCGGCCTTGGCCTGTGCGCGCTGATCTGCGCCTCGCCGGCCATGGCTCAGTCCGCCGCTGAGGCCCCCGCCGCTCCAGCCGCGACCCAGGCGGGCGCCGGCGATGGCACCACCCTGGGCGAGGTCACGGTGTCCGCCACCGGCATGGCTGCATCGGACATGGCCACGCCGGTGCAGGTGCTCGACGCCGACGCGCTGCTCAAGCGCCAGGCCGCGACGCTGGGCGAAACGCTGGCGGCCGAGCCCGGCATCAATGCCAGCCATTTCGGCGCCGGCGCAAGCCGGCCCATCATCCGCGGCATGGACGGCGCGCGCGTGTCCATCCTGAGCGACGGCTCGGACCTGCAGGACGCCTCCACCGTCAGCCCCGACCACGCGGTGACCAGCGAGCCCATGCTGGCCCGACAAATGGAAGTGTTGCGCGGCCCCTCGGCCCTGCTGTACAGCGCGGGGGCCATGGGCGGCGTGGTCAATGTGCTGGACAACAAGATTCCCACCGCCGTGCCTGCCAACGGCATCGAAGGCTCGGCCCAGCTGCAGGGCAGCACGGCCGATGGCCAGGCGGCGGGCGCGTTCTCGCTGACCGGCGCCACGCCTGCGAAAAGCGGTGCCGGCACCCTGGTGCTGCATGCCGAAGGCGTGGCACGCAACGCCGGCGACTACCGCGTGGGCAGTGGCTGGAGCCAGGGCGGCAAGGTGGCCGGCAGCTTCAACCGCACCGATACGGGCAGCCTGGGCCTTTCGTGGGTCACGGATAAAGGCTACCTGGGCCTGGCCTACACACGCCAGGCGGCGAACTATGGCCTGCCGGGCCACAACCACAGTTTTGAAGGATGCCATGCGCATGACGACCATCTGCACTGCGGCGCCCACGACGGTGGCGACGGGCACGACCATGCTGCAGGGGGCGGCGACGCCGGCGGCGTGCCCGTTGTGAAGCTGCTCAGCGAACGCTGGGATCTGCGTGGCGAATGGCGCCAGCCCACCGCAGGGATCGCGGCCGTGCGCCTGCGCGGCGGTTTCACCGACTACCACCACGACGAGGTGGAGGATGGCCAGGTGGCCACCAGCTTCAAGAACCGCGCGCACGATCTGCGCATGGAAGTGGAGCACGAACCCATTGCAGGCTGGCGTGGCACGCTGGGTCTGCAGACCATGCAGCGGCGCTTCAGCGCCCAGGGCGAGGAAGCCTATATCCAGCCTACGGACACGCGCCGCGACAGCCTGTACCTGCTGGAGGAATACCGCTGGCAGGACTGGAGCCTGCAGGCCGCGCTGCGCCATGACCGCCAGAGCATCGAGGCCCAGGCCAGCGACGAAAAGCGCAGCCACCGGGCCACGTCCCTGTCGCTGGGCACGGTGTGGAAGTTCATGCCCGGCTACAGCGCCACGGCGTCCTATACCAACGGCAGCCGCATACCCACGGCCGAGGAACTGTTCGCCAACGGCCTGCACATGGCCACCTCCACCTACGAGCGCGGCAATGCCGATCTCAAGCGCGAGCGTTCCCAGGCGCTGGATCTGAGCGTAGGCAAGAACGCAGGCGACACGACCTGGAAGCTCAGTGCCTACCACTACCGCATCAAGGATTACATCTACGGCACCACGCTGGATGAGCTCGACGGCCTGCAGCTGCTGCAATACACCCAGGGCGATGCGCGCTTCACGGGCTGGGAAGCCCAGTTGCGCCAACGCCTGTCCAGCCAGTGGGCCGTGACGGTGTTCGGGGACGGCGTGCGTGCGCGGCTGGACAACGGTTCGCCGCTGCCGCGCATTCCGGCCCAGCGCTGGGGCCTGCGGGTGGACGGCCGCATCCAGGGCTGGGACACCATGGCCGAGTGGGTGCAGGTTCTCAGGCAGAACCGCACGGCTGCCTATGAGAGCGAAACCCCTGCCTATGGCGTGCTCAACCTGGGCGCGAGCTACCGCTGGAAGTCCGGCGCCAATACCTGGCAGGTCTATGTGAAGGGCCAGAACCTGACCAACAGGCTGGCCTACGCCGCCACGTCGTTCATCAAGATGCAGGCGCCGCTGATGGGCCGCAACCTGACGGCCGGTGTGAAGGTGGACTTCTAAAGCCGGAGCCCCCGGGCTGGGGCGTTGATTTGCATGCTACAGATAGTGTTGCAGGTGGCGCAGGGCCCGTGTGCTTTCCACGCCGATCTGTGCAATGACTTCGAGCTCGGGGCGCCCGGCGCGCAGCCATTGCACGACGGCGGTATTGCGCAGTACCTGCGGGCCTACGCGCTGCAGCGGCGCCTTCTGGGCTTCCTCGGGCTGGGCCTGGTGCGCGCGCTGGATGATCTGCGAAGCCACATGGAACAGCATGCGCACCGACAAAGGCCCGCCGCGGCGCGAATAGAACACCAGTGCATCTGCTTCCACGACGCCCGGGCCGCGCTGGGCGCTGCTGAAGCGGCGCCAGTCAGCCAGGGCGCCGGCAGTGTTTTCGGGCAGCGGCAGCACGCGCTGCTGGGCGGCCCGGGCGCCGTCTATGCGCAGTGCCGCAGGCCGTTCCCGTCCCGATGCAGGAGACCAGGGCTGCTGGTCGGCATCGAGCAGGTCGCGCCACAGCAACGCTCGCACTTCCTCGGGCGCCAGCGCCAGTTCATACAGCAGCAGCACAATGGCCCGGTCGCGCGCATTCTGGTAGCCATCGGCGGGAGGAAAGTGGCGCGGCAGACTTTGCCAGAGCAGGGGAGGCAGGCAATGCCCCTTGCCGTCTTCGGCGGGTGGGCGATCATCCGGTTCCAGGCCGGAAGCCGGATTGGCCGTGATCCAGCCATGCGCAAGCGCATGTTCGTAGACGCGCTCCAGCAGGCGCCAATAGCGCCTGCGCGTCACGTCGCTGATTTGCCTGTCTGGCTGATGATGGGCCTGTTGACCAGCGCGCATCTGGAGAAAACGCTGCACATCGACGGCCGTTGCCTCATGCCAGGCCTTGCTTTTCCTTGTGGAAGAAGCGGTTGGACGAGGATTTTTCGGCCTTGCGGTGAGGGTGGGGCCCATGTTCTGGCGCTTGCCTGGATGGCGGGCGGCGGCCAGATGCCCCAGCCAGGCCATCCAGACATGCTCGTAGCTACCATCCGGCGAGGTGTCCAGCGGATTCCAGCTTTTGCTGCCTTCATGGGCCAGCCAGTCCTGAAACAGCTCCAGTCCGTTCGGAAGAGGGGCTGAAGAGGCAGAACTATCCTGGGACATCGATGCATCGTTCATACAGGGATTTTAATGTAACTTACATGAATATTGCAATACATCTTCACTCACGAAAAGGGAAATTTCTGCCATTTCTGTCTCCAGTAAGGAGGCGCTTTCAAGCTGTGCCATGGAAGAGCTGTGTCTTCGAACAAAGGCCCTGCACAAGGGCCTTTGTTCTCTTGCCCCGATTCAGGGCGCCAGGCGCTCGCGCAGCCAGACGCCATCTTCCAGACGGTAGCAGAGACGGTCGTGCAAGCGGCTTTTGCGACCTTGCCAAAATTCCCAGCGATCGGGCACCAGGCGGAAACCGCCCCAATGCGGAGGACGGGGCGGATTCAGCAGGAACTGCGCACCGTACCTGGCGGCATTGGTCACCAGCACGCTGCGGCTGCTGATCACTTGGCTTTGGGGACTGGCCCAGGCGCCTATGCGGGAATCGAGCGGGCGGCTGTTGTAGTAGGCGTCGCTTTCCTCGGCACTGACCTGCTCCACGCGGCCTTCGATGCGCACCACGCGCTCCAGTTCCACCCAGTGGAACTGCAGGGCCGCAAACGGATTGCCGGCCAGTTCCCGACCCTTGCGGCTGTCGTAGTTCGTGTACCAGACGATGCCACGTTCGTCATAGCCCTTGATCAGCACGATGCGCGTGCTGGGACGCATGTCGCCGCCCACGGTGGCCACCGTCATGGCATTGGGTTCGGGCACCTGGGCGCGCAGGGCTTCCTGCAGCCATTGGTCGAATTGCTGCAGGGGATCGGTATGGGAGGCGGATTCGCTGAGCTCGGCGCGTTCGTAGCTTTTGCGCAGATCGGCGATGGAAGAAGATAAGCTGCTCATGTTCTGCATTGTGCCGTGCCTGCCGCTTCAGATGCCCGCATGCAAATCCGAAAGCCATGACCTCATCCCTGCCCACACCACCCTGCATCCTGATCCTCGCCGCCGGCAGGGGAGAGCGCTTTCGCGCCTCGGGCGGCAGCACACACAAGCTCGACGCCCCGCTGGGCGGCCCGGGCAGCCCCACGGTACTTGAAAACATACTGGCCGGCGTGCAGGCCAGCGGCTTGCCCTGGCATCTGGAGCGGGGGCCGCATCCCGGCATGGGCGACAGCATTGCCGCGGCCGTGCGGGCCACGGCCGGCTCCGCGGGCTGGCTCATTCTTCCGGCCGATCTGCCTCTGGTTCAGCCCGCCACCCTGCGCATCGTTGCCCAGGCGCTGGTGGAGGCCTCGGCGCAGCATCCCGAGGCGCTCACCGTGATCCAGCCCCGGTTCCAGGGCCGAAAAGGCCATCCGGTTGCTTTTTCCGCCGCAGCCGGGCCCGCCCTGATGCGGCTGACCGGCGACCAGGGCGCCGCCAGTGTGGTCCGCGAGGCCATGGCTGCCGGCTTGTGCACAGCGCTGCCGACGTTCGACGAAGGTTGCGTGCTCGATGTCGACACGGTCGAAGCCATGGAACAGGCGCGCGCTCTCTGGGCACGGCAGCAGATACCGGGGAGGGAATGAAAAAAGCGTGCCCCGGAGCACGCTTTCTCAGGGAAAGAGCCGGATCTCAGGCGCCGCGCTCGATCACCGCGCAGGCCACGCGCGCGCCGGAATTGCCCGTGGGCTGGGTGGTGTAGTCGTCGGGGTCGTTGTGTACGATCAGGCCGCGGCCCAGAATGCCGCTGGTGCCGCGGTCCAGGGCAATGCTGCGGCTGGTGAAGTCGATCGTGGCCGTGCCCTGGGCGTCGGCCGTCAGGCTGGGCAGATCGCCCGCGTGGTGGACGGCTCCATCGAACTTGCCATGGGCCTGCTGGCCCGGATTGAAGTGGCCGCCCGCGCTCAGGCCGTCGCCGCTGGAGCAGTCGCCTTTTTCATGGATATGGAAGCCATGCACGCTGTTGGGCGCCAGGCCCTGGACCGTGCCCTTGACCTGGACCGAGCCATCGCCGCGCGGGAAGAACTGCACCACGCCGTTGACCGAACTGCCCTTGGTCGGCTCCAGCCTTGCAATCGCCTGCACGCCCTTGCCGCCCGATGCACCAGGCGCGGCCGCCATGCCGTCGCCCGAGGCGGAGCCCGCCGGTTTCGGGGCCGAGGTCGAGCAGGCAGCAAGCGCCAGGACGGAGCCCAGCAGCAGGCCGGCAAGAAGAGGGCGCGGGCTTGCGCCGCGGGAGGATGTCAACGACGGGTTCAAACGCATGCTTGTTCCTTTCATGAACTGGTTGGTATTACACGTCCATCAAGAATCCCAAGCTTAACGGGCTTGCACGATTGATTTGCAATATCTTGTGCCAAGGCCTGCAGCTATGGAAATGCAAGCAGGCAGCGCTTGTTAGATAAGGTTTCTGGCGTCTTTTAGCCTTAAAAGCCCAATGCAGATTGCGCTAAAAGCTATTATTTGTGTAGCAAAAATCCTACGCCTGCCGCTGAGGCCGGGGTCTTTCGGCCTGCACACCGATCGCCGGGGCATTGGCGGCGGCCGCCGCCATGGTGCCGCAATGGTCGTCATAGCCCAGCAAGCGCTCCAGCGCACGGTCATTGATGCCCATGCGCATCAGCTCTTCGAAAGTGGCGCGCGCATAGTCCCGCGTCGTGCCGTAGATGCCTCGCGCCTGGGCAAAGATGCGGCGGTATTCTTCGGGCGCCAATTCGCCGGTGTGGTGCGGGCTCTGGCGCGACAGCGTGAAGGCCAGTGCCCTGACGGGCCCCTGCGCCGTCTGGCAGGGCAACCAGCGCGGGTCGTACACCGCATTGGGCATTTCCCGCTGCCACAGCTGCTGCATGACGGACGGGCCCTGCTCGCGCGGAATGCGGAACACCATGCCCTGGCAGCTGCCGCCCGACAGAATGCCGAATACCAGCCCCGGGCATTGCGGCGTGCCGCGGTTGATGGTGCTCCACATCTTGAGCGCCCGATGCCAGCCGTAGACGCGCGCCGGGCGCCGCTCCGTGAATTCGAAATCGGGACGCCAGATCAGGGAGGCGTAGCCGAATACCCACAGGTCCTCCTGCCCGCCCCATTGCGCCATCACCTCCTGCAACATGGGTGTGGCGTCGCGATAAACGGCAGAGGACAAGGGCAGGGCAGACATAGAAACTCCATCAGGCACTGCCCGGGCCCGGCATCAGCCGCCATGCGGACAGGACAGTTCAAAGCATATGCCTTGTTCAACGCACGTTCACCTTCCCGGTGCACACGGCGGGGCGGCCGTTCACTAAAAAACAACATCTGCATCCCGATACGCAGGCTGGCCCGGGCCTCGCGGCCCGCCCCGCTCCACGCCTTGGACGGCCCAGGCCCTACAATCGCTTGTTTTGCAGCCGGACCGGCGTGGGAGACGCCTGCTGTTGCTGCCGCAGGACATCTGCTTCATCACTTTCGACAACCACGGAGGATTTTTCATCCATGTCTTTCAATAGCTCCGACGACGACAGCCAACAACGTTTTGCCCTGGGCTTTCTGTTTGCCCTGATCGCCCTGGTCGTTTCCACCGTGGTGGGCGTTGTCGTCTACCAGCGCGGCATCCCGCATGCGCCCAAGGCAGCCGCCGACGCAGCGGCCGGCAGTGCCACCAACGTACCCGTGGTGGTCGAGGAAGACGTGGCCACCGTGGTGGTCGAGAACGGCGTGGTCAAGTTCTACTTCGCCTCCAGCAAGGCCGAATTGGCCGAAGGCGCAAATGCTGCGCTGGCCGATGTGGTCAAGGGCGTGCAGGAAGGCAAGCGCGCCGTGATCTCCGGCTACCACGATGCCACCGGCAGCGCTGAAGCCAATGCCGAGCTGGCCAAGCAGCGCGCCCAGGCCGTACAGGCGGCCCTGATTGCGCTGGGTGTGGCCGAAGACAGGATCGAGCTCAACAAGCCCGAACAGACGCAAGCCAGCGGCAGCAATGCCGAGGCCCGCCGCGTGGAAGTGATTCTGGCCGAGTGAAACGCAGGGGCTGGCCCTGAGCAGGGCCGGCCGGAAAAGCAAAACGCCCCGGTGCCGACTGGCAGCGGGGCGTTTTCATTGAGGCCTTATTCAGGCATTGCGCAGTGGATCGCTTCCATGGCTGCGCGAATTTTCCTGAATCAGCTCGATTTTGTAGCCATCGGGATCCGTCACGAAGGCGATCACCGTGGAGCCGCCCTTGACCGGACCGGCCTCGCGGGTCACGTTGCCGCCGGCTGCCTTGATTTTTTCGCAGGCCGCGTAGGCGTCGGGAACACCCAGCGCGATATGGCCGTAGGCCGTGCCAAGCTCGTAGCTGTCGGTGCCCCAGTTGTAGGTGAGCTCGATCTCGGCCTGGCCGGGATTGCCCCCATCGAACCCCAGGAACGCCAGGGAGTATTTGTACTCGGGGTTCTCGGAGGTACGCAGCAGCTGCATGCCCAGAACCTTGGTGTAGAAGTCAATAGAGCGCTGGAGGTTGCCAACGCGCAGCATCGTGTGAAGGAATCTCATGCACTTATTGTGCCGCAAGTGCCGATAGCGGTACTCGGGAAGGGAACCACGTCCGGATGCCCATCCACAGGCACTGCGGCCGCTCCAGGCAGCCACTGGTCTTGGCTGGCTTCTCGATCCTGGCTGCGATCGGCTCGGGCAGGACCGCGACGCATGGGGCGCTCCATGCGAGCACGGATTGTGTTTTGCATGGAGTTGCCTCCAAGAGCGTGCGTTAGTGCGAGAGCGGGGACAGCACGGCGCGAGTTAGCAGCTCAACCCCCAGCAGGAAATCCTCCATCTCCATGGCTTCATGGGGGTTGTGCGAACCGTTTTCGTTGCGGATGAATACCATGGCCGACGGTACGCCGGCATTGGCAAACACGGCCGCATCGTGGCCAGCGCCGCTGGCCATGCGCTCCAGCTTCATCCCTGGCGGCGCAGCTGCCTCGAGGCGGCGCAGCCAGGCCGCATCCATGGTGGCCGGCTCCGTGAACAGGCGCTCATCGAATTCAAAGCGCACACCACGGGCACGCTCTATGGCCTGGCACTCTTCGCGCATGAGGGTGTAGAACCTCTCCAGTGTCTGCGTATCCTGGCTGCGCACCTCGAAGCTGAAGGCCACTTCCCCGGGAATGACGGATACAGCATGTGACTGCGCAGAGGTCGAGCAGATGCCCGTGGTCATCACCATGTCCATGCCCATCTGCAGCAGCACGCGCCAGTGTTCGTCCATGCGCGAAAGCAGCTCGGCAACCGCGAGCAGGGCGTCCTTGCGCAGCCAGCGCGGCACGGCGCCGGAGTGCCCGGTTTCGCCGATACAGCGGATCAGGTTGTGGCGGACATTGCCGCGAATTCCGGTGACCAGTGCCACGGGCCAGCCGCGATTGACCATGATCGGGCCCTGCTCGATATGCAATTCCAGATAGGCCGCGATATCGGTGAGATCGATCAGCGGCTGCGCCCGTTGGATGGCCTCGATATCGGCGCCGCAGCGCGACATGGCTTCGCTGAGCAGGCCGACCCCATCGCGGTGAGGCCGCTTCAGGGTTGCGGGAGGAAGTTTGCCCAGCAGGGACAGCGAGCCGAGGTAGGCCTTGCCGTACCAGGCGCTTTCCTCGCCGCGCAGGGCCAGCACACGCAGCGGCGGAGCATCTTCATGGCGGCCGCGCAGCGCAAGCAGCATCAGCATGCCGGCCACAATGCCCGCCAGTCCGTCGAAGTTGCCGCCTTGCGGAACCGAATCCGCATGCGAACCGATCACCAGGAAAGGGGCATTCCGCGTTTCCTCCGGCAGGCTCAGCCACAGATTGCCGGCCCGATCCCATTCATGGCGCAGACCCAGTTCTTCGGCCCGCTCCTCCAGAAGGCGCAGCGCGGCAGTCTCGCCTGCGCCATAGCTTTCACGCGTGACGCCCAGGCCGTCACGGGTCGCTTCGTGGACCTCGGCCAGCAGGGACTGCGCCAGCGCAGAGATATCCACCAAGGTATTGCAGGCCATCATGCTCCGGTACCTCCATGGCGGATGGACCAGGCCACGGGTGACGCCGAGAAGTCCGCGAGCGTGGCCTTCTGTTCTGCGCCGAGCTGCCCGCTGGCCAGCAGGGCGGCGTGCAGGTGGTTCCATGTGGCCAGGGCATGCAAGGACAGGGTCTGGCCTGCCTCTGTGCCTGCCTGCGGGGCATAGAGGGCATAGTCGAGCAGCACCAGCACATCTTCGACCACCGGGCCTGCCCGGCGCAGGGCGGCAACGGTACCGGCCTTGGAACGACCATCGGTCGTCACATCGTCCACCAGCAGTACTTTGGCATCGGCCGGCAGACGGCCTTCGAGCTGGGCCGTGATATCCCATCCGACGGGGCGTTTGCGCAGATAGAGCATGGGCAGCTCCAGCCGCTCGGCCAGCCATGCGGCAAATGCGATACCCGAGCTTTCGGTGCCTACGATGGCATTGATGCCGCGATTGGCAATCACCGGCCGCACCAGGCGGGCCGCGATGTCCATGATTTCGCGGCGCAGCGCAACATCCGATATCAGGACTTGCGCATCCACGTAAACCGGGCTGGCCCAGCCCGAGGTATAGATGAACGGTTGGTGCGAGGCGATGCGTACGGCACCAAGGTCCACCAGGGCCTGGGCTACGCGCGGCGCGTCGGAATCGGAAAGAAGCATGGGCATGTCCGTGTCAAAACGGGCATGTTAAGAATGCACGCCTTCGGCAAGAAGTGTCTAAAATTCCTCGAGCCGTTCCAAAACGTGATGGCTCAAGCGGCATGTAGGTATGCCGCCCACTTGATATTTCATCCAGCGTCTCCTGCCTGGAACTGCTCCCCGTCGCGTGAGCTTCCGGCTTCCGTTGCCCATGTCCGAATTCGCCTCATCGCGCAGCTTTTTGCGCCAGATCGATCTTTCCTCCCTGGATCTGTTCGTATTGATCTGCGAGTGCGGGAGCATTGCACGTGCGGGGGAGCGCGGCGGCATGGTGGCTTCTGCGGTGAGCAAGCGTGTTGCAGAGCTGGAGTCCCTGGCCCGCACACCTTTGCTGCTGCGCCATGCTCGCGGGGTACGACCCACTCCTGCAGGAGAGCTGCTGCTCGAGCATGCGCGCACGATTTTGCTGGGTGTCGAACATTTGCGCGATGACCTTGGCGAATATGCGCGCGGCATACGCGGACTGGTCCGCCTGAGCGCCAATGCGTCCGCCGTGGAGCAGTTCCTTCCCGAGGATATTGCAGTCTTCGTGAAGCGCCATCCCGATATCCGAATCGATTTGCGCCAGGCAACCAGCCGGTCTGTTGCACGCGCCGTGCGCGACCACATGGCTGATCTGGGCGTCTGCAGTCCCAGTGATGAGGTCGAAGGGCTGGAGTCCATGCCTTACCGGCGCGAGCGCATGGTGCTGATCATGCCCCGCGACCACGCTTTGGCGAGCCATCGGAACCTTGCCTATGAAGAAGCGCTGGACTATGCCCAGGTCGGGCTGCGCGACAGCAGCCTTGTTCAGGAAATGCTCGACAGGGAGGCCCGTGCCGGCCGGCGCATGCTGCGCCAGCGCATCGAGGTCGACAGCCTGAGTGCCATGTGCCGCATGATCGAATGCGGGCTGGGCGTGGGCGTCATGCCCGAAGGTGCCTACCAGAGGCTGGGGGAGGCGCGAGCCCTGCATGCGGTGCCGCTGACCGATACCTGGGCCGAGCGCAGTCTCAATCTGTATGCGATCCGCTTTGCCGATCTGTCTGCACCCGCCCGGCACTTTGCCGCAGCGCTGGTGCAGGAGAGCTGATCCGGGGTGGGTCGCAAGCGCTGCCGCCCGTTTTGCCTACACCACCGGCAAGTCCATCGCGGCCGAAGGCGGCTTGGATCCGGCCTCGGTTGTCTACCGCTACGGCTGCCGCAGCGGGTTGTACCAAGCCCTGCGGATCGACACCCATAGGCCGTGCCGTCGGCTTTGTGGCCCCAGAGGAGAACCGAAAGCGCACTGCTTGCAGCCGAGAAGGCCGGCATGCTCGTCGAGCATCGGGCTCAGACCGTGAGCAGCGCGGAGGGCGGGCAACTGGGCCTTCAGTGCGCCGGCGTTTCGCACTTCAATGCGTCCTGGAGAAAGGGCCAAGAGCGTGCGCATGGATCGTACAGACAAGAGCCTTGCCACGCCCTTGCTTCTTACTTGCCCATGCCATCCTTCGACATGGAGTCTTTAGCCATTCCATCCTTGGTCATTTTGTCCATGGACGATTGACTCTCCTTGCTTGTGGTGCTCTTGCTCATTCCTTTGTCCATGCTCATGGCGTCCTTGTGCTTGGCATTCTTGTCCATGGAGGACTTTTCCATGCCCATTGGGTCCTTGCCCATGGCGTCCTTGGTCATGGCGTCGGCCGCGAAGACCGAGGTGGCGCCCAGAGCCAGACACATGGAGAGCGCGGTGGTGGTGAATACGTTTTTCATGATGGTGCTTTCTAGGTTGCGGTGGAAAAAGGCGGCATGCGCCGCGGGGGAACCGGGGAAGCCGGGTCAAGCATTTCGTCAGCTGCCGCCGAACCAGTTGTAGCCCTGGTCCTCCCAGTAGCCGCGGTTGAAGGTGTTGCTCACGAAGACGGCATGTATATGCTTGGGGTTCTTGTAGCCCAGCTTGGTGGGCATGCGCAGCTTCATCGGGAAGCCGTACTTTGGCGGTAGCGGCCGTCCATCCCAGTCGAGTGCCAGCAGCGTCTGGGAGTGCAGGGCCGTCGCCATGTCGATGCTGGTGTAGTAGTCGTCCGCGCATTGGAAGCCCACGTAGCGTGCACTCAGGTCCGCACCCACGGCGCGCAGAAAGTCGCCAAGGCGTGGTCCGCCCCATTTGCCGATGGCGCTCCAGCCTTCCACGCAGATGTGGCGCGTGACTTGCGTGTACTGCGGCAGTGCGCGCAGCTCTTGCAGCCTCCAGCGGCGCTTGTCGGACACGAGACCCGTGACTTCCAGAAGAAAGCTTGTCGCATCGACGTGCGGCACCTTGTCTTCGCCGTAGAAGGCGTTGAATGGAAATGGCCGGGTGATCATGGTGTCGGGGTAGGTGGGTGCCAGGCGTGAGGAGCTGAACAGCCAGCCCTGTACCTGATCGTTGAAGCGGGAGATCCTCATCAGCGCCGCTTCGGCAGTCGCGCTGTCGTCGATGCGGCAGCCGCTCAGCAGCCCCAGGCCGCCCAGCGTAAGGCCGCGTGCCAGAAACCGCCGGCGCGAGGTCAGCGGCAGTTGCTTGGCGAGCAGGCTGCGGGCCTCGGCAACCACGGCCTCGGCGTTCTCCCGCTGCCAGATGGAGGTACTCATGACGTGGTCTCCTTGGCGGTTGAGCGCAGGGTGGTGCGCCCCAGCAGCATGACGAGCAGCGAGCGCGGCACGAGTACGACCATGAGAAGGTGTATCGCAACAAAGCAGACTATGGCCGCCATGCAATAGAAATGGATGTGCCGGGCCATGTCGTAGCCGCCCAGAAGCTCGCGCAGCAGCGGGAACTGCACCGATTTCCAGATCACCAGGCCGCTTGCCACCAGCAGCATCAGGTCCGCCACGGCAAACAGATAGGCAGCACGCTGCACCTGGTTGTAATGGCGCATGTCCGCATGCGACAGGCGGGCCGTCAGCGCGAGCCAGGCGTCGCGCAGCACACCGCGTGCCGTGACGGGAAGCATGCGGCGCGCAAACCTGCCGGTGACCAGGTTGAGCGCCAGGTAGGCCAGCCCGTTAAGCACCAGCAGCCACATGCCGGCGAAGTGCCATTGCAGCGCTCCGCCCAGCCAGCCGCCCAGCGTGATGCTGCCGGGAAAGGCGAAGTCGAAAATCGGCGAGGCGTTGTAGATGCGCCAGCCGCTCATCACCATGACCATAGTGGCCACGGCATTGAGCCAGTGGGTGATGCGCAGCCACAGCGGTTGCGGCGGGGCGCTACGTTTCGAGGGTGGATGGTCGAGGGATGGCATGGGCGCATTGTTCGGCGCGCCTGGTCCCCAAGTCCTCACCGAAAGTTCAAAAAAACGTGATACCTCGGCCTGCATCGCTGCGGGAGAATGTTCCGATGGACACCCCGAAACGCATCCTGATCGTCGAGGACGATGACAACATTGCCGAGCTGTTGCGCATGCACCTTAGCGACGAGGGCTATGACGTCGAGCATGTTGCCGACGGGCGGCTGGGCCTGGCTGCGGTGGAGCGCGGCGGCTGGCATGCGCTGGTGCTGGACCTGATGCTGCCAGGAGTGGATGGCTTGGAGATTTGCAGGCGTGCACGCGCCATGACTTTTTATGTCCCCATCATCATCACCAGTGCCCGCTCCAGCGAGGTGCATCGCATTCTGGGGCTGGAACTGGGGGCCGACGACTACCTGGCCAAGCCTTTTTCCGTGATGGAGCTGGTGGCGCGGGTGCGCGCGCTTTTGCGGCGCAGCGAGGCGCTGGCCCGCAATGCCAGGCTGGAGGCCGGCGTGCTCTCGCTGGGCGGACTCAGCATCGATCCGATTGCGCGCGAAGCCCGGGTGGATGGCCAGCCCATTGAACTGACGCCACGCGAGTTCGATCTGCTGTATTTCTTTGCCCGCCAGCCCGGCAAGGTGTTTTCGCGGCTGGATCTGCTCAATCAGGTCTGGGGCTATCGGCACGACGGCTATGAGCACACGGTGAATACGCATATCAACCGGCTGCGCACCAAGATCGAGAGAAACCCGGCCGACCCCAAGCGCATTCTTACCGTATGGGGCCGAGGCTACAAACTTGCGGAGGAGGCACTGTGATGTTGCAGCGACTCTCGCTTTCGCAGCGGCTGTCGGCCGTATTCGTGGTGCTGCTGCTGGCCTGCTGCGCGGCTTCGGTGGCGCTGCAGCTGCGCGGCAGCGAAAAGCACGAGCAGGAGGTCATCCAGCGGCTCTCGCAAGACCTAGCTCCGCAGATTGCCCGCTACCCGGAGCTGATGGAGCCGCAGGGCCTGAACCCTTCGGCCGTGCATGGGCTGTTCGACAAGCTCATGGCCGTGAATCCAAGTGTCGAGGTCTACCTGCTGGATGAGCGCGGACGCATCCAGTCCTATTCAGCGCCGGAGGGAGCGGTCAAGCGCTCGCAAGTGAACCTGGCGCCGGTACGCCAGTTGCTGAGCGGCGGCGCACTGCCTGTCTTCGGGGACGATCCACGCAGTCCCGATGGCAAGAAGGTCTTCAGCGTCGCGCCGCTGCAAGCCGCAGGCCGCGACGCGGGCTATGTTTACGTGATTCTTCAAGGTGAGAATCGTGAATCCCTGGCCTCTCACGTGAACACGGGCAGTGCGGCGAACACCATGCTGAGATCCATGGCTCTGGTCGCGCTGCTCGGCATGGTGGCGGGACTGGCGGCGTTTCGCCTCATCACCCGTCCATTGCGCACGCTGACGCAAGCCGTGCGCGGCCTGGAAACCCACGGCATGTCCTGGCTGCCGCAGGCGCGGCCGCTGCTGCGGCAGGCCGCGCGAGGAGGCAGCGAGATTGAACTGCTGAGCCAGAGTTTCGAGCGGCTTGCGCAACGCACCCAGGAGCAGTGGCAGGCACTTCGCAACCAGGACCAGCAGCGGCGCGAACTCTTTGCCAACCTGTCACATGATCTGCGCACGCCGCTGACTTCGCTGCATGGCTATCTGGAGACTTTGCGCATGAAGTCCGAAGTGCTGGAGCCGCAGGAGCAGTGCCGTTATCTCGACATCGCACTGGAGCAAAGCCGCAAGGTCGGTCGTCTGGCCCAGGAAATGTTCGAGCTTGCCCGGCTGGAGTACGGTGTGGTCAAGCCGGAAATGGAGCAGTTTTTTCTTGCCGACCTGTTGCAGGACGTGTTCCAGAAGTTCGAGCTTGCGGTGGAGACCAAGAAACAGCGTCTGATGGCAGACATTGCTCCGGGGCTGCCTCCAGTCACGGCCGATCTGGCCATGATCGAGCGCGTGCTGGTCAATCTGATCGACAACGCGATACGGGCTACCGCCGAGGGCGGAGCGATCACTGTGCAGTTGCAGCCCCATGGACAGGGCGGTACCGAGGTCATGGTGAGGGACACCGGTCCAGGCGTCTCTTCTGCATTGCAGGCGTATCTGTTCGAGCGCCCTGTATTTACGGGGACCGTAGGGCAGGATGCACGCTCGGGGGGCTTTGGGCTCATGATTGTGCATCGCATCCTGCTGCTGCACAAAAGCACGATCCAGCTGATGTCTCAGCCCGGCGCAGGGGCGGTGTTCCGGTTTGTGCTTCGCTGAGCCGCCATTGCTCTTGGCCTTTGTCCGGGAGATGATTCAGACCTCTTCGACTGAAGAGGTTTGCCCGGAAAGGCCAACCCACGGTTTCAACTGCCGCGGTGTGGACAGGGATGATTGCTGGCCTGCCTCGCATGCATCTTGCACGCGGCTTGACGTATTTGTCGCTCAACGCTTGACAATCCTTGACCTTGAGCCTTAACGACAGGCGTGAAACACGTTGTAACATTCTGCCGCATGCGGCATGTCGCATCGGCCAGCACCGGATTCCAGACAAGGCTGCACGTACGCTCCAGCTTCTTTGAAGCGGCAAATGGTTGCTGTGCCACCGTCGCTTGTTCCCATGTACCAGCCTGTTTATGCCCGCAACCCTGCTTGAATGGTCTGTGCCCGCAGCAATCCTCTTGTGCGCTATTGGACTCTGTGCCGCACACTTTGTTGGTTTCAGAACCCTCCAGTGGGGAGCCGCGCTTGGCTGCCTGAGCATTGGGTACGCCATCATGCTGGTGCAGGCCAGCGAATTTTCCCCCTACAAACAGGCCGTCGAGGATGCCTTCATTCTGTGCGGCGTCATGTTGGCATGCCGCGCGCTGCAGAGCCGTCGCTGCAGGCAGACCTCTCTCTACGTTGATATTGCGGTTCTGCTGGCTTCAACAGCGATGGTAATCGTCTCGGTGGTCCTGTTTGCCAGTGCCAAACTGGAATCGTTCTTCGTCCAGGCCTTTTGCGCATTGGTGATCTGGCGAGCCACGCTCTCCTTCTCAAGACGGATTGCAACTGCGTCCGACAAGGTGCTTACCGTTGCATTTCTCTTCATCGCGTTAGTGCTGACTGGTCAATGCATCTTGTATATCGCTGCTCCGACACCTGATCTGGCATTGGGAGAATGGAGACTTTCCGTCTGGGGGACTTTGATCCAATACACGGGACTGCTCGGAAGCATTGTCCTGACCTTTGCAGTCTTCATAGCCACGAGTTACGACGCCATAGAGAAATATCGTCACCAGGCACATACCGATGCATTGACGGGCCTGCTGAACCGGCAGGGTCTTGATAGTCGACTCGACTCTGTTTTCAGGCCTGCCTTTCCAGAGGCTGCGACGCCGACGGGAGTGATCATGGCCGACATCGACAATTTCAAACGCATTAACGATATCTTCGGCCACGCGTTTGGCGACATGGTACTGGCGCGATTTGGCTCTCTTCTGCGGCAGGAAGCAGACCCGCAAGCATGCGCTGCCAGGATGGGGGGAGAAGAATTTCTGTTGCTGTTGCCCGGCGCAGACCTGGAAAGCGCTATTGCCGTCGCCGAGGAGATCCGTGCAAATTTCGTATCTCTGCGCTGGGCCCCGCACGCTCCCGATGCATGTTTCACGGCCAGCATGGGCGTGACCGTGGTCGAAGCAGAGGAACCTTTCGCCAGCGCGCTCAAGCGCGCGGACGATTTGCTCTACGCAGCAAAGCGACGCGGGCGCAATTGTACGGTTTGGAATGTCTAGGGTGTGGTGCGCCAGGGTCTTGTGTTTCGGGCGGATTCAGGCGCAAACAGCCGCGGTGCAAAGATGAGCCAGAATGCGATTCACAGGGGAAATAGAACCATAACGTTTCCTGTGCGATCTCAGCCACGGTGGCGCCACAACGTCACGGCTTCTGGAATCCGCGTCAACTGGCCCACTGGAATGACTCCGTCAATGCGATGCTGGTAGAGCACGGGGCAGGCGCCACCCACCCATAGCTGGATCGACTGCGGCAGCTGATGGCGCAAAGCTCGCAGATTGTCTTGCACAAAGCGTGCCGAGTTCACGTTACTGAAACTCAGCGCGATGACGTCTGCACGATGAGCGAGTGCTGCATCTGTCAACTCTTCCAAAGGCGTCTGCGTACCCAGCGACACACACTCACAACCTTCAAGCGTCAGCAAGGCCTCGACCATGAGCAGACCAAGACCGTGCTGCTCTTGCGGCAATGTGGTCAGAAGCACTTTGGGGTACTGCGCATTCGATAGAGGAGTGAGCGAAGTGATCGTCTCTCGAAGCAAAGAGCTGACCACCTCGGTGTAGAAGTGCTCTTCGAAGACCTTGAAACGCCCTTGCGCCCAGGCTTCGCCGACCGCTTCGCTCAACGGGGCGACCAGCTCGGTGACAAACGGTGCGACCCCCATCCGCATCTGCGCATGGGCCAGCGCATGGCGAAGTGCCTGAGCCGAATGCTCGCCAATCAGGTCCAGAAGGGCAGAAACCGTGGAATCCGTCTGCACAAAACCATTTTTTGTCTTGGACAGACTCGGTGCAACGGTGTAACCGCTTTCAGCGAGCAATTGCTCCAGGTCGGTGGCACTGAGGCCCACGACCTTGCCAGGGCGCATGCCGGCATCGAGCAGGCGCCGGATCTGCTTCAACTGCAAGACCTGGCTGGAGTCGTACACCCGGTCCCCTGTGGAATCACGGGAGGGCCGTGGAAAGCCATAGCGTCTTTCCCAGATTCGCAGCGTGTCCTTTGCGATACCCGTCTCCCGCTCGACTGCAGCAATCCGCAGCATTGGGGAGCCATCTCGCGGCGTCTGGCTGCAGTCAAAGGTAGCTTGAATAGGCATAGGCAATTCAGGGGATAGCGAAAATTGTCTAGGACAAAAAATGATTTGCCCAGTACATTTGATTGTTACAAATTTTGACAACCTGTCTGCACTCCGTGCCCGTTGTCCCTTGATGGCTCGGCAGGCTATCGCGCCATCTTGTGCTTCCACAGCTTGCGCAATTTCAGATGCGCGGCGCAATGCAGATGCCTGACGCAAAGCGCCAGCCGGCGCGTCGATGGCTTGTCAATTTTTTCAACCGACCGGATGAATTGCCTTCTTCCTCGCAGACCATATTTCCAAATGTCAATAAAAAACAAGCTGCTATTGTCTTTCGGGTTTCTTATGCTGATTCTTTTCGGACTATCTGGCATGGCCGTGCGCACCATCGCATCCACCCAGGAGAGTTTCGAGCACTTTGTCTCCAATGATTTTCGGCGCGCTGGCTTAGCGCGCGAAGTACAGGCCGCGGCCGATGCTCGCGCGGTTGCCGCCCGCAATCTGCTGCTGGTGTCTGAAGATACCGACATTGCTGTGGAGAAAAATGCCGTAGCGCAAGCACACGAACGTATGCAGGAGCGCTTGGGCCAGCTACGTGCGCTGCTGCAAGCCCCGGATGTTTCCGCTGAGGAGCGCAAGCTGTTTGAGTCCCTGGAGCAGATCGAAGCCCGCTATGGCGTGGTGGCCCAGGCTATCGTCGAGTTGACCTTGCAAGGTCAGCGCGAAGCTGCCATTCACAAGCTGACTTATGAATGCAGGCCTTTGCTGGCCGAATTGATGCGCAAGACCAGCGCCTATGTGGCATATATCCGTGGCTTGGGCGAGTCGAATGTGGACGCTGCGGCGCGGATGTATGCGGCCGAAAAGACATTTTTGCTGTCCGCGTGCGGCCTGGCCCTCGCGATTGCTGCTGTCCTTGCCTGGCGCATCACCCACGGCCTGATGCGTGCGTTGGGCGCCGATCCTTCGGAACTGCGCGCGGTGGCCAGGCGCGTTGCGGCAGGCGAACTGAGCGAAATAGTGCTCGATGAGAAGGTACACCAAAGCAGTGTATTGGCTTCTTTGGCGGACATGCAGGTGGCACTGGCGCGGATCGTGCGCAGAGTGCGCTCCTCGGCAGAAACTATTGCAGCAAGCTCGGCTCAAATTGATTCAAGTAATACTGATCTTGCACAGCGCACTGAGCAGCAGGCTACCCGGCTACAGCACAGTTCGTCGACCATGGAGCAATTGCACGGCACTGTAGTGCAGAACGCCGAAAATGCTCACCAGGCCACCGCTCTTGCGTCTACCGCGAGCCAGTCCGCAGAACATGGAGGCCAGGTGGTACGCGAAGTAGTGCAGACCATGGAGGACATTGCTGCGAGTTCGCGCCGCATCGAGAACATCATTGGAGTGATTGACGGGATTGCTTTCCAGACAAACCTCTTGGCTCTGAATGCTGCAGTGGAGGCTGCACGCGCGGGCGAACAAGGGCGCGGGTTCAGCGTGGTCGCCTCGGAAGTGCGCGTGCTTGCGCAACGCAGCGCAGAAGCTGCAAAGGAGATCAAGCAGTTGATTGATGCCAGCATGTCCAAGGTCTCCCAAGGTGTGATTCATGTTCAGGACGCTGGCGTAACCATGGAACAGCTGGTGCACGAGGTCAAAAGCGTAGCAGGCTTGATCGCCGAAATCAGTGGGGCTTCGCGAGCACAGACGCAAGGGATTGGTGAAGTGACGGCCTCGGTTTCAGAGCTGGATATTGCGACCCAGCAGAACGCTTCTCTGGTGGAGGAAATGGCCGGCGCATCGAGTAGCCTGCGGGACCAGGCCAAGCAGCTAATGGCCGCCGTTTCGTTGTTCAATGTGAACCAGACTGCCATTCCAGGAGATAGTGGCGAGCTTCCGAACATGCAGTACAGGTCGATGCCGACATCAACTGCGGCAAAGGCTTTCGCTGCGCCAGGAGCGGTGTGATTCCTGTCAGCCCCATCAAACCGCTGTGGCGCAAAGCGTGCGTGCCCTGGGAATGGCCGCCAGCATCTGGCGCACGCCCTCCGCATACGGCGTCTTGCGGATCGGCCCGATCAGCTGCTGCAATGCCGAGTCGTCCATGATGAGCGGCTCGGTCATCAGGTAGTTCATCTCGACCATCTCGCGCATGAAGGGATTGAACAGGCCGATCAGGCGCAGCATCGTCTTGCCCGCGACGCGCAGTTGGAGCTTGTGGCCGGTCAGGCGCTCCATCTCCGCGACCAGTTCGCGCTGGGTTGTGGCGCCGGCGCCGGCAAGATGCCAGATCCTGCCGAACGCGGCAGGCGTATCGATCAGCCGTGCCACTACCGGCCCCACGTCCGGCACAAAGACGAACTCATGGGGCCGATCGAGCGGGCCCAGCATGTCGGCCGTGCCGCCGTTCACCGCCGCCAGTGCGGCGCGGTGCAGCAGGCTGGCCTCCACGCCGGGACCGTAGAAGTCCGGCAGGCGCAGCACCGTGGCGCGGATGCGGCCGTCGGCGTGGGCCTGCATCAGCAAGTCCTCCTGCGCCTTGCGCATGCGGCCCTTGAAAGTGTGCGGCTCGCGGGGATGCTCTTCGCGCACCGGGTTCGACTGGGCCCGGCCGTAGGGATACACCGTGCCGATCAGGATCAGGTGCTTGACCCCGGCGGCTACCGCGCCCTCCAGCGTCTTGCGCATCAACTCGGGATGCAGCTCGAACTGCCAGTAGTTCACGCCCACCATGTAGACCAGCGTCTCCACGCCCTCGGCGGCGGCGCGCACCGAAGCGGGTGATTCCGGATTCCAGGTGACGATCTCGGCCAGCGGATCGGTAGCGAAAGCCTTACGCAGGCTTGCTTCACTGCGGCCCACGACGCGGTAGGGACGGCCCTTGGCACCGAGAGCGGCGGCGATGCTTTGACCGATGACGCCGGCGGCGCCGAACAATGCGACTTTGGACATGGTGATTTTTCCTTTCTGAGGGAGAGGTTCAGCGGGGCAGTGAGACCACCCCTCCGAGGACTGCTTGCAGATAGCCGTCCAACAGCGGCCGGACCGGCACATGCAGCCATGCCTCCAGCGCCAGGGCGGTGAGCGCCGCGACCGCAGCGCCCAGAAGCGGGGCCTGGGCCGGCGCCCCGTAGCCGGGACGGGACGAGGGCGGGGCGATGGCGGCGGCTTGGTTCATCAAAGACTCCTGGACATGGGGTGGTTGGGCTGCGAATGGCTGCAGTGTGCGCAGGAGCAGGCAAAAAGAAAATTGCCTAGAATTTGCTAGCAGCTATAGAAATTTGCATACCATGGCCAACAACGAACCGAACTGGGAGTGGTACCGGAGCTTTCTGCATGTGCTGGAGACTGGCTCGCTGTCAGCCGCGGGCCGGGCGTTGGGCCTGACGCAGCCGACCGTGGGCCGGCACATCGACAGCCTGGAGGCGGCGCTGGGGCTCAAGCTCTTCACCCGCTCCTTCGACGGCTTCGCGCCTACGGACGCCGCCGAGGAGCTGAAGCCCTATGCGGCCGGCATCGCTGCCATGGCCGCGGCCTTGCGCCGGGCGGCCAGCAGCCATGGGTCAGGCGTTCGCGGCACGGTGCGGCTGACGGCCAGCGAGGTCATCGGCGTCGAGGTCCTGCCGCCCATCCTCGCGGCGTTGCATGGCGAACATCCGGAACTGGTCATCGAGCTGGTGCTGTCCAACCGGGCCGACGATCTGCTGCACCGCGAGGCGGACATCGCGGTACGCATGTTCCAGCCGGTGCAGGAGGCGCTGGTGGTCCAGCGCATCGGCGGTATCGAGCTGGGCCTGCACGCCCACCAGCGCTACCTGGCTGCCCGCGGCATGCCCAAGTCGATGGAAGCCTTGTCCCGCCACGTGGTCATCGGCTTTGACCACGAGAATGCCTACATCCGCAGCCTTCGAGAGAAGATTCCTGCCTTCTCGCGGGATCGCTTCGCATTCCGGGCCGACAGCGACCTGGCGCAGTTGGCGGCAATCCGCGCAGGCATCGGCATTGGCATCTGCCAGTCGGCACTGGCCGCCTGGGACAAGCAACTAGTGCGGGTGCTGCGCAGCCAGTTTTCGCTGACGATGGACACTTGGATCGCCATGCACGAAGACCTGCGGTCCAGCGCGCGCTGCGCGGTGACCTTCGCAGCACTGGCGGCGGGCTTGGCGGCATACATCAGCGCTGATTCGCCTCGAAATGCCGTGTAAGAGCCTGCAATGGTGCTGGAGTGGGGCAGATAAGCGGGTAAGGTGCTCTGAACATCATTAGAAAGCCGCAGGGTATGCGGCTGGATGCTTTGGCAGTCCTTGACAAAGTGCTCTCACTTTAAGATTTAACATAATATACATCGTATCTATCTAAACAGAAGCTCGGCATCCGGCGTCATGACCGCGATACCCGCCTCCAGCTTGCCCGCAGCTTCCGTGCCATGTACCGGAGCCTGGGCATGGATCTGCACGCCTGTGCGCAGTTTCTTCATGTGTCGTCTCGGACTGTACATAACTGGGAAGCTGGCAAGCACGACATCCCGTATGCCACCTACAAGCTGCTGCGGCTGCTCAACCGCATGGAGCTGCCTGGCTTCACCTGAAGGCCGTTCGTTATCAGTCCTCCATCTGCCAATCCAGCTGGCAACGTCTCTAAATCTCAGATGGCGGTGCATCGTTAATAACCCTAGCCTTTGATGACGAGCAGCATTGCTGTTTTTTGGCAATGCCACTGGCGCGAGGCTTTCATGACTCTTGTATCCAGAATGATTTTTCCGTTTTTGTCATCAAAAATTGGCGCAATATGGCAAGAATGCGGAAATCACTCTCTTGAGCCTGTCTCAGGATGTAGTCAAATGAAACAAGATCTGTTTCAAAAAATGCATCAGTAGTCTTCATGTCGAAAATTCCATTGACTCGTGGACAGTTCTTGCTACCTTTTGTTCAGATCCTTGACACACTTGGTGCTCCCGTTGAGTCTTTGCTAGAGAAATACAAGCTGCCTCCTAGCATTGAAAGATGTACAACCGACTATCTTCCTATAAGAAACTGTCTTCAGTTTGCTGAAAAAACCAGTTATTCTCAAGGAATTTCAGATTTTGGTTATTTGGTTTCTCGTCAAGCAAACTTCAATTACCTGAGCGAAAGAAACCGCAAAATGGTAAGGAATTCCTCATCTTTATTCTCTGCTTTAAAGAACCTTTGTGCTAACGCACATCTTGAAGATACCAATCTGCGCGTCTTCCTCGTTCCTTATGGAAATTCATTAAGGCTCTGCAGCCAACTGAACGGAATCAAAGGTTTTCCGCATCTCGAGCATTCTCAATGGCTTCAAAATGTTCTTCTAATTCATGTAGTACGAGAATTCATTGGTCACGATTGGATACCGGAAAATATTGCATTTGAGTCTCAATACCATCCAACTTTTGAGGCGCAAGAGCATTGGAATAGAAGTCGTTTCCATTCTGGACAGTCTTACTCTTGGATAGACATACCGGAAAAATATCTTCATCTTCCTCCAATCAATCGGTGGAATGACACGGATCAAAAGGCATCTGAAGAAATATCTATTTCTAGTGATTTGGTAAGCAGCCTCAAGATAATGCTCCCCTCTTATCTTGGAGGCAAGGTTCCTACCGTTGCGGATATTGCTGAAATGGCAAATACCAGCATACGCAGCCTGCAGAGAACACTCTCTGAATCCGGTTGGAGCTACAGGCAGATTCTGAATACTGTCAAATTCGAACAAGCCACCAAGTTGTTGCTAATCCCAGAAACAAAAATTTCGGAGATAGCTTTATCTCTAGGATATACGGATGCGGCGCACTTTACACGCGCATTTCGAGAGATGGCCGGCGTCTCTCCATCGCAATTTCGTAAATTTCATCTTGAGTCTGATCGGTAATTACTGAGAAGTTAATCGATCGCAGATGCATGACAGCAGTCGCACTAAAAATATTCACAGAGGAGGAAGGTAATGACAACGGATGAAGCCACTTATGTGGAACTGTTGCAGCAGCATGCAGAGCTTGAGCAGCAAATAGCTGAAGTGCGGCAAACAGAGATGGCTCAGGCGGTTCTTCATAGCCGGTTATTGATACAGAAATTTGGCCTTAAAAAGTCAGATATTTTCCCTTATGAAAAGCCTTTGCGTATACCACGGAAAAAATCGGGTACACCGAAGTATCGCGATCCTGCAACTGGCCGGACATGGAGCGGCAGAGGCAGACAACCGGATTGGATTCGCGGGCAAGATCGTCTTTTATTCATGATTCAGTGATCTTCTATAGAGCTAGCGGTTTAGCAAGAATCATAAATATTATTGCAGGGGAGGCATCTCAATGAAGAGTTTGAAAATTTCCACCCGACTGACCCTCTCGTTTGCGGTCATGGTATTGCTGCTGGCAGTCCTGGGAGGCATCGCACTTTTCGGTTCGTCCGTACAGCGAACATCGCTGGAAGATATTACCCAGAGGCGCATTCCTATCATTCAGGCGCTCAACCGAATCATCGACGGTACCAATGAGCAAGCCATCCAGTTCCAGAACCTGGTTCTGTTCACCTCGCAGGATCTCCAGAAGGCGGCACGCACCAATGTCCAAAAGGCGCGCACGGATATCGCCTCCGAGATAGACAGAGCAACGCGACTGATCCAATCGGTTGAAGGAAAGAACCTGCTGGCCCGCGTACAACAGCATCGTGCCGCCTTCCTGAAACAGGGCGATCAGTTCCTTGCGCTCGTTGAAGGCAGCCAACGGGATGAAGCGCTCTCCGTGCTGGAAACCCAGCTGCGTCCTGTCCTTCGTGACTACCAGCGAGCGATTCATGATCTGTTGACCGACCAGACCCAGCGTTCGGACAATGCCAGCCAGCGGGCCGAGAGCGCCGCACAGCAGCTGGTATGGGAGGTATTGGTCACAGGTACCATCGCCATCGCCGTCGCAGTCTTTCTGGCCTGGGCCATCATCCGCTCCATCACCCGCCCGCTGGCACAAGCGGTCGAAGTGGCGGATCGCGTGGCAAGCGGAGATCTGAGCGGCCAGATCGCCGCGCAGTCCAAAGACGAAATGGGACATCTGCTTGGCGCACTGCAACGCATGCAGCAAAGCCTGGTGAAAACAGTAACTTCGGTGCGCACCAATGCGCAGGGCGTGGCATCGGCCAGTGCCCAGATCGCCGCAGGCAACCATGATCTGTCCGGCCGCACCGAAGAGCAGGCCAGCGCACTGGAGCAGACCGCGGCGTCCATGGAAGAGCTGGGCTCCACCGTCAAGCAAAACGCCGATAACGCCCGCCAGGCCAACCAGATGGCCATGAATGCTTCCACCGTGGCTGCCCAGGGCGGAGAGGTTGTTGCTGAAGTGGTGGAGACCATGAAAAGCATCAACGAAAGCAGCCACAAGATCGCCGACATCATCAGCGTCATCGATGGCATCGCCTTCCAGACCAACATCCTGGCGCTGAACGCCGCAGTGGAGGCGGCGCGGGCCGGTGAGCAAGGCCGTGGCTTTGCCGTGGTTGCCAGCGAAGTGCGGGCCCTGGCCGGACGCTCGGCCGAGGCCGCCAAGGAAATCAAGGCCCTGATCGATACCAGTGTGGGGCGCGTGGAGCAAGGCACACAGCTCGTCGACAAGGCCGGCACCACCATGACCGAGGTGGTCACCGCCATTCGCCGCGTGACCGATGTCATGGGCGAGATCAGTGCCGCCAGCCACGAGCAAAGCCAGGGTGTGGCACAGGTCGGCGAAGCCGTCACGCAGATGGACCAGACGACCCAGCAAAATGCGGCGCTGGTGGAAGAAATGGCGGCGGCTGCCAGCAGCCTCAACCACCAGGCGCAGTCGTTGGTGGAAGCTGTCGCGGTCTTCAAGCTGTCCGGGCATGAGCACAAGACCCATACTTCGGCATCGACAACACCAAGGAGCACGAAGCAGCCGATGAATACGGTCAACGCGGTCAAGCCTGCGGTTCAGGCCATATCGGCCAAGTCGCCTGCTCCCCGTCGGCCTGCAGCCATCGCGGGCGTACAGCAATCCACAGGCAAGGATGAGGGTGAGTGGGAGGCTTTTTAGCCAGTGCATTCCCCCTGTACCCTGCAAAGTGCCTGACCCCCTGGGTCAGGCCGCGCTTTGATCAGGCGAGCATTCGCACTTTCGGCTCACGCTCCCAATGGCGCCGCACGCCTGTCTTCACAAGCGCTTCGACGGGTACCACCCCTTCGTCCTTTTCCACGCCCGCCTTGTCCAGCAGTACCTGCGAGCCCTGGCAATGCGCAATGGTCTTGCAGTGGCCGTAGGCATCCATGAACCACTGCACGGCCGCGCCTTCGCGGGTCAGTTGCTCGGCCTGCTCGGGCATAAGAATGCTGGCCACCGCGTCGAATAGTACGGAGGGCGATCCTGCCAGTTGCCCGTCGGCCTTGAGCGTACCGCCCTTGACGGGGATGCCACCCACCTTGGGCGCCACGAGGAAGACGCTGCCGCCGGCCTTTTCCACCTCGGCCTTGAGCTTGTCTATGGCGGCCTTGTCCGAACCTTCGGCAAACAGCAGCCCGACCTTGCGTCCGGCGAAAGTGTTCTTGGCCTGCTTCTGGATGGACAGCGCGTCGGAGGGCGCCATCTCCACTGGCTCGCGCGCGACCCTGGCCTTGGGTGGCAGCTTGATCGCCAGCCCTGCGGCCACACGCTTGGCGAGGTCTTCGTCGATGTTGCGCAGCCGTGCCACGACACGTTCGCGCACGTGCTCCAGCGCCACCTTCGACAGCTCGAACACCAGCGCCGAGGCGATGTGCGCCTGCTCGCTACGCGTCTGCGAGCGGTAGAAATGCCGTGCCTGGCTGTAGTGATCAGCAAACAGCTCGGCGCGGATGCGCAGCTTCTGGGTCGCGTCGTTGCGCTCGGCATTGGCGGGAAAGGAGGTGAAGCCCGTCTCGGGGCAGGCGCGCGGGCCGCCGTCCTCGCCCGCCTCGGCCAGGCTGTTGGGCTCGTAGTTGGCGCGGCCGGTGGGCACCAGCGTCTGCATCATGCCGTCGCGCTGGAAGTTATGGAATGGGCACTTGGGCGCGTTGATCGGAATCTGGTGGAAGTTGGTCGTGCCCAGGCGAGACTTCTGCGTGTCGAGGTACGAGAACAGGCGCCCCTGCAGCAGCGGATCGTTGGTGAAGTCGATGCCGGGAATGACGTTGGAGGGCAGGAAAGCCGCCTGTTCGACCTCGGCAAAGAAGTTGTCTGGATTGCGGTTGAGCGTCATGCGGCCGACGATCTGCACCGGCAGCTCTTCCTCGGGGATCAGCTTGGTGGCGTCCAGTACGTCGTAGGGCTGCCGGGCGGCCCAGTCTTCATCGAACACCTGGATGCCCAGATCCCAGGCGGGGAAGTCGCCCTGGTCGATGGCTTCGTACAGGTCGCGCCGCAGGAAATCAGGGTCGGCTCCCGCGATCTTCACGGCCTCGTCCCAGCAGGTGGACTCGATGCCCAGTACCGGCTTCCAGTGGAACTTGACGAAGCGGCCCTCGCCCTTTGCATTGACCAGGCGGAAGGTGTGCACGCCAAAACCCTCAATCATGCGGAAACTACGAGGAATCGCACGGTCCGACATGGCCCACATGATCATGTGCATGGACTCGGGCATCAGCCCGATGAAGTCCCAGAACGTGTCGTGCGCCGTGGCGGCCTGCGGGTAGCCGCGGTCGGCTTCCATCTTCACGCTGTGCACGAGGTCGGGGAACTTCATCGCGTCCTGGATGAAGAAGACGGGGATGTTGTTGCCCACCAGGTCCCAGTTGCCGGTGTCGGTGTAGAGCTTGACGGCGAAGCCGCGCACGTCGCGCGGTGTGTCGATGGAGCCAGCCCCGCCGGCCACGGTGGAAAAGCGCACGAACACCGGGCAGGTGGCGCCCGCCTTCTGGAAGATGGATGCCTTGGTCAGCTCCGGGATCGCCTTCGTGCACTCGAACACGCCGTGCGCGCCCGAGCCGCGTGCATGCACGATGCGCTCAGGGATACGCTCGTGGTCAAAATGGAAGATCTTCTCTCGCAGGACGAAGTCTTCGAGCAACGTGGGCCCGCGCTCGCCGGCTCGCAGCGAATTCTGGTTGTCGGCTATGCGGTGCCCGAAATTGTCGGTGAGGGCTTGCGAATCGGGCCGGCTGTTACGGTTTGAAGAGAGGTTTTGGTGTAGTTCACCACCCTGCCCCACAACTGCCTCATACACCGCTTGATCGGCTTGCGGAACGTTGGAGCGTGGCGCTTGAGACGACTTGGACACGCTGGCCGCCCCATGGGACGGCGCTTTGGGCTTTTGTGGCATGAAGACCTCCTTAATCAAAGCGTCAGGGTCCGCTAACGGACATGAACCTTTGACCTTATTGGGAGCGTCTGCATGGGGGCGTCGCTCAAGTGCCAAGCGGTACGTAGGAAAAAGTACCTCGCATTTCCGCAGATCAAGAAATTTGCCTTCCGGCTCTGCGTCGAACGGGGCTTTTGCGCGGCTGCATGGCGGTCCGAGGTGGTTGCGGCGGCTGCGCCTCCAGTCACTTTCGACGCCACCTATACCCTGAACGTCAGTATCTCGGCCGAAGAGCCCTTGCCGAAAGCCGTCGAGAACCTGTGCATGCCCTTGACGGAGCTGCATCACGAAATCGCCAAAAAACTGGGCGCACACGCTTTTCCATCAACAAGTTCCTATCGGGCACGCACTCGCTGGTATGGATTCCCACTCCGGTCATCGAAACTTCGTTCGTACACTCCCCTACCCCGGCTCCGCCAATGACATGGAAAGCCTGCGCCTGGTCAAAGACGATTCAGGATTCAGCGCGGCGAGCGACGCTCGCGCATGCGCAGCATGGAACGGCGCGCGGCGGACAGATTGGATTTGCGTGCGCTGGAGGCCGTCAAAGCGCCGGGTTCTGCCGTGCTGCCGGCGGCTGCCATGCGCTGTTGGGCTTCCAGCAGGCTCTTGATGTCTGCCGCACGCTCCTGGGCAAGTGCCGCCGCATTCTGGGCGGCCTGCAGCTGTGTATGCAGGTTCAGGATTTCCTGCTCCGAGCGTTCCAGGCGCGCCTGCAGTTCCTGGCTTCGGGCTTCCGCTTTGCGCTCCTGTTCCTGCGCCGCCTTCTTGGCGTTGCTGAGTTCCTGGCGTGCGCGGTCCACCTCGTTGAGCATATGGCGCTCGTTGCCCGCATATTGCTCGGCCAGGCGCTGGCGCTCCAGCGCCGCAGCCTGCATTTCCTCGCTGTGCTTTTGCTGCAGCGACTCCTTTTGTCGCGAAGCCTGGGCCAGAGCTTCGCGCAGCTCTTCCATGCGCTCATCGCGGTCCTGCAACTGCTGCTGCACGTCGTCAAGCCGGCGCGCCAGATCCTGGGCCTGGGCCTGGGCCAGCTGCAGCGCCTGGTTCATCGCCTCCTTCTGGGCCTGCATCGCGGTTTCCCGCTGGAGCAGCTGTTCCTTCTGAGCCGCCTGCTCGGCCTCGGCAGCCTGAAGCGCTGCTTCTCGTTCGGCCAGAGCGGCTGAGGCTGACTGCAGCGCCTCTTCCCGCGCCGTGCTCCACAACTCCTGCGCCATGCGCTGAATCGGCTCCGGCACCGAGGAAGCCTGCGCAGCATCCTGCTCCCCTGCCACGCCCAGCCTACGCCCCAGTGTGGCAAACCAGTTTTCCAGCATGGGACTGACGGTATTGGGGGAACCGCGACCGATGTGCTGGCGCACGCGTTCGATCGTGGGGCGCAGACCCTGGGCGATCAAGGCATCTGCAGCAGCCCAGACATCGGCTTCCTGCACACCTCTGGACGTGTTTTTTGGCGTATTCATATGAAATATCTTTTTTACTAACGATAAGTGATTGTTATCGTGGTTTATTGAATATTTGCGTTATACATCAAACATAACATGTATTAAATAATACATATGATGTTTTCATACAAATGAATTTGCTACATTACAGCTACTTGGGCCCTGATCAGTATCTGAAAGACCTTTTTCGCAAGCGGAATGCCGGCAATTGGTGGAAAGCAAGGTTCTGCGCTCACCCACGCGGATCGTCATTGCAGGCGCCTCCACAGGAAGCTGCGGCCGGCAATACCAGTCCGGAAAAACCACCGGCCGGCCGCGGCGACAATCACTCCATGTCTTCAGACGAGCTTTTGCCTTCTTCCCTGAGCGGCGATATCGATGCCGCCCCGCCCTTGCGCAGCGTGAACCCGGCCGGAAGCTCCCCGGCGCTGCCGCCAGCGGCCCAAAAAGCCATTCGGGAGCTGATGCGCGAAGGCGAGTCGATCAATACGCGCTCCAGCTACCAGAGCGCCATGCGGTACTGGGCTGCCTGGCATGTGCTGCGCATGGGGCGGACCATGCAGCTGCCGCTGCCCGTTTCGACGGTTTTGCAATTCATCATCGACCATGCGCAGCGCCAGGGCGCCAACGGCCTGGTGCACGAGATGCCCGAGGAAATAGACCAGGCGCTGGTTGCAGCCGGCTACAAGGGGAAAAAAGGCCCGCCCGCGCACAACACGCTGGTGCACCGCGTGGCGGTGCTGTCCAAGGCACACCAGGTTCACGGGCTGAGCAATCCCTGTCAGGACGGCGCAGTGCGCGAGCTCATGTCACGCACCCGCAAGGCCTATGCGCGCCGGGGCGAGCAGGCCCAAAAGAAGGATGCCCTGACCCGCGATGTGCTGGAACAGCTGCTGGCCACCTGCGACGACAGCCTGCGCGGCTTGCGCGACCGGGCCCTGCTGTTGTTTGCCTGGAGCAGCGGAGGCCGCAGGCGCTCCGAAGTGGCCGCAGCCGACATGCGCTACCTGCGCGCCGTGGGGCCCGGCGACTATATCTATACGCTGGCGCATTCCAAGACCAACCAGTCGGGCCTGGATACGCCCGAGAACCACAAGCCCGTCACCGGACGGGCGGCCACGGCCCTGAGTGCCTGGCTGGCGGCTGCGCAAATTCACGAAGGCCCTATCTTTCGCCGCATCCGCAAAGGCGGCCATGTGGCCGAACCGCTCACGCCAGCGGCGGTGCGCAACATCGTCCAGCAGCGCTGCAAACTGGCCGGGGTGGATGGCGATTTTTCGGCGCACTCGCTGCGCTCGGGCTTTGTGACCGAGGCCGGGCGCCAAAATGTGCCGCTGCCGGACACCATGGCGCTGACGGGGCACCACAGCGTCAACACCGTCATGGGCTATTACCGGGCGGATACGGCTCTGCAAAACCGCGCGGCCCGGTTGCTTGATCCTGAGAACTAGGAAGTCGTTGCCGGCAGCAATGCCAGTTCACCCAGTGCGGCCAGCAGTTGCTCAACGTCGGCACCCGTGTGCGCAGCGGACAGCGCAATGCGCAGGCGGGCAGTGCCCGCAGGCACCGTGGGCGGGCGGATCGCCGGCACCCACAGGCCGCGCCGGCGCAGGCCTTCCATCAAGTCCAGCGCGGCGGCATTGCCGCCGATCACCAGCGCCTGCACGGCAGTGTGCGAAGGCAGCAGCCGCCAGCCGGTGTCCTGCAGCAAGGGCTGCAAGCCGGCACGCAACTGGGCGATGCGTGCCTGCAGCTGCTCGCGCAAGCTGCTCTCGTGCTCGATCAGCCGCAGGCTCGCCTGCAGCGCCTGTGCGAGCAAGGCCGGGGCGGCCGTGGCAAAGGTGTAGCTGCGCGTCTTCTGCAGCAGCCACTCGATCAGCAATTCGTGCCCCGCGACAAAGGCGCCCGACACGCCAGCGGCCTTGCTCAGCGTGGCCATGTACAGCACGCGGGGGGAAGCCTTGTCACCGGTCAGGCCTGCAGCTGCCAGGCTGCCGCGCCCCTCGGGGCCGAGCACGCCGAAGCCGTGGGCATCGTCCAGCAGCAGCAGGGCGTCGTGGCGCTCGCACAAGGCCAGCAGACCGGGAATGTCGGCCACATTGCCGTCCATGCTGAACACGGCATCGCTCACCACCAGCTTGCGGGGGACGGTGCAGACAGCCAGCTGGCTTTCCAGCGCCGCCAGATCGCCATGCGCAAAGCGGTGGATCTGCGCACGCGAGAGCCGGCAGCCATCGATCAGGCTGGCGTGGTTCAGCGCATCCGAGAAGACGGCATCGCCTGCGCCCACCAGGGCCGGGATGATGCTGGCGTTGGTGGCAAAGCCGGCATAGAAGTACAAGGCCCGGGGCAGTTGCACAAAGCGGGCCAGATCGTCCTCCAGCGCGGCATTGGCCGTGCTGTGGCCGTTGACCATGGGCGAGCCGCCCGAGCCCACGCCAAAGTCGCGCGCGCCGGCGCAGGCCGCGTCGACCAGGGCCGGATGCCGGGCCAGGCCCAGATAGTCGTTGCTGCAAAACTGCAGCATGGGCCGCCCGTCCACCGCAATATGCGCCCCTTGCAAGGGCTCCACGGTGCGGCGGGAGCGGCGCAGTGCGGCGGCGTCGAGCGCCGCCAGCTGCCGGGGAATGTCCCGCAGCCAGAAATTGGATGCGCTTGCTGTACTCATTGCCAACCCCTGGGCAGCGTGACCGCAACCGAATGCGGATCGGGCGTGGCCTGCCATGGAATGTCGGCGAGCAGCGGAGCGTCCCATGCATCCATCTGACGGCGCAGCCAGTCCATGTTCTCCTCGGGCACCAGCATCTGCGGGTCAACGCGGCTGGCCATCCAGCCCGCCAGCGGCAAGCCGCTGGCGCGTATGGCTTCGGCCGTCAGCAGAGCATGGTTCAGGCAGCCCAGCTTCAGCCCCACCACCAGCACCACGGGCAATTGCAGTGCCATCGCCAGATCGGCAATGCCCAGTGTCTCGGACAGCGGCACGCGCCAGCCGCCTGCGCCTTCGACCACGACGGCATCGGCTTGCGCGGCCAGTTGGCGGTAGGCGTCCAGAATGGGCGGCAGCGTCACTTGCACCCCTGCGCGCTTGGCGGCGATATGGGGCGACACCGGGTCGGGCAGCAGCACCGGATTGTCCAGTGCAGCGGGCACGGCCAGCGTGGAGGCCGCACGCAAGGCCAGCGTGTCCTCATTGGCCCAGCCGCCCTGCCCGTCAGGCTCGGCCCCCGCGGCGACGGCCTTCATACCCACCACGCGCGGATGGTGCTTGGCCAGTGCATGCAGCAGTGCGCAGCTGGCCAGGGTCTTACCCACACCGGTATCGGTTCCGGTCACGAAGCAGCCGATCATGCTTGCACCTCCTGCGCGGGCAGCGCTGCTTCTTGCAGCAACGTATCGTCCAGCGCAGCAAGCGCTGCACGGCCCAGATGCGCCACGGCCGCATCGTCCAGCACATAGGGCGGCATGCAGTACAGCGTGCGGCCCATGGGCCCTATTGGCCTCAGCAGCAGGCCGTGGGCCAGGGCTGCGGCGTGGTAGCGCTGGGAAAAGTCGGGCAACCGGGTATCGATATCCCAGGCCCAGATCATTCCCTGCCGGCGCGCGTGGCGCACGCGCGGATGAGCCGCCAGGGGCGCAAATGCGGCGCTGATGCGCTGGGCCAGCTGGCGGTTGGCTGCCAGCGTGTCGAGCTGCTCGAACAGCTCCAGCGTGGCCACGGCGGCGCGGCAGGCCAGCGGGTTGCCGGTGTAGGAGTGCGAATGCAAGAAGCCACGCGCGGCATCGTCGTCGTAGAACGCGGCATAGACTGCGTCCGTGGTCAGCACCGCCGACAGCGGCAGAGTGCCGCCAGTCAGTCCTTTGGAAAGGCAGATGAAATCTGGCGTGACGCCTGCCTGCTGGTGGGCAAACAGACTGCCCGTGCGGCCGAAGCCGACGGCGATTTCGTCCACCACCAGATGCACCTCGAAGCGGTCGCACAGTGCTCGGGCCAGGCGCAAATACTCGGCATCGTGCATGGCCATGCCGGCGGCGCATTGCACCAGTGGCTCCAGAATCAGGGCCGCAGTCTCTGTGTGGTGGGCCTGCAGCCAGGCTTCCAGGCCTTCTGCGGCGCGGCGCGCCATGTCGGCGGCCGTTTCACCGGGCCGGGCCTGGCGCGCATCGGGGCTGGGCACGGTGGCCGACAGCCGCACCAGCGGGCCATAGGCATCGCGAAACAGCGCGATATCGGTGACCGAGAGCGCGCCCACGGTCTCGCCGTGGTAGCCGCCGGCCAGGCCCACGAAGCGGTGTTTGGCAGGCTGTCCCCGGTTGCACCAGTAATGCGCGCTCATCTTCAGTGCGATCTCGGTGGCCGAGGCACCGTCGCTGCCGTAGAACGCGTGACCCAGGCCGGTCAGCCCGGCCAGGCGCTCGGACAGCTCCACCACCGGGGCATGGGTGAAGCCGGCCAGCATCACATGGTCGAGGCGCTGCATCTGCTCGGCCAATGCGGCCCGAATGTGCGGATGCGAGTGGCCGAAAAGATTCACCCACCAGGAGCTGATGCCGTCCAGATAGCGCCGGCCCTGGGTATCCACGAGCCAGGGGCCGCTGGCATGGTCGATCGCAACCGGCGGCGCGGCTTCGTGCCGCTTCATCTGTGTGCAGGGATGCCACACATGCCGCATGCTGCGGCTGGCAAGACAGTTGTCCATCAAAAACTCCTGAAAAAAAGCAGGCGCAAGCAGGCACAACGGAGCCTGGCCCCTGCAAAGCCATCGAATCCAAGAAGACGAAACCCCGGCGCGCTGCCGGGGAAACCCAGGTGCAGGCCGCTGGCGGGATTCAGCCGGCGACGGAAGCCCGCAGCCCGTGCAGGCCCAGCTTGCGCATCAGCGTGGTGTCGGCTTCCACATCGGGGTTGCCGGTGACCAGCAGCTTGTCGCCATAGAAGATGGAGTTGGCTCCGGCCATGAAGCACAGCGTCTGCACGGCCTCGCCAAGTTGTTGGCGGCCGGCCGAGAGGCGTACGCGCGCTTTGGGCATGGTGATGCGGGCCACGGCGATCACACGCACGAAATCCAGGGGATCGACAGGCTCGCTGTCGGCCAGCGGGGTACCGGGCACACGCACCAGGCTGTTGATGGGGACGGATTCGGGATACGGATCCATGTTGGCCAGTTGGGCGATCAGGCCCGCGCGATGCACCACCTCCTCGCCCATGCCGATGATGCCGCCGCAGCACACGCTGATGCCGGCATCGCGCACGGCCTGCAGCGTATCGAGGCGGTCCTGGTACTGGCGCGTGCTCACCACGTCCCGGTAATACTCGGGTGCGGTATCAAGGTTGTGGTTGTAATAGTCCAGCCCCGCCTCGCGCAGGGATTGTGCCTGATGCGGCTGCAGCATGCCCAGCGTGGCGCAGGTCTGCAGCCCCAGGCCTTTGACGGCGCCGATCAGTTCATTCATCTTCTCGATATCGCGGTCCTTGGGTGCGCGCCAGGCCGCCCCCATGCAAAAGCGCGTGGCGCCCGCATCCTTGGCGGCCTGGGCCGCGCGGGTCACCTCTTGCACGCTCATCAGTTTCTCGGCCTTGACGCCGGTTTCGAACTCGGCCGACTGCGGGCAATAGCCGCAGTTCTCGGGGCAACCGCCGGTCTTGACCGACAGCAGCGTGGCCAGCTCGATTTCGCCGGCCGGCCAGTGTTCGCGGTGAACGCTCTGGGCCTGGAACAGCAAATCCATGAATGGCTTGTCCAGCAGCCCCTGGACGGCTTCCACGCTCCAGGCGGGCTCGGTTGGGGCGGTCGGCTCCTGCTCCGATCGGGCATGCCATTGCACGGGATGCGTGGAAGTGCTGCAAGCGGTCATCGTGGCTCCTTCTGTGAATGTCTTTTTTCATTCTGAACAGAAAAAACCGGGCAATGCATGAAAAATCGGCCGGCCTGGCAAAAATAAACCGTCCATTTTCAATGCTTCGAAAAAGCCGCAAATTGATTCATTTTTAGCAGCAGATCGACATCATTTGGAAGACATTGGCAAATCGCTTGTCCAAGCGACTGCCAACTTGGAGCCAACAGGCACCAACGGCATTCAATGCGCACCGAACCCATGGCGAAGATATGCACGGATGCCTGCGCGTCATTTTTCACACGGCACGGCGCCTGCCGCATGGGGCAGGCATGCGAAAATTTTCAGTCCCGCCAGGCCCTTTCCGGTTCCTGGCCATAGACAGCCTCCTACGGCTTCCCTTGCACATGCCCGACGCCTCTTTACCCGCGAAATTGCCCGCCCACCCGGAAAAAACCGGCGGCACACCGGTCATGAAGCTGCGCATGCGCGTCATGGCCGGTGACGCGATCGCCATCGGGCCGGGAAAGATTGCGCTGCTGGAAGCCATAGGCCGCCACGGCTCCATTGCCGCTGCCGCCAAATGCCTGGGTATGTCCTATCGCCGGGCCTGGCTGCTGGTCGATGGGGTCAACCAGGTGCTGAATGCTCCGGCCGTGGCCACCGCCATGGGTGGCGCGGGCGGGGGCGGAGCGACGTTGACGGATACAGGGCGCGCGGTGATTGCGCTATACCGGCGCATAGAGCATCGCGCAGCAAAGGCCTGCCAGAGCGATATCGACCAGTTGCTGGCCATGGTTCAACACCCCTAGCAGCTTCTGAAGCATAAACAAGGCCGGCACGCGGCCGGCCTTCATCATCAAGGCAGCCCTGCCAAAGCCCGCAAGCCGCAGCAACTGCCCAGCCGAAAGCCAGGCCGGCCCGGCCTTTTCAGCGCGGCAAAGCGGCGGCTTCGCGGGCCAGCGTGGTGATGTGCGTCCAGTCGCCGCGCTGCAGCGCATCGGCTGGCATCAGCCAGGAGCCCCCCACGCAGACCACATTCTTCAGCGACAGGAAATCGGCGGCATTCGCGGGCGAGATGCCGCCCGTGGGGCAAAAGCGCACGTCGCCGAACGGCCCCTGCCAGGCCTTGAGCATGGCCGGGCCGCCTGCCTGCATCGCGGGGAAGAATTTCAGTTCGTTGAAGCCGTCGGCCTGGGCCGCCATGATTTCGCTGCTGGTGGCAACGCCTGGCAGCAGCGGCAGCCGCAGGTCCCGGCAGGCCTGGCCCAGCGCGCCGGTATAGCCGGGGCTTACGGCAAAGCGCGCGCCGGCACCGTGGGCGGCCCTGGCATCGCCCGCATTGCGCACCGTGCCTGCGCCCACGATGGCTTCGGGCACCGCCGTGGCAATGGCTTCGATGCAGGCCAGGCCCTGCGGAGTGCGCAGGGTCACTTCCAGCACGCGTATGCCGCCGGCCACCAGGGCCCGGGCCATGGGCACCGCATATTCCACCTTGTCGAGCACGATGACCGGAATCACCGGTGCATTCTGCATGATGGCCAAAGCCGACAGTTCTACAGCCATGTGCAGGCTCCCTCTTCCGCGCTGAGCGCATGGCGCCGGAAACCGGCAAACAGTTCACGTCCAAATCCGCGGCCGTTGTCCAGCCGCTGCACCTGCGGCATCTCGGCTGCGGCCCGCCGGCTCCATTCCTCTTCATCGACCAGCACGGCCAGCGTGCCGGCCACGGCGTCCAGCCGCACCAGGTCGCCGTCGCGCACCTTGGACAGCGGGCCCCCGGCACCGGCTTCGGGCGAGACATGGATGGCCGCGGGCACCTTGCCCGAGGCACCGCTCATGCGTCCGTCCGTCACCAGCGCCACCTTGAAGCCCCTACCCTGCAGCACGGCCAGCGGCGGCGTGAGCTTGTGCAGCTCGGGCATGCCGTTGGCGCGCGGCCCCTGCCAGCGCACCACGCAGACCACGTCGCGCTCCAGCTCGCCGGCCTTGAAGGCCTGCTGCAGCGCTTCCTGCGAGTCGAAGACGCGCGCCGGAGCCTCGACCACGTGCCGGTCCTCGGGCACGGCGCTGACCTTGATCACGCTGCGGCCCAGGTTGCCGGTGAGCAGCTTGAGCCCGCCCGTGGGACTGAACGGCGCGCCGGCCGGACGCAGCACCGACAGGTCGCCGGACTCGCCCGCGTCGTGCCAGGCCAGCTTGCCAGCCTCGACGCGCGGAATGCGCGCAAAGGCCCGCAGCCCCTCCTCGCGCACGGTGAGCACGTCGCCATGCATGAGGCCTGCCTTGAGCAGCTGGCTGATCACATAGCCCGGGCCGCCGGCGGCCTGGAACTGGTTCACGTCGGCGCTGCCGTTGGGGTAGACGCGCGCCAGCAGCGGCACCACGCCCGAGAGTTCGGAAAAATCGTTCCAGTCGATGACGATGCCCGCCGAGCGCGCCACGGCCACCCAGTGGATCAGGTGGTTGGTGGAGCCGCCGGTGGCCAGCAGGGCCACCATGGCATTGACGATACAGCGCTCGTCCACCACGCGGCCGATGGGGGCGAAGCGCCCGGCCTTGGCGATGGCCAGCACGCTGCGCATGGCCTCGCGCGTGAGCAGCTCGCGCTCGGCATCGCCCGGGTTGATGAAGGCCGTGCCCGGCACATGCAGGCCCATGGCCTCGAGCAGCATCTGGTTGCTGTTGGCCGTGCCATAGAAGGTGCAGGTGCCTTCGCCGTGGTAGGCGGCCGATTCGGCGGCCAGCAGTTCCTTGCGGCCCACCAGGCCCTGGGCGGCCTGCTCGCGCACCTTGGCCTTTTCGTTGTTGGACAGGCCCGAGGTCATGGGGCCCGCCGGCACGAAGACCGTGGGCAGGTGGCCGAAGTGCAGCGCGCCGATCAGCAGGCCGGGCACGATCTTGTCGCACACGCCCAGCATCAGCGCCGCATCGAACATGTCGTGCGAGAGCGCAATCGCCGTGCCTTGCGCAATGGCGTCGCGGCTGAACAGCGACAGCTCCATGCCCGGCGCGCCCTGCGTCACCCCGTCGCACATGGCCGGCACGCCGCCGGCCACCTGGGCCGTGGCGCCCAGCTGGCGCGCCTCGTCCTTGAGGATGTCGGGATAGCGCGCCAGCGGCGCATGGGCCGAAAGCACATCGTTGTAGGCCGTGACGATGGCCACGTTGGGCGCCTTCTGTTCGACGATGCGGATGCGGTCCGCGCCCGGCAGGCCGGCAAACGCGTGGGCCACGTTGGCGCAGCCCATGGACTGGGCGCCGGGCGGGCGAGCGGCCATGGCATCCACCTGCTCCAGGTAGGCGCTGCGCGTGGCGCTGCTGCGCTCGCGGATGCGGCGCGTGACCGCTTCGACAATGGGATGGAGTTTCATATCCGTTATCCGTAATCGGGAGCGGCCTCGAGACCGGCCTGCTCCAACTCAGGGACACCGCGCAAGGACCGGGTCAAGGCCGGGACCGGCCGTGCCGCCATGCGGGTGTCGCCCCCTTTCCAGGGAAAGGCGCCGCAGCGCCTCAGGGGGCGGCGTGTCAGCGCAGCTTTTTCAGCTCGTCCTGGGTCTGCTTCCACAGATCCTGGCCCACGCCGTTGGCCACCGAGGCATGCACGCTGGTCAGCTTGGCGCGCATGCGGTCGGCTTCGGCGGCGGACAGTTCGTTGACCACCATGCCCTTTTGCTTGAGGTCGGCCAGGGCCTTGGCGGCTTCGGCGCGGGTGTCCTGGCGCTCGAACTCGCGGCTCTTCTTGGCCGCCTCCATCAGCACTTTCTGCTCGTCCTTGGTCAGGCCGTCCCACCATTTCTTGCTCACGGTGAGAATCCAGGGGCTGTAGACGTGGTTGGTCACCGTCAGGTACTTCTGCACCTCATAGAACTTGCTGGACAGCACGGTGTTGTAGGGATTCTCCTGGCCGTCCACGGCCTTGGTCTCCAGCGCAGTGAACAGCTCGGAGAACGGCAGCGGCACCGCATTGGCGCCCAGGGCCTTGAAGCTGTCGAGGAAGACATTGTTCTGCATCACGCGCAGCTTGATGCCGTTCATGTCCTCGAGCTTGGCCACGGGGTGCTTATTGTTGGTCAGGTTGCGGAAGCCGTTTTCCCAGTAGACCAGGCCCACCATGCCCTTGGGCTCCAGCGTGGCCTTCACGCGCTCGCCCACGGGGCCGTCCAGCAGCGCATCGGCTTCCTTGGTGTTGTTGATCAGGAACGGCGTATCCCACAGCGCCATCTGGGGCGCGATGCCGACCAGGGTGGCCGTGGAGCCCACCATCATCTCCTGGGCGCCGCCGATCAGCGCCTGCTGCATCTGCGTGTCCGAACCCAGCGAGGCGTTGCCGATGGCGCGCACCTTCATCTTGCCGCCCGTGGCCTTTTCCACTTCCTTGGCGAAGAAGCGCGCGGCGCGGCCCTGGTTGGAGTCGTCCACCAGGCCATAGCCGAAGCGCACGATGCGCGGCTTGAAATCCTGCGCCTGCACGGCGCCGGCAGCTACGAGGGCGGCCAGCGCGCCAGCCAGAGCAAATTTGATTCGCATACCTATCTCCTTGGTTTATCTAGAGGGCAAACAATGGGCAAATCGCCCCGGGAAATTTCAGTGTTTTTGGCCGCTATCGCTTATTTGGAAAGCGACAGCAGCTATTGATATCGAAGCAATCAGCACATTCCGATCAGTGCATCCACCTGAGCGGGCCGGTCACGATCTGCGGGAACAGCACCAGCAGCACGGCCAGCAGCACATAGGCCATCAGGAAGGGGTTGGTGCCCTTGATCACCGTCTCCATGCGCAGCCGGCCCACGCCGGCCACCACGTTCTGCACCGTACCCACGGGCGGCGTGATCAGGCCGATGCAGCCCACATAGATGAACATGAAGCCGAAGTACACGGGGTCGATGCCGGCCTTGGCGGCCAGCGGCGCGCACACGGGGCCGAAGATCAGGATCGTCGGCGTCAGGTCCATGGCCGTGCCCACGACGAGCAGGAACAGCATCATCAGCGCCATGAAGGCCGTGGGGTGGCCGAGCACGCCGGAGAAGGTGTCGGCCAGCATGTTGGGCAGGTCGGCCAGCGTGATCATGTAGGCCGTCACCGTGGCGGCGCCGCACAGGAACATGACCACGGCCGTGGTCTTGGCCGCGGCCAGGAACACTTCGTAGAGCCGGGACCAGCTCATCTCGCGGTAGACCACCATGGAGACGAACAACGCATAGACGGCCGCCACCACGGCAGCCTCGGTGGGCGTGAACACGCCGCCCTTGAGGCCGCCCAGGATGATGACCGGCATCATCATGGCCCAGAAGCTCTTGGCCAGCGCCTTGATGCGCTCGCCCCAGCTCACGCGCCGGCCCTGGGACAGCTGGTACTTGCGCGCAATCCACCACCAGGCAAACACCAGGAAGGCGCCCATGATGAGGCCGGGCACCACGCCCGACAGGAACAGCTTGCTGATCGAGGTGTTGGTCGTCACGCCGTAGATCACGAACGGCATGGAAGGCGGAATGATGGGCGCGATGATGCCGCCCGAAGCCAGCAGGCCCGCGCCGTAGCTGTCTGGATACTTGTGGTCGCGCATCATGGGCAGCAGGATGGTGGCCAGCGCCGCGGTATCGGCAATGGCCGAGCCGCTCATGGAGGCCAGCAGCACGGCCGCGCCGATGGCCACATAGCCCAGGCCGCCGCGGATATGGCCGACGAAGGCGCTGGCCAGATCGATGATGCGGCGCGACAGGCCGCCCGCGTTCATCAGCTCCCCGGCCAGGATGAAGAACGGCACGGCCAGCAGCGGGAAATTGTCGAAGCCGGCCTGCAGGTTCTGCGCCAGCAGTTGCGAATCGAAGAAGTCCAGGTGCCACATCAGCGCCACGCCGGTGAGCACCAGCGCCTGGGCGATCGGCATGCCGATCACCATGCCGCCGATCAGAACGAACAGAAAAATAAAGGTCACGACCATGGTGCGTTGCCCCTCTCCAATGCCTTATTCGATATCCAGAGCGCCTGCATCGCGCTCCACCGGCGTGCCGCGGCGCATGTCGCGCGCGGCCACCAACAACAGCCCCACGGCGAGCACCAGCGTGGCCGCCGCGCCCAGGGCCAGCGGGTAGCCGAGCACCGTGCTGAAGCTGGACAGGCCCGCCTGGACCTGGGCCCAGGAGCCCCACAGCAGCAACACCATGCAGGCCACGACCAGCAGTTGCGACAGCCAGAACAACACCTTGCGGCCCACCGGTCCCACGCGCGAGGTCACGAGGTCGAAGCCCAGGTGGCTGCCCTCGAAGGCCGCGACGATGGCGCCGATGGCCACCAGCCAGACGAACAGCAGGCGCGAGATTTCCTCGTACGAGACGATGCTGGTGTTGAACGCATAGCGCAGCACCACATTGATGAAAACGGCCACCACCATGCCGGCCAGGGCCAGAACCATCAGCGCCTCGGCCAGCCGCTGCAGGCGTGGCTTGGGAGCAGCGGGAGTTTTTTCCGGACTCATTTGTTGAACCTCCTGATGCTCAGGGTTGGGAAGAAGAAAGAGAGGCCGCCGCTGCGCGCGGGGGCACGGCCAGCCAGGCGTTGACGCGGCCCACGATGGCCGCCAGCGGCAGCGTGGCGTCCACGCCCAGCACGCAGGACTCGCCGTCGGGGCGCTCCAGCGTGGCGAACTGGTTGGCCACCAGCTCCGGCGAGAAGAAATGGCCGGCGCGCTCCTGCACGCGCTGCAGCGCCGTGTCGTAGTCGAGATCGAGAAACACAAATCCCACGGCGCCCTGCCCGGAGCCGGCGCGCAGCTGGTCGCGGTACTTGCGCTTGAGCGCCGAGCAGGTCAGCACCACGCCTTGGGCAGGCCCGGCCGTTGCGGCCTCCGCCAGCAACCGGGCCAGGCGCGCCAGCCAGTCGGCGCGGTCTTCGTCGGTCAGCGGCACACCGGCGCGCATCTTGGCGATGCTGGCTTCGGAGTGGTAGGCATCGCCTTCATGCAAAGCCCAGCCCAGCGAGGCCGCAAGCTGCTGGGCCACGCTGGATTTGCCGCAGCCCGATACGCCCATGACGATCAGCGTGCGTGGCGGCGTTGTTTGGTTAGCGCTATCCATAACCTTGAAAAAAGAGGCAGCGAGCACGCTGCGTGCTGCTACCTGGTTGAAAACGGAGCCCATGCGCCTGGCATCATGGGCCGGCGACTGCTGCAGTGCTTCTTTGTGGGAGACCCATGTCTCCCAAAAAGTGGCACCAGCGGGCTTTGCGTGGCTGCCTGGGGGGTTACCCTCCCACAACATTCACAAAGCTGTGGCAATCGCTTGGTTAGCGCTATCATAACTGCGCTTCCCACCTTCCAAAGACTAGGACAATCCCTTGGACAGCAGCACACCTCCACCCTCCTCGCCACGTCCCGGTGCCCGTGGCCGCTCGCCCCGTGCCAGCGGCCGCGTCACGCTCAGCGATGTGGCACAGGCCGTGGGCGTGAGCGCCATGACGGTCTCGCGCGCGCTGCGCGGCGAGCGGCGCGTGGATCCGCAGCTAGTGGAGAAGATCCAGGCCGCCGCCCAGCGCATGGGCTATGTGCCCGACCCCGCGGCCCGCGCGCTGGCCTCGCAGAAAAGCACCCAGGTGCTGGTGCTGGTGCCGCTGCTGTCCAACACCTTGTTCGTGGACCTCATCGAGTCCATCCACAAGGTGCTGTTCGCGGCCGGCTACCATGCGCTGATCGGCGTGACCCATTACGACCGCGCAGAGGAGGAGCAGCTGCTGCGCACCTATCTGCCGCTGCGTCCGGCGGGCCTGCTGCTCACGGGCTTCGACCACAGCCCTGCGGCGCGCAAACTGCTGGCCGACAGCAAGATCCCCTGTGTGCACATGATGGAGCTCAGCGCCGCAGACGAGCCTGCCCCGGGGACGGCCCAGACGCCCTGCGTGGGCTTTTCGCAGGCCGAGGCCGGCGCCGCCATCACGCGCCACCTGCTCGAGCGCGGACGCCGGCGCATCGCCTTCTGCGCGGGCCAGCTTGATGCGCGCGTGATGCAGCGCGCGGCCGGCTGGCGCGCCATGCTGGAGCAGCAAGGCCTGTACGACCCGGCGCTGGAGCTGCTGTGGCCCCAGCCGACCTCGATGGCGCTGGGCGCCGAGCTGCTGACCCAGGCGCTGCAGCGCGACCCGGCCATCGACGCCCTCTTCTTCTGCAACGACGACATCGCCCAGGGCGCGCTGCTCGAGGCGCTGCGCCGCGGCATTCCCGTGCCCGAGCGCCTGGCCATCACGGGCTTCAACGACCTGCCCGGCAGCGACCAGATGCTGCCGCCGCTGACCACGGTGCGCACGCCGCGCGGCGCCATCGGCGCCGAATCCGCACGGATGCTGCTGCAGTTGATGCGCGGCGAAACCGTGGCCACGCCGCGGCTGGATCTGGGCTACGAACTCGTGGTGCGGCACAGCAGCTAGACGCTTCTGCCATAGCTGGAAGCCATGGCGGCAGCAAACCCCACACGTCCCTACAGCAGAATCTGGCGCCCGGGAAAGGCCTTGCCCCAGATCCGCAGCTCATAGCTGCGCGCGCCGTGGATGAAATACGGGTCCTGCCCGATCAGCTCCACGGCCCGCTCGCGGCCCGCCACTTCAAAAATCCAGAGCCCGCCCATGTAGTCGCCTTCCGGCTGCAGGCGGCAGCCGCCGGCCAGCACGATTTCATCGCGGTAGCGGTCCAGAAACGCCAGATGCTCGTCCTGGAGCCGCGCACGCACCTCCAGCATCTTCGGCGTGTCGGTAAAGATGGCGATCCAGCGCATGGACGGCTTCTTCTCGTCAGCCCAAGGCCACGAATTCGCCCACCAGGCGGCCGGCCGGCGTACCGTGCTCATCGCTCAGCAGCGATGCCACGGCAATGCGCGCTTTGCCCTTGCGGGCCAGCATGCGGATGAACTGGGGCCATTGCTGCGGCTCCACCAAGGCCGAGCGGGCCTGGAAGGCTCCGGCAATCGGCTGCTCGTATTCCATGGTGTTGCGCTGTATCACTAGACGGCTGTCCAGCCCCTCGGCCCTGAGCCGCTGGTGCAGCAGGGACCAGGCCGCGAGTATGGCCAGCGCCGAGGCGCTGCCGCCGAAGACCGTGTCCCGGTGGTTGATGTTGGGCGCAAGCGGCGCACGCAGCAATACACCGTCAGGTTCCGTAGACACCACCTCCACCGCCATGGCCCGAGACAGCGGAATGTGATCGTGCAGATAGCGTTCGAGCGCGCCTGCGGTCAGTGCAGCCATGCCGGCCTCCTTCAGCCCAGCGCCGCGATCACCTCGGCCGGCGCCTGCACCAGCTCGATCAGCACGCCCTCGCCCGCGATGGGGAATTCGTCGTTGCTCCTGGGGTGCAGAAAGCAGATGTCATAGCCGGCCGCGCCCTTGCGGATGCCTCCCGGCGCAAAGCGCACGCCCCGGGCGGTGAGCCATTCGACGGCCCTGGGCAGGTCGTCGATCCACAGGCCGATATGGTTGAGCGGCGTGGCGTGGACGGCCGGCTTCTTGTCCATGTCCAGGGGCTGCATGATGTCCACCTCCACCTTGTGGGCGCCCGTGCCCATGGCAAGAATGTCCTCGTCCACGTTCTCGCGCTCGCTCTGGAAGGTGCCGGTCTGCGTGAGGCCCAGCATGTCCACCCACAGGCGCTTCATGCGCTGCTTGTCGGTGCCGCCGATGGCGACCTGCTGGATGCCCAGCACCTTGAAAGGACGGTTGTTCATGGATGTCTCCTGATGGTTATCTGGTTTCGATAGCTGCCGGCGCACTGCTGCCGGGCGCTGCAGCCAGTTTTGAGCGGATTTTCATACCTCGCCCAGCGCCCAGCTGCTGGCCATGGCGAAGTATTCGCGCAGCCAGGCATTGAAGCGCATGGTCGGCGGCGTGGGCGCGGCCACGGGATGGGCATCGCCCAGTCCTTGGCGCCTGGCCATGGCCATCACGCGCATCAGATGGAAGTCGCTGCTGACGATGGCCATGGGTGCATCGGCGCCCACGCCGCGCTCGGCCAGCAGCGGCCGGCTCAGCCGGAGGTTGAGCTCGGTGCTGGTGCTGTGCTTTTCGAGCACCAGGCGCCCGGGTTCGATGCCGTGGCGCTGCTGCAGGTAGCGGGCCATGATTTCTGCCTCCGACTCCTTCTCGCCCCAGTCGACGCCGCCGCAGACCGCAATCAGCGCTTGCGGCTGCAGCCTGGCCAGCGCCGCGGCCGTATCCAGCCGCGCGGCCAGCGGCGGGCGCGGCCCTCCGTCGAGCGTGGCGCTGCCCAGCACCACGATGGCCTGCACGGGCGGCACCTGGGCCGGCGCCAGGCCCATGCCCAGCAGGCGGCTCCAGAAAAACAGCAGGCTGGCCAGCCACAGCGCAAACAGCGCCCATCCCGCCGCCCAGAGCCGCGCATGGCCGGGGCTTGCATGGCGCCAGCGTTGCAGGGCCGCCCATTTGCAGGCAATGAGCAGGCCGGCCGTTCCCAGCACGGCCGGGACGATGACGCCCAGGTTGAAATGCCCCTTGGCCATGAGCACCAGCGCGTCGAGCAGCAGCACGGCGCCCGCCGCGGCCAGCACGCAGCGGGCGAGCCGCTCGCGCCGCGTGGCCTGTGCCGGAAAGAAGGAAAAACCGGATGCTTTCAAAGAAATAGCAGCTTGCGCAGATGGGGCAAGCTCTGGAAGGTGGTTGGAGCCTTGATTGTGCCTCGGGGCATGGCCGCCCTGGCCGCAGCCGGCGCCGCCATGCCCGCAGCCATCATTCGAATTCGAGAATGATGTCGTCCACGGCCAGCGAGTCGCCCTTGGCCGCCGTGATCTTGCTGACCACGCCGTCCTGGGAGGCGAAGAGGATGTTCTCCATCTTCATGGCCTCGATGACGGCCAGCTTTTCGCCCGCCTGCACCTTCTGGCCCGGCTGCACGGCCACGTCGACCAGCAGGCCGGGCATGGGCGAGAGCAGGAACTTGGACAGGTCCGGCGGCGCCTTGTACGGCATGAGCTGGTACAGCTGGGCGCCGCGCGGCGAAAGCACCAGTGCCTCGATCTGCGTGCCGTTGTGGATCACGCGCAGGGCCAGCGGGTTCCTGGCCGTGCCGCGCTCGACCTGGGCCGTGAAGGCCTTGCCGTTGCAGGTCCCCTGCACGCACAGCGCGCGCATCGGCGTCTCGCTCTTGAATGCATAGCTCTTGCCGTTGACGGCCACGGTGCTGGCGCGGCTTTCCCTGGCGAAGTCCGACACATGCACGTCGTGGTACTGGTGCTTGCCTTCGGCGCCCAGAACGACCACGCAGTAGTCGGCTGAGACCTTGAGCTCGTGCCCCTGCATCTGGCCGCTGATGGTGGCGGCACGGCCGCGGTAGCGGCGGTTCATGTGGGCCGCCAGCGCGACCAGGAAGTCGGGGTCGCCATGGGGGACGTCCTCGGCATGGAAGCCGTGGCCGTAGTGCTCGGCGATGAAGCCGGTGTTGAAGTCGCCCGAGCGGAACTTGGGGTGAGCCAGCAGCGCGGCCTGGAACGGGATGTTGGAGCTGATGCCGCGGATCACGAAGGCGTTGAGCGCCTCGCGCATCTTGGCGATGGCATCCATGCGGTCGCTGCCGTGCACGATGAGCTTGGCGATCATCGAGTCGTAGAACATCGGGATCTCGCCGCCCTCGTACACGCCGGTGTCCACGCGCACGCCGTGCAGATGCTCGGTATCGGCCTGCCACATGGTCTGCTCGGGCGGCTGAAAGCGCACCAGGCGGCCGGTGGACGGCAGAAAGTTGCGGAACGGGTCTTCGGCGTTGATGCGGCACTCGATGGCCCAGCCATCGCGTTTCACGTCCTCCTGCGCGATGGTCAGCTTCTTGCCGGCGGCCACGCGGATCATCTGCTCCACGAGGTCCAGGCCGGTGATGCACTCTGTCACCGGATGCTCCACCTGCAGGCGGGTGTTCATTTCGAGGAAGTAGAAGTCCTGGTCCTTGCCGACCACGAACTCCACCGTGCCCGCGCTCTGGTATTTCACGGCCTTGGCCAGGGCCACGGCCTGCTCGCCCATGGCCTTGCGGGTGGCATCGGAAATGAAGGGCGACGGCGCCTCCTCGATCACCTTCTGGTGGCGGCGCTGGATGGAGCACTCGCGCTCGTTCAGGTAGATCACATTGCCGTGGCTGTCGCCCAGGATCTGGATCTCGATGTGGCGCGGCTCCTGCACGAACTTCTCGATGAAGATGCGGTCGTCGCCAAAGCTGTTGCGCGCCTCGTTCTGGCAGCTGGCAAAGCCTTCGAAGGCTTCCTTGTCGTTGAAGGCCACGCGCAGGCCCTTGCCGCCGCCGCCGGCCGAGGCCTTGATCATCACGGGGTAGCCGATGCCCCTGGCGATCTCCACGGCCTGCTCGGGGCCGGAGATGGCGTCGTTGTAGCCTGGAATGGTGTTGACCCTGGCCTCATTGGCCAGCTTCTTGGAGGCAATCTTGTCGCCCATGGCGGCAATCGAATGGGCCTTGGGGCCGATGAAGGCGATGCCTTCGTCCTCGCAGCGCTTGGCAAAGGCCTCGTTCTCGCTCAGAAAGCCGTAGCCCGGGTGTACGGCCTGGGCGCCGGTCTGCTTGCAGGCGGCAATGATGCGCTCGGCCACCAGATAGGAGTCGCGGCTGGGTGCGGCGCCGATGTGCACGGCTTCGTCGGCCAGCTTCACATGGCGCGCATCCTTGTCGGCATCGGAATACACGGCCACGGTGGCGATGCCCATTTTGCGGGCGGTGGCGATCACGCGGCAGGCGATTTCGCCGCGGTTGGCGATGAGGATTTTTGTGAACATGGTGTAAGGAATAAAGAGCGCGTCAAGCCTTGGTGGAGGCGATCAGATCCAGCTCGACGCTGGCGTTCTTGGGCAACTGGAATACGCCGACGGACGTACGGGAGTGCTGTCCCGCTTCACCGAGCACATCCAATAGCACGGCGGAAGCGCCGTCCGACACTTCGCTTTGGAGCGTGAACGATTCGGTGCATTGCACGAAAACCGTGATGCGCAGAATGCGGCTCACCTGCTCCAGGCTGCCGAACTGGCGACGCAGCAGCGCCAGGGCGCGCATCGCACAGATCCTGGCGGCCAGTTGCGCCTGTTCCAGCGAAACATCGGCACCCACGCGGCCGGTGACGACGACGCTATCGCCTACGCGGGGCACCTGGCCGCTGACATAGGCCACCCCTGCATCCACGACCAAGGGCGTGTAGTTGCCGCCGATCTTGATTTCGCCATCGAATGAATAGCCCAGGCGCCGGGCCAATTCGTCAAAACGTTGATCTGCATTCATCGCGCACGCTCCTTCAGAGCGGAATGTTTCCGTGCTTGCGCCACGGATTCTCGAGCTGCTTGTTCTTGAGCATCTCCAGCGAGCGGCAGATGCGCTTGCGTGTCTCGTGCGGCTGGATCACGTCGTCGATGAAGCCGCGCGCGCCGGCCACGAAGGGATTGGCGAAGCGGGCCTTGTACTCGGCCTCGCGGGCGGCGAGCTTTTCGGGGTCGTTCTTGTCCTCGCGGAAGATGATCTCCACCGCGCCCTTGGCGCCCATCACGGCGATCTCGGCATAGGGCCAGGCCAGGTTCACGTCGCCGCGCAGATGCTTGGAGGCCATCACGTCATAGGCACCGCCGTAGGCCTTGCGCGTGATGACGGTGATCTTGGGGACCGTGGCCTCGGCGTAGGCGTAGAGCAGCTTGGCGCCGTGCTTGATGATGCCGCCGTATTCCTGGCTGGTGCCGGGCATGAAGCCGGGCACGTCCACGAAGGTGACCACGGGGATGTTGAAGGCATCGCAAAAGCGCACGAAGCGCGCGGCCTTGATGGAGCTCTTGATGTCCAGGCAGCCGGCCAGCACCAGGGGCTGGTTGGCCACGATGCCCACGGTCTGCCCGGCCATGCGGGCGAAGCCGATGAGGATGTTCTTGGCGTAGTCGGGCTGCAGTTCGAAGAAATCGCCGTCGTCCACGGTCTTGAGAATCAGCTCCTTCATGTCGTAGGGCTTGTTGGGATTCTCGGGCACCAGCGTGTCCAGCGAACGATCGGCACGGTCGGCCGGATCGGTGGTCTGGCGCACGGGGGCCTTTTCGCGGTTGTTGAGCGGCAGGTAGTTGTAGAGCCGGCGCAGCATCATCAGCGCCTCCACATCGTTGTCGAAGGCCATGTCGGCCACGCCGCTCTTGGTGGTGTGGGTGATGGCGCCGCCCAGTTCCTCAGCCGTGACTTCCTCGTGCGTGACGGTCTTCACCACCTCGGGGCCGGTCACGAACATGTAGGAGCTGTCCTTGACCATGAAGATGAAGTCCGTCATGGCCGGCGAGTACACGGCACCGCCGGCGCTGGGGCCCATGATCATGGAAATCTGCGGCACCACGCCCGAGGCCAGCACGTTCTTCTGGAACACGTCCGCATAGCCGCCCAGCGATGCCACGCCTTCCTGGATGCGCGCGCCGCCCGAGTCGTTCAGGCCGATCACCGGCGCACCCACCTTCATGGCCTGGTCCATGATCTTGCAGATCTTCTCGGCATGCGTTTCGGACAGCGCGCCGCCGAAAACCGTGAAGTCCTGGCTGAACACGAAGACCAGACGGCCGTTGATCATGCCGTAGCCCGTGACCACGCCGTCGCCGGGGATCTTCTGCTCGGCCATGCCGAAGTCGGTGCAGCGGTGCTCGACGAACATGTCCCATTCCTCGAACGTGCCGTCGTCCAGCAGCAGTTCGATGCGCTCGCGCGCCGTGAGCTTGCCCTTGCCGTGCTGCGCGTCGATGCGCTTTTGTCCCCCACCCAGCCTCGCGCGCTCGCGCTTGGCCTCCAGCTGCTTCAGGATGTCTTCTTGCATGCTCGTCCTCTGATGTGATCGGGTTGTCTTGTCTCTGATGCTACGTTTATATGAGCTGTCTACGCTTGCTGCGCATGGACTGCAAGCAGATTTCTTGCCGCGGTACTGGCCGCGATGCGGCCTGCGGCCACCTCGGCCTGCAGGCCGGGCAAAAGCGCCTTGACCTGCGGATGCTGGCGAAACGCCTGCTTGAGCCCGAAGTCGATGCGCTCCCACATCCAGGCCAGGGCCTGCTTCTCGCGGCGCAGCTGCAGGCGGCCGTTGGCCGTCTGCAGCTGCCTGAACTGGCCGACCGCGGCCCAGAAGCCTTCCACGCCCTGGCCCAGCAAGGCGCTGATCTGCAGCACGCGCGGCTGCCACAGCGCGCCGCCGGTGGCATGGTCGGGGTTGCCGTGCATGCCCAGGAGGCGCAGGCTCGAGGTGATCTGCGCCTGGGCCCGCGTGGCGGCGTTGGGGTCGATGTCGGCCTTGTTGATGACCACGAGGTCGGCCAGCTCCATCACGCCCTTCTTGATGGCCTGCAGGTCGTCGCCCGCGTTGGGCAGCTGCAGCACGCAGAACATGTCGGTCATGCCGTGCACGGCAATCTCGCTCTGGCCCACGCCCACGGTCTCGACAATGACCACGTCGTAGCCGGCGGCCTCGCAGACCAGCATGGCCTCCCGCGTCTTCTCGGCCACGCCGCCCAGCGTGCCGCTGGAGGGACTGGGGCGGATGTAGGCCTTCTCGTTGACCGAGAGTTGCTCCATGCGTGTCTTGTCGCCCAGGATGGAGCCGCCCGACACGGTGGACGAAGGATCGATGGCCAGCACGGCGACCTGGAGGCCCTGGGCGATCAGGTACAGGCCCAGCGCTTCGATGAAGGTGGACTTGCCCACGCCCGGCACGCCGCTGATGCCCAGGCGAAACGCCTTGCCCGTGTGCGGCAGCAGGGCCGTAAGCAGGCCGTCGGCCTGGTCACGGTGATCGGCGCGCGAGGATTCCAGCAGGGTGATGGCCTTAGCCATGGAGCGGCGCCGCACGGCAGGGCTGCCGTGCAGAATGCCGTCCTGCATTTGCTCGGGTGTCATTGCTCGCGAAGGCACTTACAGGCCGTTGGCCTTCTTGATCTGCTCCAGCACGTCCTTGGCGCTGGCCGGGATCGGCGTGCCGGGGCCATAGACGCCCTTGACGCCGGCGTTGTAGAGGAAGTCGTAGTCCTGCGCCGGGATCACGCCGCCGACGAAGACGATGATGTCGTCCGCGCCCTGCTTCTTCAGCTCCTCGATGATGGCCGGCACCAGCGTCTTGTGGCCGGCGGCCAGCGTGGACACACCCACGGCATGCACGTCGTTCTCGATGGCCTGGCGCGCGCATTCCTCGGGGGTCTGGAACAGCGGGCCCATGTCCACGTCGAAGCCCAAGTCGGCAAAGGCGGTGGCCACCACCTTGGCGCCGCGGTCGTGGCCGTCCTGGCCCAGCTTGGCGATCATCACGCGCGGGCGGCGGCCCAGCGTTTCGGATGCCGCATTGATCTCGGTCTTGAGCTTGTCCCAGCCTTCGGCCGAGTCGTAGGCGGCTGCGTACACACCGGTCACCTTTTGCGTATCGGCACGGTGGCGGCCAAAGGCCTTTTCCAGCGCGTCGGAGACTTCACCCACCGTGGCGCGCAGGCGCACGGCCTTGATGGACAGATCCAGCAGATTGCCTTCACCGGACTCTGCTGCACTTGTGAGAGCAGCCAGCGCTTGCTCCACCTTGGCTTGATCGCGTTTTTGCTTGATATTCTTGAGGCGGGCGATCTGGCTGTCGCGCACCTTGACATTGTCCACCTCGAGGATGTCGACCGGGTCTTCCTTGGCCAGCTTGTATTTGTTGACGCCGACGATGACTTCCTTGCCCGAGTCGATGCGCGCCTGCTTTTCGGCGGCCGCGGCCTCGATCTTGAGCTTGGCCCAGCCGCTGTCCACGGCCTGGGTCATGCCGCCCATGGCATCCACTTCCTCGATGATCTTCCAGGCGGCATCGGCCATGTCCTGGGTGAGCTTTTCCATCATGTAGCTGCCGGCCCAGGGGTCGATCACATTGGTGATGTGGGTCTCTTCCTGAATGATGAGCTGGGTGTTGCGCGCGATGCGGGCCGAGAATTCGGTGGGCAGCGCGATGGCTTCGTCGAGCGCGTTCGTGTGCAGGCTTTGCGTGCCGCCGAACACGGCTGCCATGGCCTCGATGGTGGTGCGCACCACGTTGTTGTACGGGTCCTGCTCCGTCAGGCTCCAGCCGCTGGTCTGGCTGTGCGTGCGCAGCATCAGGCTCTTGGGGCTCTTGGCGTTGAAGCCCTTCATGATGCGGCACCACAGCAGGCGCGCGGCCCGCATCTTGGCGATCTCGAGGTAGAAGTTCATGCCCACCGCCCAGAAGAACGACAGGCGGCCCGCGAAGGCATCCACATCCATGCCCTTGGCAATCGCGGTCTTCACATACTCCTTGCCGTCGGCCAGCGTGAACGCCAGTTCCAGCGCCTGGTTGGCGCCGGCTTCCTGCATATGGTAGCCCGAGATCGAGATCGAGTTGAACTTGGGCATGTTCCGGCTCGTGTACTCGATGATGTCGCCGATGATGCGCATCGATGGCTTGGGCGGGTAGATATAGGTGTTGCGCACCATGAACTCTTTCAGAATGTCGTTCTGAATCGTTCCAGACAGCTGGTCCTGCGCCACGCCCTGCTCCTCGGCCGCCACCACGTAGCCGGCCAGCACGGGCAGCACGGCGCCGTTCATGGTCATGGAGACGCTCACCTTGTCGAGCGGGATTTCGTTGAAGAGGATCTTCATGTCCTCCACCGAATCGATGGCCACGCCGGCCTTGCCCACGTCGCCCGTCACCCGGGGATGGTCCGAGTCATAGCCGCGGTGCGTGGCCAGGTCGAAGGCGACCGAGACGCCCTGCCCGCCGGCGGCCAGCGCCTTGCGGTAGAAGGCGTTGGACTCCTCCGCGGTCGAGAAACCCGCGTACTGGCGGATCGTCCAGGGCCGGCCTGCATACATGGTGGCCTGGGGGCCACGGATATAGGGCTCGAACCCCGGCAGCGTGTTGGTATAGGGCAGGCCTGCCAGATCCTCGGCCGTGTACAGCGGCTTGACGGTGATGCCATCCGGCGTTTCCCAGTTCAGCGCGTCCAGATCCCCCCCGGGGGCCGCCTTGGCGGCGGCCTTGGCCCAGGTCTTGAGGTCTGCCTGGGCGAAATCTTCCGTCTGGCCTGCTTTGCTTGAGGTGTCTTGGCTCATGTTGTCTCTCTGCTCTCTTGCTGTGCGCTACGCGTGTTTTCCGCGATATGTTACCTTGCCGCCGAGTGTACATTATTCATAATTATGAATTCAAAATATTTCGCACTTACAATCGCGACGAGATGACAAAAACGACTTTGACACCCCGTGCGCTATACGAGCAAGTGGCCGAACAGCTACGCCAACGCATCTTCCAGCATGAGCTGGAGCCTGGCGCATGGATCGACGAACTCAAGATTGCCGAGGAGTACGGAATCAGCCGCACGCCCCTGCGCGAGGCGCTCAAGGTTCTGGCCGCCGAAGGTCTGGTGACCATGAAGGTGCGGCGTGGCGCCTATGTGACCGAGGTGTCGCCCAAGGATATTGCCGACGTCTACCGCCTCCTGAGCCTGCTGGAGGCCGATGCCGCCGCCGTGGTTGCCGAAACTGCCACCGATGCGCAGCTGGCGGCGCTGCGCGGCACGCATGAGGAGCTGAGGCAGCACACGCACAATGCAGAGCGTTTTTTCGCGCTCAACGAACAGTTTCACATGCAGCTGCTGGATATTGCCGACAACCGCTGGCGCAACCAGTTGGTAGCCGACCTGCGCAAGGTCATGAAGCTCAACCGCCACAAATCGCTGTTCCGGCAGGGGCGCATCGAGGATTCACTGGCCGAGCATGAAGCCATCATGCAGGCCCTGCTCGCACGCAGTCCACAGGCCGCCGCCGAGGCGGTGCGCACCCATTTTCAAAATGGCCTGCTGGCCGCCACGTAACAAATAGCGCCATTCACACCACAGCAATTGTCATGAATCGTCACGTAAGACTGCTCTGACACATCCACGATAAATACCCGGTGATATTGTGGGAAGCTATGCCATGACCGGATGTGCAATGCATTCGGTCCCACAGGATATATCCCATGCCGCCCTCATTCTTCTGGAGCGAAGGCCCGAATATCGAACTGGTCCAAGGAAAATACGACCTTTGGCTGGTATTGCTGTCCTTGGGCGTCAGCTGTATTGCCTCCAACCAGGCCTTGCGCCTGGCTGCATTGGCACGCGAGGCCGTGACGCCCCAATTGCGTCTGGGAGCCATTGCCAGCGGCGGTTTGAGCCTGGGCACCGGAATATGGGCCATGCACTTCATCGGCATGCTCGCATATACGCCGCATGCCAGTATTCAATATGATTTGCGGCAGACCGTCATTTCCCTTCTTCCGGGACTGGCAGCCTCTTTCGTGGCGCTGATGCTGCTGGCCAAGTCCCGGTTGCGCAATATCGAGCTGATATTGGGGGGTGCGATTGTCGGCATCGGCATTGCGGCCATGCATTACAGCGGCATGTCCGCCATGCGCATGCATGCCACGATGCAATATGCCCCCGGACATTTCGTGCTTTCGCTGGCCGTCGGCATGGCACTGGCCATGCTGGCGCTCTGGATACGCTTTGGCCTCGCCGGCTCCCGCAGAAAGCTCACCCTTCATGGAAAAATCCTGGCCACTCTGGTCATGGGTGCCGCCATTGCCGGCATGCACTACACAGCCATGCTGGCTTTGCGCGTGCAGGAAATGCCGGGCGCCGAGCCCGAAGAGTCCCCCACGGAAAATCAGCTGCTTCTGGCGCTGCTGATTGCCTTGGTGAGCCTGATTGTCGGCGGCCTGATCGCGCAGACCAACGCGCACCTGCATTACCGCAGGCGCTGGCAGATCGAGGACATGAATGCCGCCCATTTGCGCGCCCTGGTGCAAATGGCTGCCGATGGCATCATCAGCATCGACACGCAAGGCAAGGTGCTCGACTACAACCCGGCCGCCGAACATATCCTGGGCTGGGCACCCGCGGAAGTGATTGGAAAAAATGTCGGCATGCTGCTGCCCGAGGCGCTTTCCGGCCAGCTTGCCGAATATCTGCAAAAGCACGAGCAGGCCCAGAACCGGGGCGCCGAGCCTTTGAGCAACAGGATCTCGGAGGTGCTCGGCCAGCACAAGAATGGCAGCCTGGTGCCCCTGCGCGTGGCGCTGAGCCAGGCTGATGCCCGGGGCCAGCGCATGTATGTGGGCATACTGACCGATCTGGGTCCCCAGAAAAGAATCGAACGCCAGCTGCGCATCGCCACCACCGTGTTCGAACACAGCTTCGAAGGCGTGGTGGTGCTCGACGCCAACCGGCGCGTGGTGGCCATCAACCCCGCCTATGAGCGTATGAGCGGCCTTTCGCTCAAAACCGCCAGGAACAAGGAGTTTTCGGCTTTCTATTTCGACGCAAGCGATGAAATGGAAGCCGGTACGGGCTTTCCCGAAGTCTGGTCCGAAATCGGCCGCAGCGGCCATTGGAAAGGCAGCTGGACGCTGCTCCACAGCGGTCGCAGCCACCAGCTTTCCCTCACGGCTGTGCGTGACGAACAGCAGCGCCTGCACCACTACATCGGCATCTGCTACGAAGACATACAGCAGCTGCAGCCGGCGATCCCAAGTTAGCTGCACTGGCTGCCCTCCTCGCCTTTGTACCTGGCAGACCAAGCCAACCGGCAGGACGAGGCCGAGCCGAACCTTTATTGTTTTCAGGTCCACGCTAGCGTGGACCTCGTTCTACTTGGCTTGTTTTGGCACTTCCTGTTTTTAGATGGCTTTATTTATTTCATGTAAGTTACATTAAAATCAATAAACCAAGCATCGATTGGTGACGCCTCGGTCATGCTCCCTCCAGGTGTTGAACGCAGGCTCAGGAGAGCGGCGGGCCAGCATCCGCCCTTTTCGACCGCAAGCAGCAGTTTGCCGGCCGATTTTCTTCGCCACGCACTGCCCGCCCCGCGCAAATCCTTGTCCATGAAAGTGTGTGCCGTTCTGGGCACAATAATTCCCTCTCCTGCAAGCCATGGCGCTCCGGTAAAAAGGTCCGCGCCGCGCAGCATCGCCGCATGAAGCGATCCCCTCAAGCGCTGCGGCAGGCGCCGAAACTGAATCCATGACAGACCCCGTTACCTCTACCTTGCCCTCCTCTCCCGAGTCCAGCATGTGGCGCATGTCGGTTGCGCCGATGATGGACTGGACGGACAAGCATTGCCGCTACCTGCATCGGCTGCTGAGCCGCCATGCCCTGCTCTATACCGAGATGGTGACCACGGGCGCCTTGCTGCATGGCGACGTGGCCCGCCATCTGCGCTTCGAGGTCGAGGAACACCCCGTGGCGCTGCAGCTGGGTGGCAGCGAGCCTGCCGACCTGGCCCATAGTGCGCGGCTGGGCGAACAATGGGGCTATGACGAGATCAATCTCAATTGCGGCTGTCCCAGCGAGCGCGTGCAGCGCGGCGCATTCGGCGCCTGCCTGATGAACGAGGCTGCGCTGGTGGCCGACTGCGTCAAGGCCATGGTCGACACCGTCTCCGTGCCCGTGACCGTCAAGCATCGCATCGGCATAGACAAGAACGAGAGCTACGAATTCATGCGCGATTTCGTCGGCACCGTGGCCGATGCCGGCTGCCAAGTCTTCATCGTGCATGCGCGCAATGCCTGGCTCAAGGGGCTGTCGCCCAAGGAAAACCGCGAGATCCCGCCGCTGCGCTACGAGGTCGTGGCGCAGCTGAAAAAGGAATTTCCGCATCTGACCATCGCCATCAACGGCGGAATCAAGATGGATGCCACGGTACAGCAGCAGTTAGAAGTGGTCGACGGCGTGATGATTGGCCGCGAGGCCTATCACAATCCCTGGTGGCTGGCCTCCTGGGATGCTCTCTACTACGGCGACGACAGCCGTCAGCGCACGCGCGAAAGCGTGGAGGAGCAGATGGTGCTCTATATGGAGCGCGAGGCCCGCGCGCATGGCACTCACTGGTATGCGATTGCGCGCCACATGCTGGGCCTGCGCAACGGTCTGCCGGGCGCGCGCCGCTGGCGCCAGGTCTGGAGCGACCACCGCCTCAAGCATCTGGCGCCGGCCGAAGTCATGAAACTGGCCCGCACCAAGCCCCAGCAGGCCAGCGAGCCGCTTTCATTTGCATAGCTAATGGCGCTTTACTGCAGCGGGCTTTCGTCACTTTTCCCATAAACCGTTGGCTGGAGCATAGGCGCTCTAGCACATCGGAAGCGGCGCCACCGGGCCGTCAGACCTAGGTTTCATCCTGAAAGGGCTTTTACTACTTCGCATGTCAAATGCTGCTGTTATATTGCACTGCAACATAACGAAATTGCCTTTTCCATGCTCTATCAGCTCTATGAAATGCAACGCGCCATGGTCGAGCCTTTTGCCGACTTCGCGCTGGCTGCCTCGAAGCTCTACAGCACCCCGCACTCCGCATTGAGCCAGGTTCCCATGGCCCAGCGCCTGGCTGCGGGCTTCAATCTGGTCTACCGGCTCGGCAAGGACTACGAGAAGCCCGAATTCAATCTGCACAGCGTCGACGTCGACGGCGTGGACGTGACCATCCGCGAACGGGTGGAAATCGACAAGCCGTTCTGCGAGCTGCGCCGCTTCAAGCGCTTCTCCGACGACCCTGCCACGCTGCAGGCGATGCTGAGCCAGCCCGTGGTGCTGATCGTGGCGCCGCTGTCCGGCCACTACGCCACCCTGCTGCGCGACACGGTGCAAAGCATGCTCGGCGGCCACAAGGTCTATATCACCGACTGGAAGAATGCCCGCACCGTGCCGCTGTCCGAGGGCGAATTCCACCTGGACGACTATGTGAACTATGTGCAGGAGTTCATCCGCTACCTGCAGGAACGCTACGGCCAGTGCCATGTGGTCAGCGTCTGCCAGCCCACGGTGCCCGTGCTCGCGGCCGTCTCGCTCATGGCCAGCCGCGGCGAAACGCCGCCCCTGTCCATGACCATGATGGGCGGCCCCATCGACGCGCGCCGCTCGCCCACGGCCGTGAACAATCTGGCCGAGACGCGCAGCTACGAGTGGTTCGAGAACAATGTGATCTACGAGGTGCCGCCCAACTATCCGGGCGCCGGCCGCCGTGTCTACCCCGGCTTTTTGCAGTACTCGGGCTTCGTGGCCATGAACCCGGACCGTCACGCCAAGAGCCACTACGACTACTTCAAGGACCTGATCAAGGGTGACGACGCCAGCGCCGAGCACCACCGCAAGTTCTACGACGAGTACAACGCCGTGCTCGACATGGACGCCGACTACTATCTGGAAACCATTGCCACGGTGTTCCAGGAGTACAAGCTAGTCCATGGCACCTGGGACGTGCGCTCGCCCGAAGGCAAGATCGAGCGCGTGCGCCCGCAGGACATCCGCGGCGCGGCGCTGTTCACCATCGAAGGCGAGCTGGACGACATCTCGGGCGCAGGCCAGACCCGCGCAGCCCACGACCTGTGCACAGGCATCGATGCCGACCAGCGAAAGCATCTGGAAGTGCAAGGCGCCGGCCACTACGGCATTTTCAGCGGCCGACGCTGGCGCGAGGTGGTCTATCCCCAGGTACGCGACTTCATCCTCGCGCACCAGCCCGACAGCGCCACGGCAGCCAGCGCCGCCGGCCATGCACCCAGCGTGAGCGAGGATGCGGCCGATGCCGTTGCGCCTGCGGCCACGCACGCAGACAAAACAGCGGCCGCAAACGCCTTAGACTCTGCTACCTCGCATGCCGCGGCCCATGGCGCCCACCGCACGGCCAAGGGCCATCACCACGGCAATGCAGGCGCTCCGGAGACGGGGCGACATCCACGAAAGATCAAAACCTAGAAAAGGCTTGTCATGACCCCATCGATGTCCGCAGCCTCCACGCTTGAAGCACTGGCTGCGCGCATTGATGCAGTCCTGCCCCAGACCCAGTGCACGCGCTGCGGTTACCCCGACTGCGCCGCCTATGCCCGGGCCGTTGCCCAGGGCGAAGCAGCCATCAACCAATGCCCGCCGGGCGGCGCACAGGGCATTGCGCGCCTGGCCGCACTGACCGGCCGGCCCGTCCTGCCGCTGAGCGCCGAGCACGGCAGCGAGGCGCCGCGCACTCTGGCCGTGATCGACGAAGCCTGGTGCATCGGCTGCACGCTGTGCATCAAGGCCTGCCCCACGGATGCCATCCTGGGCGCCAACAAGCGCATGCACACCATCATCAGCGACCACTGCACGGGCTGCGAGCTGTGCATTCCCGTCTGCCCGGTGGACTGCATCCAGCTTGAAAACGCCAGCGGCGAAGCCACCGGCTGGGATGCCTGGAGCCAGGCCCAGGCCGACCATGCCCGGGCACGCTATGCCGCGCACCGCGCACGTGTGCAGCGCGGCAAGGCCTCTGCCGGCAGCACTGCGGCCAACGAGGCGGTGCCCGCACCGGCCGGCGCGGAACCTGCCGTCCTGCCCGCCGATGCGCCCGCGCAGGCGCAGGACACCTCGCGCAAGAAGGACACCATTGCGGCCATCCTCGCGCGCGCCCGCGCCCAGAGAGCACCGAACTGAGGCGGGAAGATTCGCCTCAGATCGACCTCCAGCGCTTTGCTGGCTTGCGCTGACAGCTCCTGTTGCAGGAGCACTTCCAGCCACTGCCGGCCTCAGGCCTGGGCCAGGCTTTTGTATACGCCGCAGCCCCAGTACAGGTCCCGGTGCTTGCAGACAAAGGACATCTTGGTCTGCACCTTCTGCGTGGACGGGTTCACATAGTCGTATTCCACCCAGCCCGGTCCTTTCTCGGCCTGGGCCACGATGTCGGCCACCAGACGCTCGCCGTCGATCCCCGGCACGTCCTGCACCCGTGTCCCCACCTTGGCCGCATTACCGCCGAAGGCCTTGTACTCGCCCTCACCGGACAGCGCGAACACATACATGTCGCGGTCATGGTAGGGCTGGCCCGGGTCTGTCACCGTGCTCAGCAGTGCGCCGGTGCTGTGCGCGCCGCGGGCCAGATGCATGGCCGCATGCACGAGCGCCACGGCCTCCTCGGCCGTGCCCTGCTGCAGGCGAAAGCGCGACACCGCGCCCGACAGCACCTGGGCCCTTTGCTCCAGCGCCTGCGCATGGTGCAGCGCATGGCTCACCATCTGGGCGTTGTGCTGGGTGATCTGGTCGATCTCGCGCACCGCGTTCGAGATTTCCACCAGCGCCGTGCCCTGGCTGCTGGTCGATTCGGACAGCTCGCCCATGTGCTGGGCCACGTCGCGTATGCCCTGGGTCACGCGCCCTATGCCCTCGCCGGCCGAGCGGATCAGGGTGGTGCTCTGGCTCACCTGCTGCACGGTCTCGCCGATGAGCTGGCGGATCTCCCGTGCGGCCTCGCCGGCGCGCTGGGCCAGATTGCGCACTTCGGCAGCCACCACGGCAAAGCCGCGTCCCTGCTCGCCGGCACGCGCGGCCTCCACCGCGGCATTGAGCGCCAAAATATTGGTCTGGAAGGCGATGCCGTCGATGACGCCAATGATTTCGCGCATGCGCTGGGCCTGGCGCTCGATGGCCTCCACCGAGGCCACGGCATGCTGCATGGCCTGCAGGCCCTCGTCGGCCGCCGAGCGCACCGTGCTGGCCTTGGCATGCGCCGCATGGGCGACTTCCGCGTTGTGCTGCACCGTGCCGCTGATCTGCTCCACGCTGACCACGGTCTGTGCCAGATTGCCGGCCTGCTGCTCGGTGCGAGCGGCCAGGGCCTCGTGCTCGCTCACCAGCTGCTGGCCCGCCTGGGCCACCAGTGCGGCATTGCTGCGCACATCGGCCACCATGGCCGACAGCGCATTCACCATTTCCGCCAGCAGCGCACCGGCCGCGTTCCCGTCCCCACGGCCCGCAATCCCTGCCAGCGCGGGGCCATGGCGCAGGTCGCCCTGCGCCACTTGGTGCATTGCCTGCTGCAGGCCCTGCCACTGCGCTTGGCTCTCACGGCTGCGCAAGCGCAGCCACAGCGCGGCAACCACGGCCCAGGCCGCAAACCAGGCCCATTTCCCGTTGGAGTACGGAACTTGTGTCAGACTTGGCGCCAGCAGAAACGGCAAAGGCCCGGCCAGCAGCCAGGCAAAGCCCAGATACCGGCCCCATGCCTGCCATGCCGCGCCGGCAAGTCCGGTCCGGCCATGCCCCGATGCTCCAACCTGCCCCCCGCTGACTTTCATTGCATCCTCTCCCGCTCGCATTCAGCCACTTGGCCCATCCACTGCCCGTGCAATTTCGCTGCAAACCGCCATCCGCCCCATGCGCCAGGTCAACACACCCTTCATCCGGAACGTTGGTAAAACCTCGCCGACAAGGTTTGCCCTGCGCAAATCGCTGGTTGACGATGGTGCGGCACAGCATACGTAACAATTTGCAATACAAAGCACCCGGCTAACCCTAAAGCAGCCACCGTTGTTTATGCGTAAACGGCATCAGCTCATAAAATACAACCATGAACCCCTTGCTCTCCCGCCTCCAGCCCTATCCTTTTGAACGTCTGCGCCAACTCTTCGCCGGCATCGAGCCGCCGGCCGGCCTGCGTCCCATCAGCCTGGGCATTGGCGAGCCGCGCCATGCCACGCCGGCGTTCATCGAAAAGGCGCTGAGCAGCGAGCTGCAGGGTCTGTCGGTCTACCCGGCCACCGCCGGCATGCCGGCGCTGCGCCAGGCCTGCGCGGCCTGGGCCGGCCAGCGCTACGGCATCGCGCTGGACGCCGCAACCCAGGTGCTGCCGGTCAACGGCTCGCGCGAGGCGCTGTTCGCCTTCACCCAGGTCGTGGTGGACGCCAGCCGCCCGGGCGCGCGCGTCATCTGCCCCAATCCCTTCTATCAGATCTACGAAGGCGCCACGCTGCTGGCTGGCGCCACGCCCTGGTACGCGGCCAGCGACCCGGCACGCAACTTCGCCGTCAACTGGGATGCCGTGCCCGAGGAAGTCTGGCGCGACACGCAGCTGACCTTCGTCTGCTCTCCGGGCAACCCCACAGGCGCCGTCATGCCGCTGTCCGAGTGGGAAAAGCTGTTCGCGCTGTCGGAACGCTACGGCTTCGTGATCGCCAGCGACGAGTGCTACAGCGAGATCTACTTCAACGACGAAGCGCCGCTGGGCGGCCTGGAAGCCGCCGCGCGCCTGGGCCGCACGGACTTCCGGAACCTGGTGATGTTCACCAGCCTCTCCAAGCGCAGCAATGTGCCCGGCCTGCGCAGCGGCTTCGTGGCCGGCGATGCCGAGCTGCTCAAGGCCTTTCTGCTCTACCGCACCTACCATGGCGGCGCCATGAGCCCCGTGGTGCAGACGGCCTCCATCGCCGCCTGGGGCGACGAGGCCCATGTGCAGGAGAACCGCCGCCTGTACCGCGAGAAATTCGCTCAGGTCACGCCCGTGCTGGCCGAGGTCATGGACGTGAAGCTGCCCGATGCCAGCTTCTACCTCTGGGCCGGCATTCCTGCGGAACTGGGCATGGATGATGCACAATTCGCCAAAGAGCTGTATAAAACAACAGGCGTCACCGTTTTGCCCGGCAGCTATCTGGCGCGCGAGGCCCAGGGATCGAACCCCGGTGCCAACCGCGTGCGCATGGCCCTGGTGGCCGAAACCGCCGAATGCCAGGAAGCCGCGCAGCGCATCGCCGCCTTCATCGCTGCCCGCCGCTGACCCGGCCTGCCTTCACTTTTTCCCCAACCTCTGGTTTATCGACCCGAACCTTCAAACCACCATGACGCAACAACTGCAATCCATCATCGAAAACGCCTGGGACAACCGTGCCTCTCTCTCGCCCTCTGCTGCCCCCAAGGAAGTGGTGGATGCCGTGGAGCATGCGATCGCCGAGCTGGACGCCGGCCGCCTGCGCGTGGCCACCCGCGAGGGCGTGGGCCAGTGGACCGTGCACCAGTGGCTCAAGAAGGCCGTGCTGCTGTCCTTCCGCCTCAAGGACAATGCCCTGATGCAAGGCGGCAGCCTGCAGTTCTTCGACAAGGTGCCCACCAAGTACCAGGGCCTGAGCGAAGCGCAGATCGCCGCCACCGGCGTGCGCGTGGTGCCTCCGGCCGTGGCCCGCCGCGGCAGCTTCATCGCCAAGGGCGCGATCCTGATGCCCTCCTATGTGAACATCGGCGCCTACGTGGACGAAGGCACCATGGTCGACACCTGGGCCACCGTGGGCTCCTGCGCCCAGGTGGGCAAGAACGTGCACCTGTCGGGCGGCGTGGGCCTGGGCGGCGTGCTCGAGCCCCTGCAGGCCAATCCCACCATCATCGAGGACAACTGCTTCATCGGCGCCCGCTCCGAAGTCGTGGAAGGCGTGATCGTGGAAGAGAACTCCGTGATCTCCATGGGCGTGTACATCGGCCAGTCCACCCCCATCTTCAACCGCGAGACCGGCGAAACCACCTTCGGCCGCGTGCCTGCCGGCTCCGTCGTGGTGTCGGGCAACCTGCCCAAGAAGACCAAGGATGGCAAGGAATACTCCATGTACGCCGCCATCATCGTCAAGACCGTGGACGCCAAGACCCGCTCCACCACCAGCCTGAACGACCTGCTGCGCGACTGAACACGGCAAGTGTTCTGAGAGCGCCGGTGCGCTCCCAGCCCCGGGCCTGCTGCTGAAAAGCGGCAGGCCTTTGTTTTGTCCGGACCGCAACCGGTGCATTTGCCTTGCCGATCCCGCCAAAGCGGTCCGGCGGCGGGGTATAAAGGCGGCCAAACACAGACGAGTCGTCAAACAGTCAACCGGAGGGAGCGATGAGCACCATGGAGAAAATCCTGCGCCTGATGTCCGACAAACGGGCTTCGGACGTCTATCTTTCGGCCCGCGCGCCGGCGCTGATCAAGATCAACGGCGAGTGCGTGCCCATCAATAACCAGTCCCTGCCGCCCGAGGCGCCGCTGGCCCTGCTGGCCGAGGTCGTCGCCCCCGAGGCGATAGCGCAGCTGCAGTCCACGGGCGAACTCAACATCGCAGTCTCCCAGCCGGGCGTGGGGCGCTTCCGTATCAGCGCCATGCGCCAGCGCGGCACCTATGCCGTGGTGGTGCGCTTCATCTCCCAGAAGATTCCCTCGCGCGAATCGCTGAACCTGCCGCCGGTGCTCAGCGAACTCATCATGCAAAAGCGCGGCCTGGTGCTGGTCGTGGGCGCCACGGGCTCGGGCAAGAGCACCACGCTGGCATCGATGATCGAAGAGCGCAACGAAAAGCTCTCGGGCCACATCCTGACCGTCGAGGACCCGATCGAATACCAGTTCCGCAGCAAGCGCTCCATCATCAACCAGCGCGAGGTGGGCACCGATACCGAATCCCTGCAGGTCGCGCTCAAGAATGCGCTGCGCCAGGCGCCCGACGTGATCCTGATCGGCGAGATCCGCGACCGCGACACCATGTCGGCCGCCATGGGCTATGCGCAGTCCGGCCACCTGTGCCTGGCCACGCTGCACGCCAACAACAGCTACCACGCGCTCAACCGCATCCTGTCCTTCTATCCCGAGGAAATCCGCCCGACCATGCTGGGCGAGCTGGCCTCGGCGCTCAGGGCGGTGATCTCCCAGCGGCTGGTGCGCACGGTCGCCAAAAGCCGGGTCCCGGCCGTGGAAGTCATGCTCAACACCAAGCTGATCTCGGACCTGATCCAGCGCGGCGACTTCACCGGCGTGAAGGAAGCCATGGAAAAATCCATGGCCGAAGGCTCTCAGACCTTCGAGCAGGCCCTGGCCAGGCTGGTGGGTGATGGCACAATCACACGCGACGAAGCGCTGGCCAATGCCGATTCGCCGACCAATCTGATGTGGCGCATGGACAATGACCTTGCGCGCGTGGCCCAGGCCGCGGCCCAGGCAACCGAGGCGACACATCCCGACGACGACGATATGCCATCATTCACGGAAATCACTTTGGACGTAAAACCGCTCTGACGCGGCCCGCCGTCTCACGCACAATGTCGGAAACGCCGGCGTCTGCCGGCCTTCCGGCTTTTTTTATGGTTTGGTTTCTCCCATGTCCCGCACCCTGCAACTGACCGAGCAGCTCATCAGCCTGCCTTCCGTCACCCCCGAAGATGCCGGCTGCCTCGAGCTGCTGGCCGATGCCCTGATTCCCCTGGGCTTTGAATGCGAGCGGCTGGACAGCGGCCCGGAGGATTTCCGCGTCCGCAACCTATGGGCAAAACACCGCACAGGCCCGGTCCTTGAGGCGCAGAGTGCCATCGGATCGGACAAGCCCGTGCTGGTCTTCGCTGGCCATACCGACGTGGTGCCGCCGGGCCCGCTCAACCAGTGGAGCAGCCCGCCCTTCGTGCCCATGCACCGCAACGGCCGCCTCTACGGCCGCGGCGCCAGCGACATGAAAACTTCCATCGCGGCCTTTGTCGTGGCGCTGGAGGAATTCCTGCAGGCCACGCCCGAACCGGCCTTCGACATTGCCCTGTTGCTGACCAGCGACGAGGAAGGCCCGTCCGTGGACGGCACCAAGGTCGTGGTCGAGGCGCTCAGGCAGCGCGGCGAGCGCCTGGACTGGTGCATCGTGGGCGAGCCCACCTCGGTCAACCAGACCGGCGACATGATCAAGAACGGCCGCCGCGGCACCATGAGCGGCAAGCTCACGGTCAACGGCATCCAGGGCCATATCGCCTACCCACAGCTGGCCCGCAACCCCATCCACGAGGCCCTGCCAGCCCTGGCAGAGCTGGCCGCCACCGTCTGGGACCGGGGCAATGCCTTCTTTCCCCCGACCAGCTGGCAGATCAGCAACATCCACGGCGGCACCGGCGCGAGCAACGTCATTCCCGGCCACGTGGTGATCGACTTCAACTTCCGCTTCTCGACCGAATCCACGGCCGAGTCGCTGCAGCGGCGGGTGCACGAGGTGCTGGACCGCCACGGCATCGAGTACTCGCTGGTCTGGACCATCGGCGGCCAGCCCTTCCTGACCGAGCCCGGCACGCTGGTGCATGCCGTGCAGGCCGCCATCAAGGACGAAACCGGGCTGGACACGGAGCTGTCCACCACGGGCGGCACCAGCGACGGGCGCTTCATCGCCCAGATCTGTCCCCAGGTCATCGAGCTGGGACCGCCCAACGCCAGCATCCACAAGATCGACGAATACATTGCCGTGGCCGATATCGAGCCGCTCAAGAACATCTACCGCAAGACGCTGGAACAGCTGCAGCAGGCCCAGGCCGGCCGCAGCGCCGCCCCGGTGCTGCATGCGGCCTGAACACCCAATGACTTTAGCCAACGCAAACCCTCCCGCCATCCAGGGCGACACCGTGGCGGCCCTGGTGGCCTCCGGCGCCCGCGCCCTGACAGCAGCCGGCGTGGCCTTCGGGCACGGCACGGCCACGGCCGAAGACGAGGCCGCCTGGCTCACGCTGTGGAAGCTGGGCCTGCCGCTGGACAGCGAACTCACGCCCGGCGCCCCCGAATCCATAGCAGATCAAGCTGTAACTCAGGAACAGCAAGTGCTGGTAGCTACGCTTTTTGAAGAACGCATCCGCACACGCAAGCCTGCCGCCTATCTGACGCGCGAAGCCTGGCTGCAAGGCGTGCCCTTTTACATCGACGAGCGCTCCATCGTGCCGCGCAGCTTCATCGCCGAGCTGCTGGCCGACGGCAGCATCGACGACTGGCTCTCCGACAGGACCCAGGCCGTGCTGGACCTGTGCACCGGCAACGGCAGCCTGGCCTGCCTGGCAGCCATGGCCTACCCCGATGTGCAGGTGACCGGCGCCGACATCTCGCTCGATGCGCTGGCCGTGGCCCGCATCAATGTGGACAAGCACGGGCTGCAGCAGCGCGTGCGCCTGGTGCAAAGCGACGGCCTGGCCGCCGTGCCCGGCCCATGGGACCTGGTGCTGTGCAATCCGCCCTATGTGAACGCCGGCAGCATGGCCCGCCTGCCCGCCGAATACCGCGCCGAGCCCGAACTGGCGCTGGCCGGCGGCGAGGACGGCATGGACTTCATCCGCCAGCTCCTCAGGGACCTGCCAGCGCGCCTGAACAAGCAGGCCGTGGTGGTGCTGGAGATCGGTAACGAAAAACCGTTCTTCGAAGCCGCCTTCCCCGATCTGCCCGTGTTCTGGCTGGATACCAGCTCGGGCGACGAGCAGGTGCTGCTGATCACCGAAGAAGCGCTGCGCCACTGGGCGCAGGCAGCGCCAGCGGCCTGACCCTCCTGGCATGCAGGCCGCGTCGCTCTCCATAACGTAGCGGCTGGCGCCTGACCCACCTAGATTTTCGATGGATTTTCCCTCGAATTCCAGAGCCATCCTGCGCCAGCAGCTCCCGGACCGCTAGCATCCCGTACAGCGATCGCTGCGCGGGCCGATCCCTCAATACGACATCACGCGGGTAGCCAGCCTGGAAATCGGCGTGCGCACCAGGCCCTCCACGCGCGGCGGCAGCAACATGGGCTTGAGCAGCATGCGCACGGCCAGATCCGCGGGCAGGCGGCGGCTGACCAGCTCGTAGATGCGCTGGGCCATGTCCTCGAACCGCGTGGCGCTGTCCGCGAAATAATCGCCCTTGTGCGCCCACACATGGCGCAGCGCCACGTCGGAATCGCTTTCGCGCAGCTCCTTGAGCCGGCCGTACAGCGCGCCGGCGATGCGCGCGCGTCCCACGGGCGCCTCCTGCTGCAGCTCCTTGAAGTACTTGAGGAAGTGCTTGTAGTGGCTGACCTCGTCGTTGCGGATATGGCCCAGCAGTTCGGTCAGCACCGGCTCGTCGCTGAGCTCGCGCAGCGTGTGGTAGTAGGCGGTGGTGCCAGTCTCCACCACGCAGCGCGCCACCATTTCCAGGCGCTGGTCGGGGTAAAGCTCCTCCACCGTGCAAAGCTTGGAATATTCGCCGAAGAAGCTGTCATAGGCCCGCTGCCACGGAAAGCGCGGCCATACGGCTTCGACATAGGCGCGCAGCGCCCGGCCGTGCTGCAGCTCCTCGGCCTCCCAGTGGTCCTTGAGCCAGGCGCTGATTTCGGGATAGGCCGCATAGTGCTCGGCCAGATTGGTCGCATAGGTATCCGAGCCTGTTTCGATGAACGAGGCGCTCATCAGCAGGAAGAACATGTCCTCGCTGTGCTCTATGGCCTGGCGGTCGATGCGCGAGAAATCGAGATCCTCGACGCGCCAGTGCGCGGAACCCGCCGCGCGGTGGGTTTCGCCCGCAACTGGCGAGGCCGGTGCATGGAGGGAATGGCGTTGGATGGATGGCATCGAATCAAGAATGAGCCGGTACCTGCAGTGCCCGGTGCTTCCAGGCGGCAGGCTGCGGCGTTGCAAGCAATGGCGACATGCCATCTTGATGACAATGCGCGGCCATTCCGTGTCAGCCTATGCCGACACTGCTAGGCTCCGACAAGTCCTGAAACACAATTTTTCGCTACCCTTCCATGGATTTACGTGCCCTGCGCTACTTCATCACCGTGCTGGAAGCCGGTTCCCTCTCGCGTGCCGCGCATTCGCTGTATGTGGCCCAGCCCGCGCTCACGGCACAGATCAAGAAGCTGGAAGCCGAACTGGGCACCCAGTTGCTGGAGCGCAGCCATGCGGGCGTCACGCCCACGCCCGCCGGCAACCAGCTGTACGAGGATGCGCGCCGCCTGCTGTCGGATGCCGATGCCATGTGCGAGCGCCTGCAGCGCCTGCCCCAGGGGCCCGAGGGCTCGGTCACCATCGCCATGCCGTTCCTGCTCACCAGCCTGCTCATGGGGCCGGTGATTGCCGGCCTGCGCGAGACGCACCCGCGCATCCACGTGTTCGTGCTCGACGATCTGAGCCTCATGGTGCAAAAGGCCATGCTGGACCGCCGCGCGGATCTGGGCATTCTCGTGGACACGCCGAGCCTGCAGGAGCTGCAGCTCGCCCCCCTGGCCAGCGAAGCCATCTTCTTTTGCGGCCGCGATGCCAACGGGTCCGTTGCGCCGGTGCTGCGGCCATCACAGGCCGCTGCCGGCACTGCCGCTGCGTCTTCCTATCCCTGCATAGACTTTGCCGATGCCGCGGCGCAGCCGCTGGTGCTGCAGTCGCGCCGCTTCGCGATCCGCCAGGCCGTGGAAAATGCCGCCGCGCAGCGCCAGGCACGCCTGAACATCGTGCACGAGCATGATTCGGCCCGCGTGATCCGCTCGCTCTACCATTGCGGCGCCGGCTTCACCTTCACGCCGGCCTGTTCGCTGGCCGAGGCCCTGCCCTGGCGGCCCCAGGCCCCGCGTGCCGCCACCGACCCGCAGTGGATCGTGGCCCAGGTCGTCAATCCGTCGCTGCAGCGCCACTACCACCTGGCCCAGCATCCGGGCAAAGCCGGCGATGCCGCCGTGCAGGTCGTGCGCCATGCCGTGGTGCAGCATGCGCGCAGCCTGATCGACAGCGGCATCTGGCAGGCCCGGTGGCTCCACGAAGCCCGGCCTTGAACGGCAGGCGTCTGCGGTCCGGTGCCTCCTGACAAACCCTAGGCCGGACCGGCTCCGGCAAGTTCCGCCATCGTCAAACCTCCGCAGGCATTGGATTTCAACAGCCATCAAATTATTTGATGGAGCTGAATCAGCAAACAGTATTTCCTTGATCCCCGCAGATTTTGGGACAGTGCATCCATGGCCGCGACGGCCCACCTGAGCCTTTCCCAACACCAGACCGGAGCATGCCAACACCGGCGGCTCCACAGAGACAAGGACTGTCATGATTTCCAAGGACCTGCCCCAGCCCGGCGCACCGATTCCCAATGTCGGCGAACTGGTCGCCCGCAGCTGCCAGCTCTATGCATCGCATCCTGCCGTGACCAGCGCCGCCAAAAGCGTGACCTACGGCCAGCTCGAAAAGCGCTCCAACCAGCTGGCCAATGCGCTGCAGGCCAAGGGACTGGCACGCGGCGACCGCGTCGGCATCTATCTGGCCAACTGCGTGGAAATCGTGGAGCTGGAGCTGGCCTGCTACAAGGCCGGCCTGATCAAGGCACCGTTCAATGCCCGCCTGTCGCCGCGCGAGGTCGGCGAGATTGCCGCCAACAGCGATGCGGCACTGATCGTGACCACCGCCGAGCGGGCCGAAGCCTTCCGGCCCCATCTGCAGAACCCCGCCGTCCAGTTGCTGCTGCTCGACGGCCCGGCCGGCGACAACTACGAAGCCGCTCTGGCGGCCGCCAGCGACCGGTTCGAGCCCGTGGCCGTGCACGAGCACGAAGTGGCCGTGCTGCACTACACCTCGGGCTCCTCGGGCGTGCTCAAGGCCGCCATGCAGACCTTCGGCAACCGGCTGGCCCAGCTGCGCAAGTTCCTGATGCGCGGCGAAGGCATGCATGCCGGCCACATCCTGGGCCTGGTCGGTCCCGTGACCCATGCCTCGGGCATGCAGATGATGCCGGCCCTGTGCACGGGCGCCACCATCCATCTGTTCTCGGGCTTCGAGCCTGCGCGCTTCATGGCGGAGATGCAGCAGCGCCGCGTCACCCACACCTTCATGGTTCCGACCATGATCAACATGCTGCTGGCCGAGACCCAGGGCCGGTACCGGCCCCTGCCCGACCTGCTGCGCCTGGGCTATGGCGCCGCTCCCATGGCGCCCGCTCGCATCATGCAGGCCATGGACGTTTTCGGCCCCGTGCTCTCGCAAGGCTACGGCGCCGGCGAAACCACATCGGGCGTCTGCGCACTCACCGTGCAGGACCATCTGTATGCGCGTGCGGCCAGGCCCGAGCTGCTGGCCTCCTGCGGCCGGCCGTTCCTGGAGTCCCGGGTCGAAGTCGTGGACGACGACGGCCACCCGGTGGCCCAGGGCGAGGTGGGCGAGATCGTGGTCAGCGGCGCCGACGTGTTTGCCGGCTACTGGCGCGCACCCGAGCTGACGGCCGAGGTGCTGAAAAACGGCCGCTACCACACGGGCGACCTGGCGCGCGTGGACGACGAGGGCTTTGTCTACATCGTGGACCGCAAGAAGGACATGGTCATCAGCGGCGGCTTCAATGTCTATCCGTCCGAAGTCGAGGCCGTGCTCTACGAGCATGCCCATGTGGCCGATGCCTGCGTGTTCGCCATTCCCGACGACAAATGGGGGGAGGCCGTGGCCGCGCACATCGTGCTCAAGCCCGGCCAGCAGCCCGACAGCGCGGCCATAGACCGCTTCTGCGCCGAACGCCTGGGCGGATTCAAGCGCCCGCGCCATATCGAATTCGTGCAGCAGCTGCCCAAGAACCCCAACGGCAAGGTCATGCGCAAAGCCGTGCAGGCTCCGTACTGGAGCAACCTCAGCCGCAAGGTGAACTGAAATGAATGCCAAAGACATGCAAGCTGCTTCCCAGCGCCCAGGCGACCTGATCGAGATGCCCTTCGAAGGCTCGCCGCGTGCAGCCGAGCTGATCGCCAAGCTCAATGACTTTCTCCACGGCGAGCTGGCAGAGCTGGCCCGCGAACATGGCATAGACCACGAGCACAGCCCCGGCAAGGAGCTGCTGCGCAAGGTCTGGAAACGCTCCCACGCGCTGGGCTTTTACGGCATGACCCTGCCCCAGGCCATGGGCGGCGAAGGGCTGTCCGTGCTCGACCAGGTGCTGATCAAGGAAGCCATCTACGCCAGCGGCTCTCCGTTTGCCCCCCATGTGCTGGGCGAGCTCAGCGGCCCCCCGCGCGTCGGTGCCCTGGTGCGCAAGGCCACGCCCGAGCAGATGGAAAAATTCATCCTGCCCGTGGCACGCGCCGAAAAATCCATCTGCTTTGCGCTGACCGAAGCCGGCGCCGGCTCCGATGCCGGTGCGCTGGAAACCCGTGCCGAGCTGGACGGCGACAGCTATGTGCTCAGCGGCAGAAAGCGCTTCATCTCGGGCTCGCCGTTTGCCGACTTTGCCGTTCTCATGGCGTCCACCGCGCCCCAAGGCGCGGTGCAGCGCGAGATCAGCGCCTTCTTCGTGGACCTCACGGCCGAGGGCGTCGAAGTCGTCAGCGGCTACAAGACCATGGCCGGCCAGTCCCACACGGGCGACATCCTGCTGGACAAGGTACGTGTACCAGCCGCTCACATGATCGGCGAGCCGGGCCGCGGCCTGGCCCTGGCGCTGGGCCGCATCACGGTCAACCGCCTGCTGCACTGCCCTGCCATGCTGGGCCTGGCCCAATGCGCCCTGCGCGACGCGCGTGACTATGCGCTGGCACGCCAGCAGTTCGGCCGCAGCATTGCCCAGTTCCAGTCCATACAGCACATGCTGGCCGACATGGCCACGGAGTGGACGGCCGCGCGGGCCCTGATGATCCAGACCGCGCGCGCCATCGATGCGGGCATCGACGCGCGCGCCCAGGCATCGATGAGCAAGCTGTTCTGCTCCGAAAAAGCCTTTGCGATTGCCGACCGAGCGGTACAGATCCATGGCGGCGAAGGCATCGTCCAGGGCCGGCGCGTGGAATTCCTGTTCCGCATGCTGCGCATGTACCGCGTGCTGACGGGCACCAGCGAGATCCAGCGCAACACCATTGCCAAGGAACTGCTCGCGGCGCCCGGCAGCCAGGTTGGCTGACGCATAGGCCGCGCCAAGACCGCAGCGGCATAGACAAAAGGAGACAAGAATGAACACCCTCTCACGCCGGCAGCTTCTGGCCCGTGCCATGGGCACGGCGCTGCTTCCGTCCTTTCTTCCCATGGCCGGCGCGCTCGCTGCAAGACCGGCCCTGGCCCAGGCGCCCTATCCCAGCCGGCCCGTCAAATGGCTGGTGCCCTATCTGGCTGCCACGGGACCGGATATCGCCGCGCGCATTCTGGCCGAAGCCGTAGGCCCCCTCCTCGGACAGCCCATCGTCATCGAGAACCGTGCCGGCGCCGCAGGCAATATCGGCACCCGCGTGGCCGCCAAGTCCCCCGCCGACGGATACACCCTGCTCTACACCGGCACGCCGCTGGCCGCCAACATGCACATCTACAAGAATCCGGGCTACGACGCGCTCAAGGATTTCCGCCACATCATGCGCCTGAGCAGTTCGGACGTCGGTCTGGTGGTCCATGCGGATTCCGACATCCGCACGCTGGACGACCTGCTGGCCAGGCTCAAGGCTAATCCCGGCCAAGTCGACTATGCCTCGGGCGGCATAGGCACGCCCTCGCACCTGGGCATGGAGCAGTTCCTGAGCGCCACCAGAACAAAGGCCATGCATGTGCCCTACAAGGGAGCCTCCGAACTGGTCAACGCCATCCTGGGCCACCAGGTCGCCTTTGGCATGCCCATCTTTGCGGCGGCCCATCCCATGATCAAGGCCGGCAAGCTGCGCGCCCTGGCCATTGCCGGCCCCAGGCGCAATCCCGTCGCTCCCCAGGTGCCCACGCTGACCGAGCTTGGCGTACCGGGCGTGGAGCTGACTTCCTGGGGCGGCCTGTCGGTGCCGGCAGGCACGCCCGACGCCGTGGTGAACGCGATCTACAAGGCGTTTTCCGAAGCGCTCAGGCAACCTGCGGTGATTGCCGCCTTGCAGGAAAACGGCGGCCTCGTCGATGTGAGGGATTCGGCCTCCTTCGTCCAGAACATCCGCCAGGAAATGCAGCTGACCGAGGCCATGATGAAGAAAGTGGGGCTGCAGCCCATCTGACGGTGTTCATGGCCCGGCGGATTGACGCCGGGCGCCGCCTCGGTACTCAGTATTCCAGCGTCTGGACGCCCCGGGCCGTGCCCAGCAGGCACACGGCAGCCTTCTGGTGGGCAAAGACGCCGACGGTGACCACACCGGGCCACTGGTTGACCTCCGACTCGAACGCCAGGGGATCGGCAATCTTCAGGCCGCGCACGTCGAGAATGTGCTGGCCGTTGTCGGTCACCAGCGGTGCGCCGTCCTTCATGCGGATCTGCGCGTGGATCCCCGATTGCCCGCCCAGGGCCTCGAAACGGCGGGCAATCTGCCCCGCGGCCATGGGGATCACTTCCACGGGCAGCGGGAAGGCGCCCAGAACGTCCACGCGCTTGGATTCGTCGGCGATGCAGACAAAACGGTCCGCCAGCGCGGCCACGATCTTCTCGCGCGTCAGTGCCGCGCCGCCGCCCTTGACCATGTAGCCCTTGCCGTCGATCTCGTCGGCGCCGTCGATATAGACCGCCAGGCGCTGCACCTCGTTGGCATCGAGCACCTTGATGCCCAGGGCCTTCAGGCGCTCGGTGCTGGCCACGGAGCTGGAGACGGCGCCGGGAATGCTGTCCTTGACCGTGGCCAGTGCGTCAATGAACTTGTTGACCGTGGAGCCCGTGCCCACGCCCACGATCTCGCCGGGGACCACGTATTTCAGGGCCGCCTGGCCCACCAGGGTTTTGAGTTCGTCTTGGGAATATTGAGAGGCAGAGGAAGCAGCAGCTGTCGTCATGAGTGAAAATCCAGGTAATCCCGCGATTATCCCTATGTCCTTTATTCCTTACTCCCTGACACGCCCTATCCTGTTCGGCATGGATCCCGAAGCCGCCCACGACTTCACCATGAATCTCATGGCCAGGGGCCAGAACACGCCGCTGCAATGCGCCTGGTCGCGCCCCATGGTCGACGATCCCATCGAGCTGGCCGGCCTCCGATTCCCGAACCGCGTGGGCATGGCCGCAGGCCTGGACAAAAACGCACGCTGCATCGATGCGCTGGCTGCCATGGGCTTCGGCTTCGTGGAGGTCGGCACCGTCACGCCGCGCCCCCAGCCCGGCAACCCCAAGCCGCGCATGTTCCGCATCCCCGAGAAAAAGGCGCTGATCAACCGCCTGGGCTTCAACAACGAGGGCCTGGATGCCTTTCTGGCCAACGTGCGCCGCTCCCGGGTCCGTGCCAGCGGCAAGCCCATGCTGCTGGGCCTCAATATCGGCAAGAACGCCACCACGCCCATCGAGGAAGCCACCGGCGACTACCTCAAGGCGCTCGACGGCGTGTACCCGCATGCCGACTATGTGACGGTCAACATCAGCTCCCCCAACACCAAGAACCTGCGCGCCCTGCAAAGTGACGAGGCGCTGGACAGCCTGCTGGGCGCCATCGCCGGGCGCCGCGAGCAACTGGCCGCGCAGCATGCGAAGCGCGTTCCCGTATTCGTGAAAATCGCTCCCGATCTGGTGGAGGAGCAGATTGGCGTGATCGCCGCCACCCTGCAGCGCCACGGCATGGATGGCGTGATCGCCACCAACACCACCATCAGCCGCGAGGCCGTGCAGGGCCTGCCGCATGCCCAGGAAACCGGCGGCCTGTCAGGCGCGCCCGTGCTCGAGGCCAGCAACCAGGTGATACGCCAGCTGCGCTCGGCCCTGGGCAGCCGCTTTCCCATCATCGGCGTGGGCGGCATCCTCAGCGGCGCCGATGCGGTCAGCAAGATCCGCGCAGGCGCCGACGTGGTACAGATCTACAGCGGCCTGATCTATCGCGGCCCCGATCTGGTGCCCGAAGCCGCGCGTGCCATCGCCCAGATGCGTTGACGGCCAAAGCCGTCTTCCGCCTCGGCTCGCCATAAAAAAACAGCCTGTGGAAACAGGCTGTTTTTTGGAATGCCGCGCCTCAGGAGCGGCTCTTCTGCTGCAGCTTGAGAATCCAGGGCAGCAAGACGCTGCCGAGCCGAAAGAGCTTGCGCGGCCCGACCACCACCGCCGCAGCGCCTGCGGCAGCAACGGCGATCGGATGCAGCCGCGTGAAGCTGACAATACGCTCCACCAGCGGGGCATCCGGGCGTACCCGCGTTTCCTGCGTGCTTGCCAGTGCACGGGCCTGCGCATGCGCGGCGGCCCGCGCCCTCAGCCGTTCACGCTGCACCGCAATGCGCCGCAGCACTTTCTGCTGTGCCGGCGTCGCGCGCTCCCAGAGCGCCAGGTCAACGCCTATAGGAATGCCTGCGGAGGAAGTCGATTTGGAATCGGCCATGGCTACAGCTTCTCCTTCAATGCTCTCCAGTCCGTCATCAGCTCATGGCGGGTAAGCTCGAACGGCTGCGACAGCTGGCGCGCAGCGGCAATCAAGCGCCACAAGGCCAAGGCCCAGACCACCAGCCACCCAAGGGCCAGCAGCCAGCCGGCCGTGATGCGATGCTCCGTATCCCAGAACTGCACCATCACGGCCATGGTCAATGCAAGCAGCACGACCACCGTCAATCCGCCAAGCACCAGGCCGACAATCAGCAGCGTCTGCAGGCTGCGCCTGTGCTGCTGCCACTCGAGACGTGCCAGGTCGGCCCGGTCTTCGGCAGCCAGCGCAGTCTCGATCAGGGCAGCACGGCAACGGGCCGCCCAGGCATCCAGTCCCAGAAGTGAAACCCAATTCACTGGTCTGTATCCGCTTTGTTGTCTGAAGCCGGCTGCGCGATCAACGGCGGCCCAGCATGAAGCCCAGCAGGGCACCCACGGCCAGGGCGGCGCCGGCGACGCGCCAGGGTTCATCGCGCGCATAGCGGTCGGCGGCATCGACCGCATCCCGCGCCTGGCGCGCGGCCTCCTGGGCTGCACGCACGGCCGACTCGCGCACGTTGCTCATGCCGTCGTCGATGCGCTGACGCAGCAGATGGATATCCGGTACCTTGTCCAGTTCCTTGGCGGCAAGCAGGCCGCGCAGATCGTTGACCAGCTTTTCCAGATCTTCTTGGGCTGTGGAAACAGTGTCGGAAACAGAGCGGGACATATGCGACCTTTCTTGAAGAAATTATGGGATGCGGGCCTGCCAAACCCGCAGACTAAGCCATCGGCACTTGCCGCCCGCCAGGTCTGCCGACAGGCGCGCATCGCAAGGCACAGCTTGTATCGATCTTACAGAATTCGTAGCGCACTCCAAGCTTTCGAGGACTGACCGCCATGTCGGACATCTTCGGTACTGTCCTGCTTGCCTTGCCGGGGCAGACGACCAGGCCGCTGCAGAAACCGGATCAGCGGGCCAGCATTGCCGCCACGTATTCGCCGATGGCCAGGCTGCTGGTCAGTCCCGGCGACTCTATGCCGAACAGCTGCACCACGCCCGGCACGCCGTGCTGGCCAGGGCCCTGGATCCAGAAATCCGCAGCAGGCGCACCAGGTCCGCTGATCTTCGGGCGGATGCCTGCATAGCCGCTGACCAGCGATCCGTCCTTCAGTGCAGGCCAGTAGCGGCGTATTTCGGCATAGAAGGCATCCGCGCGCCGGCCATCCACCTGCAGGTCCCGGGCGTTGTCCACCCATTGCACGTCCGGGCCGAACTTGGCCTGACCGCCCAGATCCAGCGTCAGGTGCACGCCCAGTCCCGCCGCTTCCGGAACCGGATAGACCAGATGGCGAAACGGCGCCCTGCCCGTCAATGTGAAATAGTTGCCCTTGGCAAAAAAAGCCTCGGGCACGTGCTGCTGCGAGAAGCCCTCAAAACGGCGCGCCAGGGCCGGAGCATTCAATCCCGCCGCATTGACCACCGTGGCCGCATGCAGCTGCATACCGTCGACCATGGTCAACAGAATGCCGTCGCTCAGTATCCGGGCTGCCTGCAGCGCCGCATGCAGCACCACCATGCCGCCCGCATTCTCGAGATCGCCCTGCAGGCTCAGCATCAGCCCATGGCTGTCCACGATCCCGGTGCTGGGCGACAGCAGGGCGGCTTCGCAATGCAACGCCGGCTCCAGCGCCTTGGCCTCTGCGGCTTGCAGCCATTGCAGGTCGGCCACGCCATTGGCCGCAGCCTTGGCCTGGATGCCATGCAATTGCTGCACCTGCTCTGCGCTGGTCGCCACGATCAGCTTGCCGCAGCGCCGATGCTCCACTCCGCGTGTCTCGCAATATCGGTAAAGCAGCTCCTTGCCGCGCACGCACAGCATGGCCTTGAGCGAACCCTGGGGATAGTAGATTCCGGCATGGATGACCTCGCTGTTGCGCGAACTGGTTCCGGTGCCGATGGCATCTTCGGCTTCCAGAACCATGACTTCCCTGCCTGCCAATGCCAAAGCCCGGGCCACCGCGAGGCCGACCACGCCCGCCCCCACCACCACACAATCGACACGATCCACCATATCTACAGCCATTCATGCAATTTCACTTCGCGAGAAATATGCCACAGGCGGGGTGCGGACCAGAAGCGGCTAGTCATGGGGCAAGCCTCGCCAGCAACCGGTCCAGCGCCTGCCGGTAACGTTCGCTCAGCATTGGGGCTTCTCCAGGCCTGCCCCGTGCCGACGCCAGCGCCAAGCCGCTACCATGCGCATGATCGACCAGTATGTCGCGCCACAGCACGGGCTCGGACGTGATAGCGGCCAACTGTGCCGTCAGGTGATCGGTGATCTGCCGGCTGACCCCGGCAAAAGCATCGGGTTCGGAAAAGATGGCCAGCGTCAGCTGGGGGTGCCTGCCCACCGCATCGTGATAGCGGCACAGCAGCCCTCGGATGACCTCCAGCGGGGCCGCGCCCTCTTCCTGTCCGTCCATCACTTCGCCATAGATGCGGTCCGAGAGTGCCCGCAACAGTGAGGCATGGTCCTGCACATGGTGATAAAGACTCATGGGCGTGACGCCCAGCCGCGCAGCCAGGGCGCGCATGCTCAGTCCCTTGCCGCCGCCCTCTTCCAGCAGCTCCAGCGCCGCGGCCAGAATGCCCTCCCGGCTCACGCCCGCTCCCTGGGCCGGGCGGCCACGCGGACGGCTCATGGTGCCCGCCGGTAGGTGGACTGCACCAGGCCCGAGGCAAAGCTTCGGCTGGCCACCAGCGTCCAGTCGATGTCGTGCGGCACGGCGCCGAACAGCGGGCGGCCCGCGCCCAGCAGCACCGGCACCGTGGTGATGACCATGTCGCTGACCAGGCCCTCGCGCAGGAAGGACTGGATCAGCTGCCCGCCGTCCACGTAGATGCGGCGCACGTTCTGCTGCGCCAGCTCCTCCAGCAGTTGCCGAGGCGTTTGCGCGGCGAACCGCACCTTGCCGCGCAGCGCCTCGGGCACGGCCGTGCCGGACAGCTGGCGCGACAGCACGACGACCGGGCGGTCGTAGGGCCAGGGGTCAAAGCCGGCCACGGCCTCGTAGGTGACGCGGCCCATCACGATCAGGTCCTTGTCGGCGATGAAGTCCTGGTAGCCGTGGTCCTCGGCGGGATCGTCGCGCTGCAGCAGCCAGGAGATGTCGCCGTCGGGGCGGGCGATGAAGCCGTCGAGGCTGGTGGCAATGAAAACATGGGCAGTGACCATGGAATACTCCTATATTTATACATTGTATATTTTAAAGAAGAGACCCATGAAAAAGGCCACGGACGCCGGGCGTCCGTGGCCTTTTGAGCCTGGGCGAGAAAACCGCTCAGTGGCTGCTGTCGATGGTCTTCACATGCTCGGCCACCTGCGCTGCCGTCACGTCGCCGGGGCGGCGCCCCAGGTCTGGCGCATGTAGTTGACCAGGTCGGCCATCTCCTCGTCGCTCAGCCTGTCAGCAAAGCCGGGCATGGCCTGCATGCGCTCGCCGTGGGCCAGGTCGCGCTCATGCACGCCCTCGCGGATCACCCGGATCAGGTTGATCGGCGTGGGGAACATGGCCGTGGTGTTGGTGCTCATGGGCACGGACGAATGCGGCTGGCCCGCGCCCTGCGCGCCGTGGCAGCCCGCACACAAGCCCAGGTACAGGTGCTCGCCCTTGACGTTGACCTGGCCTTCGGGCACGGCGGCAAGCTGCGCGTTGGGGCCGGGCATCTCGCGGTTCTGCGTCAGGTAGGCGGCCATGGCGCGCACGTCCGCCTCGGCCATGCGCGAGGTCGAATGGTCCAGCACCGAAGCCATGCGGAAGGTCATCACGCCCTGCGGCGACACGCCGGTGCGGAAGAACCTGACCAGATCGTCCTTGGTCCAGCCGCGCTGGCTCAGGGCATCTGGCGTGATGGCCGGAGCGTACGAGCCTTCGATGGTATTGCCTTCCAGGTAGCGCGAGGCGTCCATGGCAAACGTGGCCGTGCGCGGGCTGTGGCACTCGGCACAATGGCCCAGCACATCCACCAGATATTTGCCGCGCACCAGTTCATCCACGGACATGTCGAATTCCCTGGCTGCGGGGCGGTTGAGCGCATTCCACATGGCCACGGCCGGACGGATGCTGAACGGGAAATGCATCTCGCTGGGCTTGTTGGCCACTTCGACCGCGGGCTGCTTCATCAGCCACACCCACAGCGCATCGACGTCGGCGCGCGTGACCTGGTGGTAGCTGGCATACGGCATGGCCGGATAGAGGTTCTTGCGGCCGGGGGCGATGCCGGCTGCCACCGCGCGGTACAGGTCGTCGGCCGTCCAGTTGCCGATGCCGTGCTCCTTGGACGGCGAGATGTTGGTGCCGTAGAGCGTGCCCATGGGCGTGACCATGGGCACGCCGCCCGCGAGCTCCGCGCCGGTCGTCGGCGAGCTGTGGCAGGCCGCGCAATCGCCGGCGCGGAACACCTGCTCGCCGCGCTTGTACAGCGCATCGAACTCCTTGGCATCCAGCTTGGCAAAGTCCACCGTCGCCGGCGGCACGCTGCTGGAGCTGCCCCACCAGTACATGCCGCCTGCCACCAGCACGCCGGCCACCACGGCCAGGCACAGGCCCTTGATCCAGGTGCATTTAGCCATTGTTCACCACCTCCTTGGTGCGCTTGCCCGTGGTCAGGCCCGGCGTCTTCAGGATTACGTCGCGCACGGCGTTGTAGTAGCGCACATAGCCGGTGCAGCGGCAGATGTGGGGCTCGAGCTGCTGCTCGATGGCCTTTTCGACGTCGTCGGCGGGCACGGGATGCTTCTCGAGCTTTTCCACCAGCACGGTGGCCGAGTTCACGAAGCCCGGCGTGCAGTAGCCGCACTGGAAGGAGTAGTGCTCCAGGAAGGCCTTCTGCACCGGCGACGGATGGACTACGCCCTTGTCGTCCACCGAGGCGATGCCCTCGACGGTGCGGATGGTCTTGCCATTGAGCCAGGTCACGCCGGTCACGCAGGCGGGCACGGTGATGGAGCCCTTTTCGGGGTCGTCCACGATGATGGTGCAGGCGCGGCACACGCCCTGGCCGCAACCCAGGCGGGTGCCGTTCATGCCCGCGTATTCCTGCAGGAACTCGATCATCATCAAGTCCTTGGGAACGTCGACGGGGCCTACTTTTTTGCGGTTGATGGTGGCTGAGAATTGGATGCGGTCGGAGGACATCACAGGGCCTCTTTGATCTTGTCGGGGGTCACGGGGGTGGCATGGAAGCGCTTGCCGGTGGCGTGGGCGATGGCGTTGACGCAGGCGGCGACCACCGGAATCATCACCACCTCGGCCATGCCCTTGGGCGGGTCGGTGCGCGACAGCGGCGGCAGCACCACGCCCTCGGCCTTCCACACGGCCACTTCGCTGGCACGCGGCACGTGGTAGCGGTTCAGGCTCCACTGGCCGTTGCCGGGGCCGGTCTCGTGGCGCGGCAGGTCTTCGTACAGCGCGTGGCCTATGCCCATGGCCACGCCGCCCTGGATCTGGCCCGAGACCAGCTCGGGCACGATCTGCGTGCCGCATTCCAGCCAGGTCTTGTGCGAGAGGATGTTCACTTTGCCCGTACCCGGAGCCACGGACAGCTCCACCATGGTCGCGCAAGGCGCGTAGTACACCGTGCCCGCGTTGGTGCGCTGCACCGGAGGGTAGTAGACCTTGTCGCGCGCGATGAAGGCGTAGCCGCCATGCTTCATGGAGGCCTTCTTGGCATCGCTCGCACCCTTGCCGTACTGTACGGACAGCGCGTCGACCATGGCCTGGAACTTGCGGCCATCGACCGTGAAGTCGGCCTTGGCCCAGGCCCAGCGGTTGAAGGCATGCACGCACACGCCGGTCACGATGCCCAGCTCGTGCGCGCGGGCGGCCAGGCGCTCCAGGCTGAGCGGCTCCAGGCCTTCGGCCACGAGCATGCGGTCGCGCCACTCCAGCATGTCTTCGGTGACGGTGCTGGGCAGCAGCTGGCCGCCGCCTTCCTTGCCGGACCAGATAGCCTGGGCTGCGGGCCACAGGCAGAGCTTGAGCAGCAACTGCGCAGCCTGCTGCGTGGCGTGACGGAAGTAGTAGGCCGAGTTCGAGGCCGATACCGGCGAGACCAGGCGCGGCGTCCAGGTCGGGTCCTTGGCCAGTTCGTCTTCCTTGGCCTGGGGCGTGGTATAGGGCTCGTCCTTGGTGTGCAGCGGCAGATTGTCCCAATGGTTCACCGCAAAATCCACATCGTCCGCCGGGCGGCCCAGGAAGGGCTCGACCGCCATCAGCTGCGCCGTGGTGCTGCCAGTGCCGATCTCGGTGGTGATATGGCGCATCTTGATGCGGCCCTCGGGCGTGATCTCAAGCTGTGCGATCGAGGCTTCCGCACCCGTGCCGAAGTCCTTTTGCACCGCACCGAAGCCTATGCCATAAAGCAGGCCGGGGTTGGCCGCCTCGAAGTCGGCCTTGCGCTTGGCACGCTCGGTCCACATCGGGTCCTTGGCGGCCATGTCGAGGATCTCACCTATGCGCAGATGGCCCGAGGGCGAGGCGCCCTGGGTGTTCTTCATGCTGCTCTTGAGCACGTTGCGCTGGCGCAGCTCGATGGCGTCGAGCCCGATTTCCTGGGCGATCTCGTCGACCAGCATCTCGGTATAGGCCATGGACTGCACCGTGCCATAGCCGCGCATGGAGCCGGCCGTGACGCCGATGGAGGGATGCACCTCGGTCGACAGGTCGCTCTCGGGGAAGTAGTAGATGGACTGCGCCGCCGTCACCGCCACCGTCCCCACCGAGGGACTGAAGTTGGTCACGCCGCCGCCATCGCCCACCATATGGCAGGTCAGCGCATGGAACTTGCCGTCCTTGTCCACAGAGATCGCGGTCTCCACGTCGAAGGGGTGACGCTTGAGCGCGAACTGGAAATGCTTCCAGCGGTCCAGCGCCAGCCGCACCGGGCGGCCCTGGGCATACAGCGAGGCCAGCGCCACGTAGAACGGGAAGGGATGGTGCTCCTTCTGACCGTAGCCCACGGTGTAGGAGCTGATGTAGTCCAGCTTGTTCAGCGGCAGCTTGCTGTCCTTGAGCATGTGCATCACATGCTCGGCCGTGCCGTAGGGGGCCTGGCTTGCGGCCACCATATGCAGCGCACCGCTGCCCTGCTCATACCAGGCCAGCCCGTTTTCCATCTCCATGGCCATGTGTTCGATGGACTGGCTGTAGTACTTGCGAGCAAAGGCGCGCAGCCCTTCCTTGGGCTGTTTCATCTCGGCCTGGATGCGGGCCGACTCGCCCATCAGCGCGCCGAAGGCCGGGTGGCTGCTGTCAGGCCAGTGCACGCCTTTTTCGTCGAGCTGCGGCCAGACGACGGTGTTCTTCATGGGCGAGAACTTGTCCTCGCCGTAGGCATCCTCACCCTGTACGCGCACATAGCGCGCGGCAACATAGGGCGCACGCGGCGGCTGGGCGGCCTCGGCGCCGAAACGGAAGATGGCGTCGTTGAAGCGCAGGCGCTGGTTGGCCACGCGGAACTTCTCGTAGTCATGCCAGATGGCCACGGCCACCGGGTGACCCAGCATGGGCGAAACCTGGCCCTTCTTGACGAAGAACTCGCCGTAGAAGCCGGGATCGGGCATGCGCAGTCCGTCGGCGGCGATGGACTCTGCGTCGATCAGCACATCGGGCTGGTAGTCGCTGCCCAGCACCGACAGGTCCAGGCCTTCGTAGATGCGGTCGGCGCGCGGGATGTGGATGGTCAGCGCATGCGACTGCTTGTCGGGCCAGCCCTGCATGTCCCGGGCGCGCAGGTCGATGGCAAAGACCTTCTGCCCGGTGACCTTGGCCAGACCGTCGCGGCGGTAATTGAGCGTGTTGCCGCTGATCCAGTGGGTTTCCTGGCCCCCGGCGGGCGTGATCAATTCCGCGAGCGCGTCTTTGACCGGGCGCACGCTTGCAATCACGCCCATGGCGGCGGCAGCTTTCAGAAAACTGCGCCGATTCAAGTCCAGTTTGGACACGGTTCCAACTCCTTGCTGCAATGCGCACATGCAACAGCAAGGACTGGCGTGGGCACATCGCTAGATGACTGTGTATTCCCGAGCCTTCAGGCCCCGAGAGTCAAAAAGCAGGTGATAACGGCTGCTGTCACTGTAGGCATGTGCCCGCATTTCCACAACCTCAACCGTCCGCCACGCTTTGGTCTTTTAAAAGACTAAGAGGCGCGCAGTATAGAAACAGTGCTCGGATCTCGGGTGAGCGCTGCATAAATACAAGTTAAATACTCGGAAACTTGTCCTGCATCAATGATTTTCCCGGCGCATTGAGGCATCCACACATCGAGCCGCCACTTCAGCCCCAAGGAACCGCCCTGGGCAAAGCATGGCGGAGCACCACTGTTGCCGAGTTTGGAACGCTGTATTTCAGCGCGCGCCCCTATTCATGCAGCGGCCCGGCATCTACATTCCCACGGTCCTGCCATCGTCCGAAAGAATCCGGACGCAGCGGCTTCACATGGTTCATGGAAAACCGCCATGGTTTGCCTGAACAAGCGAGCAGCTCCAATCCCGTCAATACAAACAAAGAAAATCTCATGGTCGCCACCACATCCCCGCACCTTCGTCGCCTTGCTGCCGCCGCTCTGCTGCTGGCCGCAGTTGCAGCACATGCAGACTCCGATCGTTCCCTGGGACTCTATGCAGAGGGCGGCATTGCTCCGCATGGCCAGGGCGACACCTATTCCTTGGCGCTAGGCGTTCTGGTTCCCTGGGCGCCCGTCGAAGCATTGCGCAATGGCCCCTGGTCCTTCCACTGGGATCTGTATGCCAGCGATTGGAATGCCCCCCTGCAAACCGGTGGACGCCGCAACTATGCGCAGATCGGAGGCATCGCGACTTTCCGCTACCGCTTCGGCGCAAGCAGTTCCCCCTGGTTCGCCGAAGCCGGCCTTGGCGGCACGATGATGCATCGCGTGTACCACACCAGCACGCACGATTTCAGCACCGCCTTCCAGTTCACCGAGGTGCTGGGCCTGGGCTACAGCTTCGGCGCACAGCGGGAGCACGAGCTGTCGCTGCGGCTGCAGCATTTTTCCAATGCCGGCATCAAGGAGCCCAACCCCGGCGAAAACTTTGTACGCCTGCGTTACGCCTACCGTTTCTGATACCAGGCGTCCGTTTCATTGCATGGCCTTTTTCGCATCTGCAATGGCTGGGGCGGGAATTCCGGCAGGCCGGCCCACCTGACCACTGCCGGGGCAGTCCGAGCGAGAATGAACGGATGTTTCAGTTCCCGAACACAGGCACGCCTCTCTGAACATGGATATCAATCTCATCAGAAATTTCGTCGAGGTGGTGGATGCCTGCAGCCTCAGCGAGGCGGCGCGGCGCCGTGATGTGACCCGCTCCAAGGTCAGCAAGGAACTGAAGGCGCTCGAGGCCTCGCTCGGCACCCGGCTGCTGCACCGCTCGACCCGCAGCATTGCGCTGACCGAGGCCGGCGAGGTCCTGTACCAGCATGGCCGCAACATCATCGAGCAGGTCGAGGCCGCCCGGGGCTCGATCGACGCACTGCAGCACGAGGTGACGGGAACCGTGCGGCTGAGCATCCCCACCGGACTGGGCGAGCTGTACCTGGCCGAGATGCTGCTCGAGTTCCGCAAGCTCCATCCGCAGGTGCGCATCCGCGTGCTCTTCTCCAACCGGGTGAGCGACCTGATGGGCGCCGAGATCGACATCGCGGTGCGGGTGGCGAGTGCGGTGAACGAGCAGCTGGTGGCCCGGGATCTGGGAGCGGTCGAGACCGCGCTGTATGCGAGCCGCGATTTCGCGCGTGCGCATCGGTTCAGGCAGCCCGCCGACATTCCCCATGGCGTGCTGCTGACGCCACCGGGCGATGGCAAGACCTACACCATCACCGTCAGCAACCATTCGCAGGACATCCAGCTCCACTGCGAGCCCTATGTCACCAGCGAGCATTTCCCCTTCCTCAAGCATTCGATGATGGCGGGCTGCGGCGTGGCCGCACTGCCCCGCTACATGGTCATCGACGAGCTGCGCGCGGGCACGGTGCAGCGAGTGTGCCCGGACTGGCGCGTGTCCGGGCTGGGCGACAGGCTCTACATCATCACGCTGGCCAATCGCCGCCCGCCGCATGCGGTCAAGGTCATGACGGAGTTCCTGCAGGCGCGGCTGCGCCGGTTCGCGGAGTGAGGCGGTCCCGGCTCACTGGTCGAGCGCGATGCGGTTGTCGACGATCACCTTGCGCCACATCGCACTGTCTTCCTTCAGGAAGGCATCCAGCTCCTGCTGGGTCTGGGGCTTTCTGCCCGCCAGGTACTGGGTGCCCAGCGCCGCGATGAACTCCGGCTTCTGGACGACCGCATCGACGGCCGACTTGAGCCGGGCGCTGGCCGCAGCGGGCGTGCCCGACGGAACCGCCACGCCGAACCAGGTGGCCGCCTTGAAGCCCGGGAATCCCGACTCGGCAATCGTCGGCGTGTCGGGCAGGAACGTGGAGCGCGCCAGGGCGGTGGTGGCGATGGGCACGAGCTTGCCCGCCTTGATCTGCGGCAGCGACGTGCCCACCACATCGACCATGAGCTGGGTGTCGTTGGACATCAGCGCCGTCAGCGCCGGCGCGCTGCCGTTGAAGGGGATGTGCGTGGCCTCCACGCCCAGGCGGCTCTTGATGAGCTCGGTGGTCAGCTGCAGCGGGTTGCCCAGGCCTATGGAGCTGTAGTTCAGCTGGCCCGCGTGGGCCTGTGCATAGGTCTTGAGCTCGGCCACATTCCTGATACCGGTCTGGCTGTTGGTGACCAGCACCAGCGGCGCCTCGGCCAGGATGTTGGTCAGCGTCAGGTCCTTGGCCGGCTCGTAGCTGAGCTTCTTGTACAGCAGCGGATTGAGCACCATGCTGGCATTGCTGGCCAGCAGCAGCGTGTAGCCGTCCGCCGGTGCGCGCGCCACGGCGGCGGCCGCGATCATGGTGTTGGCACCCGGCTTGTTCTCGACCACCACCGGCTGCTTGATCTCCGCCGACAGGTGGGTGGCCAGCGTGCGCGCCAGCAGGTCGGCCGAGCCGCCCGGCGCATACGGGGCCACCAGCTTCAGCGGCTTGCTGGGATAGTCGGCCTGGGCGGGGGTCTGGGCATTCGCCAGGGATACCAGGCCGGCCAGGGCCAGGCAGAACAGGGTTTGCTTCATGAGGTGTTGTCTCCTTGGGTTTCTTGTCGGGCTGGCTACACCTTGCGCTGCTGCGCGCCCCAGAACTGGTCGCGCAGCCTGCGCTTGGCGATCTTGCCGTTGTCGTCGCGCGGCAGGGTGCGGAACTCCATGCTCCTGGGCACCTTGTAGGCGGCAAGCCGCTGCCGGAGCCAGGCCTTGAGCTCCTCGGCCAGCGCGGGGCCGGCATCGGGCGACTCGACCAGGGCGAGCAGGCTTTCGCCGAACTCCGCGTCGGGAACGCCCAGCACCGCGCAGTCCGAGACCGAGGGATGCTTGAGCAGCTCGTTCTCGATCTCGGCCGGATAGATGTTGACCCCGCCCGAAATGACCAGGTCGGAGTCCCGGTCGCAGACATAGAGAAAGCCCTGCTCATCGAGGTAGCCCATGTCGCCCAGCGTCACCAGGCCGTCGCGGTCTATCTGGCGCCGCGCCTCCTCGTTGCCCTGGTAGCTGAAGTCGGCATAGGCGGGCTGGCGCACATAGATCAGCCCGACCTCGCCGGCCGGCAGCGGCGCGCCCGACTTGTCGAGGATGCGCACCTGGGCGTCCGGCAGCGGCCGGCCCGCGCTGCCGGGGCGGGCCAGGGCCTGGTGCGAGTCGATGAAGGTGACCAGGCCGGCTTCGCTGGAGGCATAGGTCTCGTTGATCACGGGGCCCAGCCATTCGATCATGGCCTTCTTGATCTCCGGCGCGCAGGGCGAACCCGTGGAGGCGATGAAGCGCAGCGACGACAGGTCGTACTTTTCGCGCACCTCGCGGGGCAGGCGCAGCAGGCGCACATACATGATGGGCACCATGTAGGCCGTGTCTATGCGGTGCTCCTGCACCAGCCGCAGAAACTCCTCGGGGTCGAAGCGCTGCTCCAGCACCACCAACTGCGACAGCATGAGCGCGTTCTGGAAATACAGGCTGGGGGCGCTGTGGTAGATGGGCGCGGCCAGCAGCGTGCGCGCGCCCTCGCGCAGGCCGTAGGCGGTTTCCACCAGCCGGCGGCTCATGGCCTGGCGCGCGGGCAGTTCCTCCACCGGCACCGGCAGGCGCACCACGCCCTTGGGGCGGCCCGTGGTGCCCGAGGTATAGGCCATGTGTCCGCGCGGCGACACGAAGGGGCCGTCATACGGCTGCTGCCGTGCCAGCCAGCACTCGTAGTCCTGGCCTTCATTACCTTTGCCCGCGCCCACCACCAGGCGGGGGATGGAAGTGTGCAGCGGCTGCTGCAGGCCGTCGAGCAGGGACTGGCTGGTGATCAGCGCCTTGGCGCCGCTGTCGCCCACGATGAAATCGATCTCGGGCGCGGTGAAGTGCCAGTTCAAGGGGCAGTAGCTCATGCCGCCTATGCGGCAGGCGTGCACCACGTCGGCATACTCCAGGCCGTTGCGCAGGTGCACGGCCACCACATCGCCGGCCTGCAGGCCCATGGACCTCAGGCCCTGGGCCAGGCGGCTGCCGCGGCTGTGCTGCTGCCGCGCATCGGTCTCGACGCCCTGGAACAGCAGGGTGGACAGGGGTTGCGGCGCCTGCATCATGCCGCCCTCCCCGGCTGGTTGGCGCTGATGGCCTGCTGCCTGGCCTGGGCCCAGTCCTCGTCGTCCCAGTGCTGGTACTCGGTGAAGTAGGCGCCATTGGCCAGTGCATCGCCGCCGTCCAGCGTAATGGTCTGCCCGTTCAGCCAGGTATTGCCGGGGGCCAGCATATAGGCCGCCAGATTGCCCAGGTCCTCCCCCGTGCCCAGGCGGCGCATGGGATTGTCGGCCTGGCGCCGCGCGGCGGAATCCTCGTTGCCCTTGATGCCGGGCCGCAGGCGGCTGCTCGCGCCCTGGGTGGGAATCACGCCCGGCGCAATCGCGTTGCAGCGTATGCCCTTGGGGCCCCATTCCACGGCCAGGGACTTGGTCATCGCGTCCAGTCCGGCCTTGGACATGGCCGAGGGCACGACGAAGGGCGCGCCCGTGTCCACCCAGGTCACCACGATGGACAGTATCGAGCCCGGCAACTGCCCGGCGATCCACTGGCGGCCCACGGCCTGCGTGACGTAGAAGCTGCCGCGGAACACGATGTCGGAGATGGCGTGGAAGCCGTTGACGCTGAGGTCCTCGGTGCGGCTGACGAAGTTGCCTGCCGCATTGTTGACCAGGGCCGTCAGCGGGCCGTGGTTCTGCCAGAGATCTTCAATGGTTTGCTGCACCGCCTCGGGCGAGCGTATGTCCAGCGCATGCGCGAACGCCGCCGTGCCGTAGTCCGCCTTCAGCTGCACCGCGGCGGCCTCGACCACCTCGAGCCGGCGGCCGCACAGATGGATTTCCGCGCCCAGCGAGGCCAGCTTTCGCGCCATGGCCAGCCCGAGGCCGGTGCCTCCGCCCGTGATGAGAATGCGCTGGCCGGCATACAAGTCCGGTTGGAACATGCCTGTCTCCTTGTTGGTACAGGCACACTGTAAAGACCGAACTGTTTCTCAGAAAGCCACGTCTTGGACGCAGCTTGTTTCCTCCATGGCTACAAAGCACTAGCCAGGGTCGCTGTCTCGTGCTTACAGACATGGAATCTGCTTGGCACGGGCAAAACAAAAGCCCTCTTGAATCAAGGATTCAAGAGGGCTTGGTATCTGGTGGGTGATACATGGATCGAACATGTGACCCCTGCCGTGTGAAGGCAGTGCTCTACCGCTGAGCTAATCACCCGCATGTCTTGGCGACAAGACCGCGATTATGTCACAGATTGGCAGCTTCGCCTTCGAACTTGCGCCATGCGGTTTTGCCGCCGCTGGATTTGTCCATTTGCACGAGCACATCTTCATGGGCTTCCAGCTCCTGCGCATTGGCGCGCACGATCTGCAGCTTGAAGCTGCTCAAATCAACCACCGGCACGACAGGCCCGCCCGCATCGCTTTCGGCCGGCTCATCGACCATGAGCAAGGCATCCTGGCCGCGCGTGAGGTTGATGTAGACATCGGCCAGCAGTTCCGCATCCAGCAAGGCGCCGTGCAGGGTACGGCCGGAATTGTCCACCCCCAGGCGGTCGCACAGCGAATCGAGCGAATTGCGCTTGCCCGGATACAGCTCCTTGGCCATGACCAGGGTGTCGATCACGCCGGACACACATTCCTTGAGCGGCGGGCGCCGGGCCAGCTTGAGCTCGTTGTTCAGAAAGCCCAGGTCGAACGGCGCATTGTGGATGATGAGTTCCGCACCTTGCAGATAGGCCCAGATCTCGTCGATCTTCTCCTCGAAGCGCGGCTTGTCCTTCAGGAACTCGGTGGTGATGCCGTGCACCCGCAAGGCGTCAGGATGGCTGTCGCGGCCTGCGTTGAAGTACAGGTGCAGATTGTTGCCGGTGAGCTTGCGGTTGACCAGTTCCACACAGCCCAGCTCGATCAGGCGATCGCCGTCGGCCGCCGACAGGCCCGTGGTTTCCGTATCCAGAACGATTTGGCGCGACATTCAATTTTTCTCCAATACCTACGGCGCTAAGCCAAATTTGCCCAAAACTGGCACTGGCCCGTCTCAGAACTGCCAAGCAAGGGCCGCCCCGCAGCGATGGCAGTGTCCCCCTCCCGATGCAACGCATCGAGAGAGGGGGAAGCGGCGCAGCCGCTCAGGGGGTGTCAATGATTCTCTTTCGCGTGATTGATGGAGTACTTGGGGATCTCCACCGTCAGATTCTCCCGCGCAAGAATGGCCTGGCATGACAGGCGCGACTGGGGCTGCAGGCCCCAGGCACGGTCGAGCAGATCCTCTTCCTCCTCCTCGGCTTCGTTGAGCGAGTTGAAGCCTTCCTTGACGATCACATGGCAGGTCGTGCAGGCACAGCTCATGTCGCAGGCGTGCTCGATGTTGATGCCATTGTCCAGCAGGGCTTCGCAGACCGAGGTGCCGGCTGGGGCTTCGATCTCGGCGCCATTGGGACAGTATTCAGCGTGGGGAAGAATTTTGATGATGGGCATTGCTTGCTACTCGATTTGTATCAGTTAACCAGGGCTGAGGGCACCGTTCGCACTCCGAAACCGGCTCTGCGCAATGTGCGCAGAGCCGGCAAGGGCCGCCGTCCCGCGCGGGGCAGGACGCGCAGCTTCGCGGTCATATGGACTGCACGTTCTTGCCGGCCAGGGCCCGCTGGATGCCACGGTTCATGCGTTCCGCCGCAAAGGCCTCCGTTCCCTTGGCCAGGGCCTGCGTGGCATTGTCGATGGCGGTGGCATCGTCGCTCGTCTGGATGGCGCGCAAGGCGTCCATCAAGTCGTCGATGGCCTGGCGCTGTTCGGCACTCAGCACGTCGCCGTCGGCTTCCAGCGCGCTCCGGGTGGCCAGCAGCATGCGGTCGGCCTCCACGCGCGCCTCGACCAGGGCACGGGCGCGCATGTCTTCCTGGGCCGTGGCAAAGCCGTCCTGCAGCATGCGGGCGATCTCGTCGTCCGACAGGCCGTAGGATGGCTTGACGTTGATGTGCGCTTCCACGCCGCTGGTCTGTTCCTTGGCGCTGACCGACAGCAGGCCGTCGGCATCGACGGTGAAGGTCACGCGGATGCGCGCGGCACCGGCCGCCATGGGCGGAATGCCGCGCAGCTCGAAGCGCGCGAGACTGCGGCAGTCCTGCACCAGGTCGCGCTCGCCCTGCACCACGTGGATGGCCAGCGCCGTCTGGCCGTCCTTGTAGGTGGTGAAATCCTGCGCCCGTGCCGTGGGGATGGTCTCGTTGCGAGAGATGATGCGCTCCGCCAGGCCGCCCATGGTCTCCACGCCCAGCGACAGCGGAATCACGTCCAGCAGCAGCAAATCGCCGGCCGCATTGTTGCCGGCCAGCTGATTGGCCTGGATGGCGGCGCCCAGCGCCACCACCTCGTCGGGGTTGAGATTGGTCAGCGGCTCGCGGCCGAAGAAATCGGCCACCGCCTGGCGCACCTGGGGCATGCGCGTGGAGCCCCCCACCATGACCACGCCCTTGACCTCGTCGCGGGCCAGTCCGGCATCTTTCAATGCACGGCGCACGGCGGCCAGGCTTTTATCGGTTAAGTGAGCAGTAGCCGCGCTGAAATCCTCCCGTTTGACATCAAAGGATACCGAACCCGTGGATAGATCTGCGGTGAATGCTACGATTTCCGAATCGGTCAGCGCCTGCTTGCAGCTGCGTGCCGCAATGCGCCAGACCGCCTTGTCCGCGGCGGTCTGCGGCTCTATGCCCAGCTGCTCGGCCACCCACTGGCCCAGCGCATCGTCGTAGTCGTCGCCCCCCAGGGCCGAATCGCCGCCCGTGGCAATGACTTCGAACACGCCCTGGGACAGGCGCAGCACGGAGATGTCGAAAGTGCCGCCGCCCAGGTCGTACACGGCATAGACGCCTTCGGAGGCATTGTCCAAGCCGTAGGCAATGGCCGCCGCCGTGGGCTCGTTGATCAGGCGCAGCAGATTGATGCCGGCCAGCTTGGCCGCGTCCTTGGTGGCCTGGCGCTGGGCATCGTCGAAATAGGCGGGCACGGTGATGACGGCGCCGTACAGCTCGTCATCGAAAGTGTCCTCGGCGCGAAAGCGCAAGGTGGCCAGGATTTCCGCGCTGACTTCCACCGGCGTCTTCACGCCGTCCACGGTTTCGATGGCGACCACGCCGCGGGCCTGGCTGTCTGCCGCAAACTGGTAGGAGAGTTTTTGCGGCGCCTCGATATCGGACAGGCTGCGGCCCATGAAGCGCTTGGCCGAGCTGATGGTGTTGGCCGCATCGCCGGCCTGGTTGAGCCTGGCTTCGAAGCCGATCTGGCGGCCGCCGCCCGGCAGATAGCGCACCACGGAAGGCAGCAGCACGCGGCCTTCGTCATCGGGCAGGCATTCGGCCACGCCGTTGCGCACGGCGGCCACCAGGGAATGGGTCGTGCCCAGGTCGATGCCCACCGCAATGCGCCGCTGGTGCGGATCGGGGGATTGGCCGGGCTCGGAAATCTGCAAAAGCGCCATGGAAATTCTTTTTTTGGAAGAGACGGGCCGGCGGGGCTGGCCCTTTCAGAATCAGTTCAGGATCAAGGCACCTCGATGCACTGGCATGGAGGCGCTGCCGAGGCTTATTGTCCCAGCTGATCGCGGCGGCGCTCTATGTCCTGCGCAAATCGCGCAACAAACATGAGGGCTCTCACCTGCTGCACGGCAGCGGCGGCATCGTGCGCCTCGTCCAGCAAGCGGCCGCACTCGGCCAGCATGCCCTGCTTTGCCTGCAGCATGGCGTCGTCCAGCGCATCCAGCTCCTTTTGCGTGCTCGCCTCTTCCAGCGCCTCGCGCCATTCCATCTGCTGCATCAGAAAGCTGGCGGGCATGGCCGTGTTGTCCTCGGCCCTCACCGGTGCGCCGTTCAATTCGCACAGATAGGCCGCGCGCTTGAGCGGGTCCTTGAGGCGCTGGTAGGCCTCGTTGATACGTACCGACCATTGCATGGCCACACGCTGCGCTGCGGCGCCCTGGGCCGCAAAGCGGTCGGGATGCGCCTCCCGCTGCAGCTCTTTCCATCGGGCATCGATCTGGCTGCGCTCCTGGGCAAACTGGCGCGGCAGCGCGAACAATTCAAAGTCGTCGGATTGCAGATTCATGGCATTAAAAAGTGGCTCCCCACGCTTCCCGCTGCGCGTGGTCGCTGCCCCTTCGAGAGGGGGTGTTTTTCATCTTGGGGCGGCCCGGCGATAAAAAACCGCCTGCAGCAGGGCTGCGGCGGTGATGGTTGCCAGGCATCGGCACGGAGGGCGCGATGCACGTCAGAGACGCCGAGCAAGAGCCGCCCTGCGGCGGCTCAGCGAACTAAATCCTGAAGCTTTCGCCGCAGCCGCAGCGGTCGCGCTCGTTGGGGTTGTGGAACTTGAAGCCTTCGTTCAGGCCTTCGCGCACGAAGTCCAGCTCCGTGCCGTCGATATAGGCCAGGCTCTTGGGATCCACCAGCACCTTGATGCCGTGCTCCTCGAACACCACATCGTCGGGCTGGGCCTCGTCCACATACTCCAGCTTGTAGGCAAGGCCCGAGCAGCCCGTGGTCTTGACCCCCAGGCGCACGCCTATGCCCTTGCCGCGGCGCGACAGATAGCGGCTCACATGACGGGCAGCCGCCTCAGTCATCGAGATGGCCATTGCTTACGCTTCCGCAGGTGTGCGCTTGGCACGGTAATCGTTCACTGCAGCCTTGATGGCGTCTTCGGCCAGGATGGAGCAGTGCACCTTCACGGGCGGCAGGGCCAGCTCTTCGGCGATCTGGCTGTTCTTCAGGGCTGCGGCCTCGTCCAGGGTCTTGCCCTTGACCCACTCGGTCACGAGCGAGGAAGAAGCAATGGCCGAACCGCAGCCATAGGTCTTGAAGCGCGCATCCTCGATCACGCCGGTTGCCGGGTTGACCTTGATCTGCAGCTTCATCACGTCGCCGCAGGCCGGCGCGCCCACCATGCCCGTGCCCACGGACTCGTCGTTCTTGTCGAACGAGCCCACGTTGCGGGGGTTTTCATAGTGGTCAACAACTTTGTCGGAGTAAGCCATGGTGTCTACCTCTTAACTTTCTGATCTGTACTTAGTGTGCAGCCCATTGAATAGTGCTGAGGTCGATGCCGTCTTTGTACATCTCCCACAGGGGGCTCAGTTCACGCAGCTTCGCCACGTTGGTGCGGATGGCTGCGATCGCGGTGTCGATTTCTTCTTCGGTGGTGAAGCGGCCGATGGTCATGCGCAGGCTGCTGTGGGCCAGTTCGTCGCTGCGTCCCAGGGCACGCAGCACATAGCTGGGCTCCAGGCTGGCCGAGGTGCAGGCCGAACCCGAGGAAACGGCCAGGCCCTTGATGCCCATGATCAGCGACTCGCCTTCCACGAAGTTGAAGCTCATGTTCAGGTTGTGGGGCACGCGGTGCTCCAGGTCGCCGTTGACGAAGACCTGCTCCATGTCCTTGAGGCCGTCGAGCAGGCGCTTTTGCAGGCGCGCTGCATGCTCCAGGTCCTTGGCCATTTCTTCCTTGGCGATGCGGTAGGCCTCGCCCATGCCCACGATTTGGTGCGTGGGCAGCGTGCCCGAACGCATGCCGCGCTCATGGCCGCCGCCGTGCATCTGTGCTTCCAGGCGCACGCGGGGCTTGCGGCGCACATACAGGGCACCGATACCCTTGGGGCCATAGGTCTTGTGCGAGGCCAGGCTCATCAGGTCGATGGGCATGGTCTGCATGTCCAGCGGCATCTTGCCCGTGGCCTGGGCTGCATCCACATGGAAGATGATGCCTTTTTCGCGGCAGATGGAGCCGATGGTGTTGAGGTCCTGGATGACGCCGATCTCGTTGTTCACGGCCATCACGCTCACCAGAATGGTGTCGGGGCGGATCGCGGCCTTGAAGATGTCCAGATCCAGCAGGCCGTCTTCCTTGACGTGGAGATAGGTCACCTCGAAGCCCTGGCGCTCCAGCTCGCGCATGGTGTCCAGCACGGCCTTGTGCTCGGTCTTCACGGTGATCAGGTGCTTGCCCTTGCCCTGGTAGAAATGGGCTGCCCCCTTGATGGCGAGGTTGTCGGATTCGGTGGCACCGCTGGTCCAGACGATTTCGCGCGGATCGGCGCCGATCAGGTCGGCCACCTGCTGGCGCGCCTTCTCGATCGCCTCCTCTGCTTCCCAGCCCCAGGCATGGCTGCGCGAGGCCGCATTCCCGAAGTGCTCGCGCAGCCACGGAATCATGGCGTCGACCACACGAGGGTCCACGGGCGTCGTGGCGCCATAGTCGAGATAAATGGGGAAGTGCGGGGTCATGTCCATGACTGGCTCAATCTAGTTTTCGGCTGACAAATCGTGAGGATCGACGGGCTGTTGCCCATCCGGGCAGGACGATATGCCGCACAGCCATGCATATCGCGCTGTCCTGTACTTGTTGGAAAGGCTGCCTTCAGAGGCAGCCGCGAGCCCATGGCTCGGGCCGGCCCCGGATCAGGACTTGGCGAACGCGTTGCCCAGCGCAAACACCGAGTTCGGTGCGTTCACGCGGATGGGCTTGACCACGGGCGCCGTGGAAATCGCGCGGCGCACCACGGGCTTGTCCTCGATCTGGATGCCCTTGGCCAGTTGCTCGTCCACCAGCTTCTGCAGGGTCACGGAGTCCAGAAACTCGACCATGCGCTGGTTCAGCGCGGCCCACAGCTCGTGCGTCATGCAGCGGCCGGCCTCGCCCAGGCAGTTTTCCTTGCCGCCGCACTGCGTGGCGTCGATGGGCTCGTCCACGGAGACGATGATGTCTGCCACGGTGATGTCGGCCGCCTTGCGCGCCAGGGTGTAGCCGCCACCGGGGCCACGGGTGGATTCCACCAGCTCATGGCGACGCAGCTTGCCGAACAGCTGTTCCAGATAGGACAGCGAAATTTGCTGACGCTGGCTGATTGCGGCCAGCGTGACAGGGCCATTGTTCTGGCGCAGGGCCAAGTCAATCATGGCGGTGACCGCAAAACGGCCTTTGGTTGTGAGACGCATTACGAGCTCCTTGTCAGGATTGTTCGTTACAGAAACGCTTGCTTGGCTACTGTTTCCAAGTCGAGCACAGTCTCCGCCCTTACTCCGTCCTGTAATTAGGTTCAGAGCCCTTCGTGAGGGGTTCTTTTTGTTGAGTGTTTAGCAGGAGTATAGCACATTCCCCATTAATTTGGTCGGGTAACCGTTCGCAACTTTCAAAAAAGAGTCACTATGCGAGCTGGACCCTGCTTGCACAGGCCCACTATCAGGGGGCCGCGCCGAACAGCTGCTCCTTGAGGTGCGCCAGCTGATCGCGGATACGCGCCGCCTGCTCGAACTCCAGCGCGCGCGCATGCTCCAGCATCTGCTTTTCCAGGCGCTTGATTTCCCGGGCCACATCCTTTTCCGACATGTCTTCCACGCGGGCACGCTGCAGGGCCTGGGCCTCGATGCGCTCGGCCTCCTTGCTGCTTTTCTCGCTGTAGACCCCATCAATCAGGTCTTTCACCTTCTTGACAATCTGCTTGGGAACAATGCCGTTGGCTTCGTTGAAAGCCACCTGCTTGGCACGCCGCCGCTCGGTCTCCCCGATGGCCTTCTTCATCGAGTCCGTGATGCGGTCCGCATAGAGAATGGCCTTGCCGTTGATATTGCGCGCCGCGCGGCCTATGGTCTGGATCAGGCTGCGCTCGGCGCGCAGAAAGCCTTCCTTGTCGGCGTCGAGGATGGCCACCAGCGACACTTCCGGAATATCCAGGCCTTCGCGCAGCAGGTTGATGCCCACCAGCACGTCGAAAGCGCCCAGGCGCAGGTCGCGGATGATTTCCACGCGCTCCACCGTGTCCACGTCGGAGTGCAGATAGCGCACCTTGACGCCGTTGTCGGTCAGGTACTCGGTCAGCTGCTCGGCCATGCGCTTGGTCAGCGTGGTGATGAGCACGCGTTCTTCCTTTTCCACGCGCTGGCGGATTTCCTGCAGCACGTCGTCGACCTGGTGGATGGCAGGCCGCACTTCGATCTCGGGATCCACCAGACCCGTGGGCCGCACCACTTGGTCGACCACCTTGCCCGAATGCGTCTTCTCGTAGTCCGCCGGCGTGGCCGACACAAAGATCACCTGGCGCATGCGCTGCTCGAATTCCTCGAACTTCAGCGGCCGGTTGTCCAGCGCCGAAGGCAGGCGAAAGCCATATTCGACCAGCGTGGTCTTGCGCGAGCGGTCGCCGCTGTACATGGCGTTGAGCTGGCCGATCATCTGATGGCTTTCGTCCAGGAACATGATGGCATCGCGCGGCAGGTAGTCCGTCAGCGTGCTCGGCGGCTCGCCGGGCGCCGAGCCCGAGAGATGGCGCGTGTAGTTCTCGATGCCCTTGCAGTGCCCGACTTCGGTCAGCATTTCCAGATCGAAGCGAGTGCGCTGTTCCAGGCGCTGGGCTTCCACCAGCTTGCCCATGCCCACCAGCTGCTTGAGCCGTTCGTCGAGTTCGAGCTTGATGGTTTCCACGGCGGCCAGCACCTTGTCGCGCGGCGTCACGTAGTGGCTGCTCGGGTAGACGGTGAAGCGCGGAATGTTCTGACGCACCCGGCCCGTGAGCGGATCGAACAGCTGCAGGCTCTCCACCTCGTCGTCGAACAGCTCGATGCGCACGGCCAGTTCCGAGTGCTCGGCGGGGAACACGTCGATGGTGTCGCCGCGCACGCGGAAGGTGCCGCGCCCGAAATCCGTATCGTTGCGCTGGTACTGCATGCGGATCAGCTGCGCGATCACGTCGCGCTGGTTCAGGCGGTCGCCCGCGCGCAGCGTCATGATCATGCGGTGGTAGCTCTCGGGTTCGCCGATGCCGTAGATGGCCGAGACCGTGGCCACGATGACCACGTCGCGCCGCTCCATCAGGCTCTTGGTGCACGACAGGCGCATCTGCTCGATGTGCTCGTTGATGGCGCTGTCCTTCTCGATGAACAGGTCGCGCTGGGGCACATAGGCTTCGGGCTGGTAATAGTCGTAGTAGCTGACGAAGTACTCGACCGCGTTTTTCGGGAAAAACTCTCTGAACTCCGAGTACAGCTGTGCGGCCAGCGTCTTGTTCGGCGCGAACACGATGGCCGGCCGCCCCAGTCGGGCGATCACGTTGGCCATGGTGAAGGTCTTGCCCGACCCCGTCACACCCAGAAGCGTCTGGAATGACTCTCCGTCCTCTATGCCTTCCACCAATTGCGCGATGGCTGCGGGCTGGTCGCCGGCCGGCGGATAAGGCTGGAACAGCTCGAAAGGCGAATCCGGAAATTGCACGAAGCGGCCTTGCGGCGCAGCAGTCATATCTTGTTCTTGCATGATGTCATGTCCATGGCGCATAGGTTGGCGCGGAGTAGAATGGCAGACCAACCCTCAAGCCTAACTCAGTCACTGGCGCAGTAGTTGGGGGTGACCTGACTTATTTCCATCCCTCAAGGATTTTTCATGTCTCTGTTTACCGCCGTCGAAATGGCCCCCCGCGACCCCATCCTGGGTCTGAACGAGCAATTCGCTGCCGATACCAACCCCAACAAAGTCAACCTGGGCGTGGGCGTGTACTTCGACGACAACGGCAAGCTGCCTCTGCTGCAATGCGTGCAAGCCGCAGAAAAAGCCATGATGGACAAGCCCACGGCCCGCGGCTACCTGCCCATCGACGGCATTGCCGCCTATGACAACGGCGTCAAGGCCCTGGTGTTCGGCGCGGAATCCGACGTGGTCCAGTCCGGCCGCGTGGCCACGGTGCAGGCCATCGGTGGCACGGGCGGCCTGAAGATCGGCGCCGACTTCATCAAGAAGCTCAACCCCAGCGCCAAGGTACTGATCTCCGACCCCAGCTGGGAAAACCACCGCGCCATCTTCACCAACGCGGGTTTTGAAGTCGGCTCCTACCGCTACTACGACGCCGCCACGCGCTCGGTCAACTTCGAGGGCATGCTGGCCGACCTGAATGCGGCCGCTGCCGGCACCGTCGTGGTGCTGCACGCCTGCTGCCACAACCCCACCGGCTACGACATCACTCCCGCCCAGTGGGACCAGGTGGTTGCAGTGGTCAAGGCCAGGAACCTGATCCCCTTCCTGGACATGGCCTACCAGGGCTTCGGCCACGGCATCGCCGAGGACGGCGTGGCCATCGGCAAGTTCGTGGCTTCGGGCATGAACATCTTCGTGTCGACCTCGTTCTCCAAGAGCTTCAGCCTGTACGGCGAGCGCGTGGGCGCCCTGTCCGTGGTCTGCAACGACAAGGAAGAAGCGGCGCGCGTGCTGAGCCAGCTCAAGATCGTCATCCGCACCAACTACTCCAACCCGCCCACCCATGGTGGCGCCGTGGTGGCCGCCGTGCTGGGCAACCCCGAGCTGCGCGCCCTGTGGGAAAAGGAACTGGGCGAGATGCGCGTGCGCATCAAGGAAATGCGCCAGAAGCTGGTGGACGGCCTGAAGGCCGCCGGCGTGAAGCAGGACATGAGCTTCATCACCAGCCAGATCGGCATGTTCAGCTACTCCGGCCTGTCCAAGGACCAGATGGTGCGCCTGCGCACCGAGTTCGGCGTGTACGGCACCGACACCGGCCGCATGTGCGTGGCCGCGCTCAACAGCAAGAACATCGACTACGTCTGCCAGTCCATCGCCAAGGTCATCTGAGGCTGGACTCCATGGACATGGGCCTTGCACCATGTCCCTGCAAAAAGACCAACGGATTGAAAGTCCGTTGGTCTTTTTTTTATCTGCGCTTCTCTATTGATAGCTGCCTGCGCTCGTTTTCAATAGATTTCGACAATAAACCATTTCAAATTACTTGAATGGGGAGCGCAAACAGCTATCGAAACCAAAGCAAACCGTCAGCCCGGCATGCCCCAGGTGGCAGAGCGCATGGAAAGCGAGCCGTACTGGAACCCATCGTTGAACACACGCGGCGCCTCGCCCTCGTGCACTGCGCCGGCCGCATACAGCAGCGGCAGGTAGTGGTCATGCGTGGGATGGGACAGGCGTGCCTGCGGGCCCCAGTCCAGGAAGTTGGCCAGATCCGCCAGATTGCCGCCGTCCCAGCGCTGCTGCACCTCGGCGTCGAACTGCTGCGCCCAGTCGTAGGCCTGGTGACTGGACTCCAGGTCGCGGCGGATCGCACGCAGGTTGTGCACCACGTTGCCGCTGCCGACGATCAGCACGCCGCGCTCGCGCAATGCCTGCAATTGCCGGCCCAGCTCGAAATGCCGCCGCGGCGCCAGTGCATAAGGAATGCTCAGCTGGATCACGGGAATGTCGGCCTCGGGGAACATGGGCTTGAGCACCGACCAGCTGCCGTGGTCCAGCCCCCAATGCTCGTCCAGCCGCAGCGCGCTGCCGTCCGCCGGTGCATGCAGCTCGGCCGCCAACGCCTTCGCCACGGCCGGCGCGCCCGGCGCCGGATATTGCTGGGCAAACAGCTCCTGCGGAAAACCGCCGAAATCATGGATGGTGCGCGGCCGGGCCATGCCCGTCAGCGCCCAGTCGGATTCCGTGAGCCAGTGCGCCGAAATGCACAGAATCAGCTGCGGACGCATTCCCTTGGCCAGCAGCTCCCGCCCCAGCGCCTGCCAGCTGTCGCGCCAGGCATTGTCTTCAATCGCATTCATGGGACTGCCATGGCCCAGGAACAGCACGGGCATGCGCGGCGAAGGCTGCAGGCGCTCCAGCAGGGAGTGCGGCAAAGGAGAGGAAGAAGCTGAAGTCATGGAATAAGCCAATAAAGCCCCGGAAGCGGCCAGCACGCCGGCCGCCCCCGCAAGCACGACACGTCGGCGCATAGTATGGGTGGATGAATATTTTCGGCCGAACTGCAAGAACCGCGGCGCTGCCAGATTGAGAGGGAATCACTCGATGGACAGCCTGACAGGCGGTAAAGTTCCTCCAGCAGCCTGCTTCGGCAATCTCCCGCTTCCTCGACATGACCCAGTACGACCGGCCCGCCTCAGCCCTGCCTCCCTACTCCTCTCTTCAGCCGCTGGAGGGCGTGCGCATTCTCAGTATGGCCCTCAACCTGCCGGGACCTGCGGCCCTGTGGCGCTGCGCCGGCATGGGCGCCCGGTGCCGCAAGATCGAGCCCCGGGCAGCCGACAGGCACGATGGCCTTCCGGAGCGCACGGCCGATCCCATGGAACGCTACAGCGCCCAGGCTTATGACGCCATGCATCATGGTATCGACGTGCTGCAAATGGATCTGAAAAGCGAAACAGGACAGCAGCAGCTCCATGAAGTGCTGGCCGGAACCGATGTCCTGCTGACCTCGTTTCGCCCTGACGCACTGGCCAAGCTGGGCCTGGCCTGGAAGCGGCTGCAGGCGTTGCATCCTCACCTTTCCATGGTGCGCATACTGGGCAGCACAGGCCCCGATGCCGATATACCCGGCCACGACCTGACCTACCAGGCCGAGGCAGGGCTGGTGCAGTCGCTGCAGATGCCGCCCAGCCTGTTTGCCGACATGGCCGGCGCCCTCATGGCCAGCGAGGCCGTGCTGCAATGCGTGCTGGCCAGCCGCCGCAGCGGGCATGGCCTCCTGCATGAGGTGGGCCTGGCCCAGGCGGCCCACTGGCTGGCCCTGCCTTGGCAATGGGGGCTGACACAGCCGCACGGAGACGTGGGTGGAGCCCATGCGGGCTATCGCATCTATCCCTGCGCGGACGGCATCATCGCGGTGGCCGCGCTGGAGCCCCATTTTGCGCAGCGCCTTTGCGCAGCGGCGGGGATGGGCGAAGCGGCCGCCGACATGCGCAGCCCCGCGACCCATGAAGCCATCGCAGGCTTCATGCGCATCCATAGCTGCCGGCAATTGCAGGCCCTGGCTGAACAACACGACATACCGATGCACCCTCTTGCCCAATGAAATGTGCGATCCATCGCTCGGATTCGATTGAATAAGCGAATAAGACAGGCGCCACTGATTAATTCGCATACCAACCAATAATATTTTTTGCCGCAGTGCAAGAAAGCATTGGGAAATACGGCAAGGCCACGGACGATTATGGAAACGATAACCGCCTCAAGCCCATGGACTTCGCCAATGGCTGATATCTCCCTCGTTTTCAAAACATATTTTCCGTCTGCACATAACATTTTGGGTGTATGCGCCTACAAGACTTGCTCCGAAATTCGAGTACATTTCTTTACACCCCAAACCGCTTAACTGTTCAGTGCTCCGCGCGCGGCCTTGTGCTGCTTCCGGGAAATGACGCTCTTCTGAACATATGCATGCCACGACAAGCAGCCACCGCATCTCACTGCATGTTTTGCAGCGAATATGGCCGCTTGCATTGCTTGTGGTGGTGCTCATGCTGTCGACCAGCACCAGCATTTATCTGCTCTCCACCGTTCGTGCATTCGCGGTGGGCGAGAGCCTGTGGTCCAAGGCCCAAAAGGACGCGATCTACCATTTGTCCCGCTATATCGACAGCGCCGATCCTGCCGACTGGAACGAATATCGCGCAGCCATGCGCGTACCGCAGGGCGATACCATGGCCCGCATCGCACTGGAAAGCCGGCCGGAGCAATTGGAGATAGCGCGCCAGGGCCTGCTGATGGGCCAAAACCATCCGGACGATATCAATGCCCTGATCTGGCTGCTGCGCAGCTTCCAGCACTTCGACCTGGTGCAAAAACCGGTCAGCTACTGGAGATTGGGCGACCAATACCTGGAGCAGCTCGATGCACTGGCCCAGGAGATCCAGGCCAGCCATGAACTGGGACCTGCCAGGCCCGAGAGCATCAAGGCCTGGAAGCAGGAGATCGAATCCATAGACCAGGGCGTCACGCCTGCCTCCAGGGCATTCAGCGAGTCCCTGGGCCGGAGTTCGCGCTCCCTGGTGCTGCTGCTGCTGTGCCTCAACGGCCTGCTGGCTGCGGCGCTGATCGGCCTGTGGTGCTGGAACACGCTGCGCCTGATGCGCCAGAAGCAGCAGGTCCAGTGGGTGCTGCAGGCAGAGCAGGACCGGGCCGAAGTGACCCTGGCGGCGCTGGCCGATGCCGTGATCACCATCGACGGCAATGGCCGGATCAACTACCTCAACCCCGTGGCCATGGGCCTGCTGGGCGTGGACAAGGCCGACATTCTCGGCCGCCCCCTTCCGCAGGCGCTGCAGTTCCATACGCTTGATGAAGGCTTCAAGAGCGAACATCTGCTCAAGCTGCTGCAAAAAGGCGAGACCACCATGCGCGATGGGCAGACCCGCTGGCTGCGCCGCGGCAACCATGACATGCAGCCGGTCAAGGTCATGGGTTCCAGCATCGTGCATGAGGGCGAAGTGACCGGTGCGGTCATCGTGCTCCACGATGTCTCGCGCGAACAGAAATACATGGAACAGCTGTCATGGAATTCCCGCCATGACACGCTGACCGGACTGGAGAACCGAGGGGAATTCGAACGCCACTTGCAGCAGCTGCTGAACCAGGGCCTGCATCAGCTCAAGGCCTGCACCCTGCTCTATATCGACCTGGACCAGTTCAAGCTGGTCAATGAAACCTGCAGCCATGCCGCCGGCGACGAGATACTCAGTGCCGTCGCGCGGCTGCTGCAGCACAATGTGCGCGGCTCCGACGAGCTCGCGCGCCTGGGAGGCGATGAGTTCGGAGTGCTGCTGATCAACTGCCCTCCCCATGTGGCGCAGGCCATTGCGGAAAAGCTGCGCCTGGCCGCGCAGGCCCTGCAGGTGCAATGGGGCGACAAGGTGCTGCGCACCGGCTTCAGCATCGGCATGGTGCATATCACGAGCGAAGCCCGCAGTGCGGCCGATCTGCTGCGCATGGCGGATGTGACCTGCTACAAGGCCAAGGAACGCGGGCGCAACAGGATCTACGCCTACTCCCCGGAAGACCATGCCTACAGCCGCCATGTCAGCGAAATGGAGTGGGTGACGCGCATCCACGAGGCGATCGATGCCGACCGCTTCTGCCTCTATGCACAGAGCATCGCTCCGCTGCAAAGCGGCCATGCAACCGGCATGCACTTCGAGGTCCTGCTGCGTCTGCGTGACGAACAGGGCCAGCTCATCGGCCCAGGCGCCTTCATCCCTGCAGCGGAACGCTACGGCATCATGCCCAAGCTGGACCGCTGGGTCATCACCAGGACTTTCCAGACCCTGGCCCGGCGCCCTGCGCATTCGTGCACCGTAGATACCTGCGCCATCAATCTGTCCGGCCCCAGCCTGGACGACGAGGATCTGCAGGAATTCCTGCAGACCCAGATACGCCTGTATGGCATTGCGCCCCAGATGCTGTGCTTCGAGATCACCGAAACCAGCGCCATTGCCAATCTCTCCAACGCCACGCGACTGATCCAGTCCATGCGCGCCCTGGGCTGCCGTTTTGCCCTGGATGACTTTGGCGTCGGCATGTCGTCGCTGACCTATCTCAAGCAGCTGCCCGTAGATCACCTGAAGATCGACGGCGGATTCGTGCACGACATGCTCAAGGACCCCAGCAGCCATGCGATGGTGGAGATGATCAACCGCATCGCCCATATCCTGGGCAAGCAGACCGTGGCCGAGTTCGTGGAGAGCCGGGAGATTGCGCTCGCGCTCAGGGACATAGGCGTGGATTACGGCCAGGGCTATGCGATTGCACGCCCTGTGCCGATGGATGACGAGTTCTTCACGGTCGCCGCCAAGAACCGGCTGCCGCAATGGTGCGGCGCAATGGCGATGAGCTGAACCCGGCCTCTGCAACAGGGCCAGCAGGCTGCAGGTCAGCGCGGCTTGCGCGAGGACGGCCTCTGGGGCTTGGCCGACTTGAAACCCGACTTGCCGGCCCCCTTGGCGCCGCTCCTGATTCCGGCGCGCGGCGGCAGGCCCGTATGCTGGGTCAGCAGCCTGCCGGGCTGAGGCTGGGCGCTGCGAAAACGCACGTCTCCCTGGGGCTCCAGGCCGCCTTCGTCCTGCGAACGGCGGCGCACCGCCACGGCCTTGCCGTCCTTGTTGACCGTATAGCCCACGCCTGCGGCACCGCCCTTGGCCGAGGTGCTGTTCTTCTTGCGCGCGCTCTGGTAGCTGCCGTCCACCAGCGGCTGGAAGGTCGGGATCAGGTGGTGCTTGCCGTTGCCGATCAGGTCGGCCCGGCCCATGGCCTTGAGCGCCTCGCGCAGCAGCGGCCAGTTGTTCGGGTCGTGGTAGCGCAGGAAGGCCTTGTGCAGGCGGCGGCGCTTTTCGCCGCGCACGATGTCCACCGACTCCTCGTCCGCGTCGCGCATCTGGCGGCGCACCCTGGTGAGCGTGTTGCGACCGCTGTGGTACATGGCCGTGGCGGTGGCCATGGGGCTGGGGTAGAAGGTCTGCACCTGGTCGGCACGGAAGCCGTTCTTCTTGAGCCAGATGGCGAGGTTCATCATGTCCTCGTCGCTGGTGCCCGGGTGGGCGGCGATGAAGTACGGGATCAGGTACTGCTTCTTGCCCGCCTCCTCGCTGAACTTCTCGAACAGCTGCTTGAAGCGGTCGTAGCTGCCGATGCCGGGCTTCATCATCTTGGACAGCGGGCCGGCCTCGGTGTGCTCGGGCGCGATCTTCAGGTAGCCGCCCACGTGGTGCTGCACCAGCTCCTTCACGTACTCGGGCGACTTCACGGCCAGGTCGTAGCGCAGGCCCGAGCCGATCAGGATCTTCTTGATGCCGGGCAGCTTGCGCGCGCGGCGGTAGATCTTGATCAGCGGGCCGTGGTCGGTGTGCAGGTTCTGGCAGATGCCGGGGAAGACGCAGCTGGGCTTGCGGCAGGCCGCCTCGATCTCGGGGCTCTTGCAGCCCAGGCGGTACATGTTGGCCGTGGGGCCGCCCAGGTCGGAGATGGTGCCGGTGAAGCCCTTGACCTTGTCGCGGATGTCCTCGACCTCCTGGATGATCGAGTCCTCGGAGCGGCTCTGGATGATGCGGCCCTCGTGCTCGGTGATGGAGCAGAAGGTGCAGCCGCCGAAGCAGCCGCGCATGATGTTGACCGAGGTGCGGATCATCTCCCAGGCCGGGATCTTGGTCGCGCCGTCATGGCTGCCGTTCTCGTCGGCGTAGCTCGGGTGCGGGCTGCGCGCATAAGGCAGGCCGAAGACCCAATCCATCTCGGCCGTGGTCAGCGGGATGGGCGGCGGGTTCAGCCACACATCGCGCGCTATTGAGCCCTCGCCGTGCGCCTGCACCAGCGCGCGGGCGTTGCCGGGGTTGGTCTCCAGGTGCAGCACGCGGTTGGCATGGGCGTACAGGATGGGATCACTCTTGACCTGCTCGTAGCTGGGCAGACGGATCACTGTCCGGTCGCGCGGGGGCTGCTTGCCCCTGGCGCGCAGTGACAGATTGGGCACGAACTGGATGGGTTGCACATCGCTCACCGAAGTGCCGCCCTGCGGCGACATTCCCTTTTCCTGGCCTTCTTCCTTGGAGCAGACCTGGCCCTGGGCCTCGGCCTGCTCGCTGGTGGTCATGTAGGGGTTGATGTGGGGCTCGACCACGCCAGGCTCGTCCACCGTAGTCGAATCGACCTCGAACCAGCCCTCTTCCGAGGCGCGGCGGATGAAGGCCGTGCCGCGCACGTCGGTGATGTGCTCCACCGGCTCGCGCGCCGCGATGCGGTGCGCCACCTCGACCAGGGCCCGCTCGGCATTGCCGTAGAGCAGGATGTCGCACTTGCTGTCCACCACGATGGAGCGGCGCACCTTGTCGCTCCAGTAGTCGTAGTGGGCGATGCGGCGCAGGCTGCCCTCGATGCCGCCGAGCACGATGGGCACGTCCTTGTAGGCCTCGCGGCAGCGCTGGCTGTAGACGATGGCCGCGCGGTCGGGCCGCTTGCCGCCCACGTCGCCGGGCGTGTACGCGTCGTCCGAGCGGATCTTGCGGTCGGCCGTGTAGCGGTTGATCATCGAATCCATGTTGCCCGCCGTCACCCCCCAAAACAGGTTGGGCCTGCCCAGGGCCTTGAAGGCCTCGGCGCTCTGCCAGTCGGGCTGGGCGATGATGCCCACGCGAAAGCCCTGGGCCTCCAGCACGCGGCCGATCACCGACATGCCGAAGCTCGGGTGGTCCACATAGGCATCGCCCGTCACCAGGACGATGTCGCAGCTGTCCCAGCCGAGCTGTTCCATTTCCGCGCGGCTCATCGGCAGGAAGGGCGCCGGGCCAAAGCGCTTGGCCCAGTACGGGCGGTAGCTGGTCAAAGGCTTGGCATCGCGGTGGAAAAAGGAAACGTCAACGGGGGCGTTCATGTGGAATGGGCTCTGCGGCCAGTGCGGGAAAGAACCTGGCAGTGTACTTTTCAAGCTGCGGCCTTGCACGGGCAAGGTCTTGCAAACCGTGCTGCACAACTCCGTAATTCATAGCATCCAGCGCCATCCATCCAACGATTTGCCAGCTCTTTATTCTTGAATCCATTGCGGGTCAGGCGTAGACAGCTTCCGCTTCCATAGCAATCCATGCGGGGCATGGAGCGATGGCGGCTTCAATTCCATGCAGCCCGACCACCGGGGCTTTCGCTGGGATAATCGCGGCCATTCATGATCAGCCTTAAAAACATCACCCTGCGCCGCGGCACGCGCGTGCTGCTGGACAGTGCCTACGTCACCATCAATCCCGGCGAAAAGCTTGGCCTCGTGGGCCGCAACGGCGCCGGCAAGTCCACGCTGTTCGCCCTGCTCAACGGCAGCCTCAGCGAGGACGGCGGCGAATTCTTCGTCCCGCCCCAGTGGCGCATGGCCCAGGTGGCCCAGCACATGCCCGAGACCGAGGAATCGGCCACGCAGTTCGTGCTGGAAGGCGATATCCGGCTGACCGAACTCCAGGCCAGGCTGGCTGCGGCCGAGAAGGCCGGTGACGGCATGGCCATTGCCCAGGCGCATGCGGACCTGGCCGATGCCGGCGCCCATGACGCCGTGCCGCGCGCCCAGGCGCTGATCCTGGGCCTGGGCTTCAAGGTCAGCGAGCTGGATCACCCTGTCAACAGCTTCTCGGGTGGCTGGCGCATGCGCCTGCAGCTGGCGCGCGCACTGATGTGCCCTTCGGACCTGCTGCTGCTCGACGAACCCACCAACCACCTGGACCTGGATGCCCTGGTCTGGCTGGAAGCCTGGCTCAAGCGCTATCCGGGCACGCTGCTGGTCATCAGCCATGACCGCGAATTCCTGGACGCCATCACCAACGTCACGCTGCATATAGAAAACGCCCAGCTCACGCGCTACGGCGGCAACTACAGCAAGTTCGAGGAGCTGCGCGCCCAGCAGATGGTGCTGCAGCAGGCGGCCTACGAGCGCCAGCAGGACAAGATCGCCCACCTGCAGAAGTTCATCGATCGCTTCAAGGCCAAGGCCACCAAGGCCAAGCAGGCGCAAAGCCGCGTCAAGCAGATCGAGCGCATGGAGAAAGTGGCACCCGTCCTGGCCAGCGCCGACTTCACCTTCGAGTTCAAGGAGCCGGCCAACCTCCCCAACCCCATGCTGGCCATCACCGATGCCGCCTTCGGCTATGTGGACGACGCCGGCAATGAGACCATCATCCTGCGCGGCGTGAACCGCTCGGTGCTGGCCGGCCAGCGCATCGGCATCCTGGGCGCCAACGGCCAGGGCAAGTCCACGCTGGTCAAGACCATTGCGCGTGAAATGAAGGCCCTGGCCGGCAAGGTCACCGAGGGCAAGGGCCTGAACATCGGCTACTTTGCCCAGCAGGAGCTGGACGTGCTGCGCCCGGGCGAGAATCCGCTCGAGCACATGGTCCGCCTGGCCAGGGATACCGGCGCCGAAGGCAATTCGGCGCGCGAACAGGATCTGCGCAACTACCTCGGCACGTTCAATTTCAGCGGCGACATGGTCAAGCAGGCCGTGGGCAGCATGAGCGGCGGCGAAAAAGCCCGCCTGGTGCTGGCCATGATCGTCTGGCAGCGCCCCAACCTGCTGCTGCTCGACGAGCCGACCAACCACCTGGACCTGGCAACGCGCGAAGCCCTGGCCATGGCACTCAACGACTTCGACGGCACCGTCATGCTGGTCAGCCACGACCGGCACCTGCTGCGCGCCGTCTGCGAGGACTTCTGGCTCGTGGGCCGCGGCCAGGTCGGCCCCTTCGATGGCGACCTGGACGATTACCAGCGCTACCTGCTCGAGGAATCCCGCCGCCTGCGCGAGGAAGCCAAGCTGGCAGACCAGAACAGCAGCACTGCCGAACAAGCTGCGATGGCCCCGACGGCGCCGGCGCAGGCCCCAGCGGCAGCCGCCGATCCTCGCGAGGCGCGGCGCCTGGCCGCCCAGGCCCGCCAGCAGCTGGCCGAGAAGACCAAGCCGTTCAAGAAAGAGCTGGAGCAGATCGACAAGCGCCTGCCCCAGCTGCAGGCCGAGCGCAGCGAACTGGAAGAGAAGCTGAGCCAGCCCATGGCGCCGGCTGAGATCGCCGAGGCCGGCAAGCGCCTCAAGAGCTGCAACGACGAAATCGACCAGCTCGAGGAGCGCTGGCTGGAACTGAGCGAGCAGATCGATGCCATCGCCGAAGCCATGGGCAGCCCTGGCTGAACATGAAGGCTGGGACGTCGGCCTGGCATTGCGCCAGCCGGCGCACTTTGGCATTGCCTCGTTGACGCCCCCGGCAGGGGCTTGGGCAAGCAAGCGTAACAGATCGACCTAGACCAGAAAAATGGCTGCAACGCTTACTAAGAAAGCGCCTGCCGCTATGCTTTTTTCTTATTCTTGCGCCTAGCTGACGAACAGCAGGGCAAATGCTTGCATTTTCTTGCCTTTGGCTGTGGAGCGCGGGTCAACCCTGAACCCCTGCTTCGCGTTGAACACGCAAAGGAGTGATCTGCTATGACCAAGCCCGTTTTTGACACCGCCAAAGCCCTGCAATCCGCAGCCGCTATGGAGGCGCAGATGGTATGGCCGTGGGATGACCGCGACCGCAAGCGCGGCCCTGTGCGCACCGGTGCCACCGCTTGAGCCAGTCAAAAAACTGGATAAAAGAACAGCAAAATTTTTTTAAAAAGCTGTCAACGAGCTGAACCGCTGCCTCGTTATACAGAGCAAACAGGAGAGATTCCCCATGCAAACCACGATCATCATGTCCATCTGGCCCGAAGACGAACGCGATCGCAAGCGCTGAGCAGCGCTTTGCCAGGTGTGTCCTGGCGAGAGGCCAAGCTGCCTGACGGCAGCCCCTGGACGACAAAACTGGATGCAGCAGCCAGCTTTGCAAACCGAAGTTTCTTGCTGCGCCGCCGGCTCACCGACCAGGGCGGCATTCAGGCCAGACCCACAAACCCGCCCCATGGCGGGTTTTGTGCTTTGTGGCATACCACTTTCGGATGGCAAAAAGGGGCACAAGGCCCCTTTTTGCATGGCGCCATCCACCAATCAATGCATGTGAAGGCCGCCATTGACCGAGAATTCGGCTCCGGTGGAATAGCCGCCCTCTTCCGAAGCCAGCCACGAGATGATGGAAGCGATCTCGCTGGGCTCGCCCAGGCGCTTGACGGGCACGGTGCCTACGATCTTCTCCAGCACATCGGGACGAATGGCCTTGACCATGTCGGTGCCGATGTAGCCAGGGCTGACGGTATTCACGGTCACACCCTTGGTGGCCAGCTCCTGGGCCAGAGCCATGGTAAAGCCGTGCATGCCGGCCTTGGCCGCCGAATAGTTCGTCTGGCCCGCCTGCCCCTTGGCACCATTGACCGAGCTGATGTTGACGATGCGCCCCCAGCCCTTCTCGACCATGTCCGCCACCACCTGCTTGGTGACGTTGAACATGGAGTTCAGGTTGGTCTCGATCACCGCGCGCCAGTCTTCGGGCGACATCTTGACGAACATGCGGTCGCGCGTGATGCCGGCATTGTTCACCAGCACATCGATGCTCCCGTGCTCCGCCTTGGCTTTCTCGAAAGCCTCCACAGTGGAGTCCCAGTCGCCGACGTTGCCAACTGACGCATAAAAAGTGAAGCCCAGCGCCTTTTGCTCGTCCAGCCACTTCTGGAAATCACGCGAAGGGCCACAACCCGCGATCACCTTGAAGCCATCCTTGTGCAAGCGCTGGCAGACGGCGGTACCAATGCCGCCCATGCCTCCTGTGACGTACGCTACTTTCTGTCCCATTTTGCTCTCCTCATCTACTCTTCAAAGGCGTCAATCACATGTGTGTCAACTGACGAATCCAGTATGCATTGCGTAATGCGGGGAAACTATCCCAGCAGGCAGCTGGTGCCTACTGATCTTCCCTAGGAGCGGGCACAAGCCATCCGGCCGCGTGAATCCACAGCTTCGCCATGCGGCGAAACCGGATGCACAGCCATTGAGCAGAGGACGACTGGACATGCCTGACCAGATCGCCACCTGCCTTTTGCCGTTTGATTTGTGCAGACCACCCCTGGAGAAACAGCGATGATCCGCAGCGCCTTCGCCGGACGGCTCTATGCGTTAAACACAGCCGCCAGCCAAGACGCCACCGGTCATCAGCAAGCCTCTACGGCCAGCGCGACACCCATGCCGCCGCCGATGCAAAGGCCGGCCAGGCCCTTCTTGGCGCCGCTGCGCTGCATTTCATGCAGCAGCGTCACCAGGATGCGGCAACCGGATGCGCCGATGGGATGGCCGATGGCAATGGCGCCGCCATTGACGTTGACCTTCTTGGTATCGATGCCCAGCTCCTGGTTCACGGCGCAGGCCTGCGCGGCAAAAGCCTCGTTGAGCTCGAACAGGTCCACGTCGGACGCCTTCCAGCCGGCACGGTCCAGCGCCTTGCGCGCCGCATACACCGGGCCCAGGCCCATGACCTTGGGATCCAGGCCGCTGGTCGCGTAGGAAACGATCTTGGCCAGGGGCTTGAGGCCCAGCTCCTTGGCCTTGGCCGCGCTCATCACCACCACGGCGGCAGCACCGTCGTTCAGGCCCGAAGCGTTGCCGGCGGTCACGGAGCCGGCCTTGTCGAAAGCAGGCTTGAGGCCGGCCAGCGCGTCGGCATTCGTCTTGCGGTTGATGTATTCGTCGGTATCGAAGACCACGGGATCGCCCTTGCGCTGGGGGATGCTCACGGGAACGATTTCGTCCTTGAACTTGCCGGCATCCTGGGCCGCAGCGGCCTTTTGCTGGCTGGCCAGCGCCAGAGCGTCCTGTTGCTCCCGGCTGACGCTCTTTTCCTTGGCCACATTCTCGGCAGTGATGCCCATGTGGTACTGGTTGTAGACGTCCCAGAGACCGTCGACGATCATGGTGTCGACCAGCTTCCAGTCCCCCATGCGCTGGCCGTCGCGCGAATTGGGCAGGGCATGCGGCGCAAGGCTCATGTTCTCCTGACCGCCGGCCACCACGATTTCGCTGTCGCCCGTGGCCACGGCCTGGGCAGCCAGCATCACGGCCTTGAGGCCGGAGCCGCATACCGCATTGATGGTCAACGCCGGCGTTTCCTTGGCAATGCCTGCGGCCATCATGGCCTGGCGGGCCGGATTCTGGCCGGAAGCAGCTGTGAGCACCTGTCCCATGATGACTTCACCCACCTGATCCTTGCCCACTTTGGCTCGCGCCAAAGCTTCGTTGATCACGATGGCACCTAGCTGTGTGGCAGGAACCTTGGCGAGAGCGCCCCCAAATTTGCCTACCGCCGTGCGAACGGCCGAAACGATAACAATGTCTTCCATGCTCACGAACCTTCCTAGGTCTCTCTAGTTCACCAACTCACTGAAAACCGGGCGCCAGCCTCTGCGAGCAGGGGCTTCGCCCTCCCAGAGCGGCCATGATCGTCACGGCCGCTGCAAACCTTTTCAAGTCCTGGCGGGCTCAGGCCTTGACCTGCACATAGCGGCCCGGTGCGGGCTCGATGGCTTCGTATGCACCGGGCTTGCCATAGCGCTTGGGCGCAGCAACCTGCTTGCCGGCGTGGGATGCCAGCCAGTGGCTCCAGTCCGTCCACCAACTGCCCGGCTGCTCGCTGGCTCCGGCCAGCCAATCGCTCAACGCTGCGGGGAACTGGCCGTCCTCGCGCAGCCAATGGCTGCGCTTCTTGTGCACCGGCGGGTTGATCACGCCGGCAATATGGCCCGAGGCGCCCATCACAAAGCGCAGTTCGCCGCCCAGCACCTGGGTGGACGCATAGGCCCCGCCGATGGGCACGATGTGGTCGTCGCGCGACCCGTACAGATAGGCCGGCACCCTGACCTTGCGCATATCGATCTTTTCGCCGCACACGGTCAGCGCATCTGGCTGCACCAGCTTGTTTTCCAGGTACAGATTGCGCAGGTACCACGCGTAATAGGGGCCCGGCAGATTGGTCGAATCGCTGTTCCAGTACAGCAGATCGAAAGGCGGCGGGGTTTCTCCCTTCAGGTAATTGCCCACCACATAGTTCCAGACCAGGTCGTTGGGACGCAGGAAGCTGAAGGTGGAAGCCATGTCCTGCCCCTTCATCAAGCCGCCCTGCCCCATCTGCATCTCGCGGAAGCGCACCACCGATTCATCAATGAACACGTCGAGCACGCCGGTATCGCTGAAATCGATGAAGGTGGTCAGCAGCGTGAGGCTGGCCACGGGAAAGACGGGCTGGGCTGCTGAGGCGGCAGCCTTGGCCACCGCCGTCCTGCCGTTGCCTCTGGTGCCGGGCTTGGGGGCCGGCGCCTCGCCCTGCAGGCGCTCCTGGCGGGCAGCCAGCACGCCCAGGGCAGTTGACAGCATGGTGCCTCCCACGCAAAAGCCCAGCACATTGATCTGCGGCGCATCGCAGATGTCCTGGACCTTGCGGATGGCGGTGATCACGCCTTCCTCGATGTAGTCGTCCCAGGTCTTGTGGGCCAGGCTTTCGTCCGGATTGCGCCAGCTCACCACAAAGGTATGGTTGCCCTGCTCCACCGCATAGCGGATCAGCGAGTTGGCCGGCTGCAGGTCCAGGATGTAGAACTTGTTGATGCAGGGCGGCACCATGAGGAAAGGTTTTTCATACACCTTGGCCGTCAGCGGCTTGTATTCGATGAGCTGGAACAGCTCGTTCTCGAACACGACCGCGCCCTCGGTGGTGGCCACGTTCTTGCCGACGGTGAACAAGCTCTCGTCGGTCATGGAGACATGGCCCTGGCGCATGTCGGCCAGCAGATTGGCTATGCCCTGGGCCAGGCTCTCGCCCTTGGTTTCGATGGCCTTTTTCTGCACATCCACATTCAGCGCCAGGAAGTTGCTCGGCGCCATGGCGGCCACCCATTGCTCGATGGCAAAACGCACGCGGTTGCGCGTCTTTTCATCTCCCTGGACGGCATCCGCAAGGCCCATGAGCATGCGGCTGTTCACCAGATAGGTCGCCGCCGTCGCAGCAGCCACGGGGTTGCCGGACCAGTCGGGCGTATTGAAGCGCTTGTCCTTGGACAGGCGCTTTTGCACCTTGTCCGTGTCGCCCAGCGCCTGGACGTCCTCGAGATAGTCAGCCTGCAGGCTTTGCAGCTTCTCGGGATCGAACTGTACGGCTGGAGCGGTCTTTTGTGCGCCTTCGACAAAAGCCGCGATCATCGCTTGCCAGGGATCCGGAACGCCTGCCGCCGGCGCACCGGGAAAGCCGGTCAGTCCCGGCATCGCGGACAGCCCTGTCGTGCCGATTTGCTGCAGGGACTGCAGGCTGCGGCTCCACTGTTCACTCCAGAACTGCTGAAGAGACTGGCCAGTCTGGCCCTTGAATGGGTCAAAATTCATGCTTACATCCTGTGGGAGCAAGAACCAACCTCTTGATGGGGTTTGCGGGCTTGCGGAATCTGCAATACGGCTGACGCAACGCCATTGTCACCCAGGAGTCAGCAACTTTTGACAAAAAATGTCGCCGAAATCACTCGTGAAGCTGTTTTAACCCAGATATTGTGGGGTGCGGCTACGGCAAAATCTTGATTGACACGCCATGTATCTTGTAGCCATCGCCTGGTTGTATGTCACCGTCATGATGGCGGTGGCCGAGGCCGCCGCTCCCGGCGGCAGCTGGCTGGGCGCCTTCTTCACCTTCGCACTGTACGGCGTGCTGCCGCTGTCCATCGTGCTCTACATTCTTGGCACGCCCGGACGCAAGGGCAGGCTGCGTGCGATCCGGCAGGCACAGGCGCTGCATGGTGGTGCAGCGCCTGAAGCTGCCTCAGTCTCCGTCGCACCAGATGCAGGCAGCCAGGCGGCCGCTGCTGCCGAGCCGCCCGGCATCGCGCCGGTGCGAGAAAAACCGTGACTCGTTGCGCACCGTGCACCAGGGCGCGCTGCCGTCGTTGCCGTAGATAGACGCGATTCCCATGGCCTGCAGGCGCTGGCGCGCCAGCTGCGGCAGATTGGCCAGATATTTGCGTGGTTTGCCTTCGCCGGAAAGCGCATTGAAAAATTGTGCAGCATCCGCATCATGGGCAACGAAAGCTGCACGGACTTCCTCCCCCACCTCGAAAGACTCTGGTCCTATGCAGGGCCCCAACCATGCCATGGTCTGGCCGGCGATGCCGGCGGACAGCCGCGGCAAAGCTTCCTTATCGATAGCTGACTGCGCAGCAACCGCCTGCACTTTGCGGCAAAAAGCCTCGAACAGCGATTCCAGCACACCCTGGGCCAGCGGCCCCGCGCCGGCATCGCGCCCGGGCGGCATGCCAGCCAGCCCGCGCCAGCCCGCATGCGCCGCACCTACCACCTTGCCGCTGCGATGCGCGAGCAATACCGGCAGGCAGTCGGCCACCATGACGGTGCAGACCACGCCGGCATCGCTGGTCACGCAGGCGTCGTAGCATGCGCCGTTGGCCGTCCCCACATTGCCGGCATCCAGGTCCAGCACGTCGGTGCCGTGCACCTGCTGCAGAAAGGCCTGGCAGGCACCGGGCGTGCAGTCCGCAATCCACTGCGAAAGCCGCCGCCGGTTCTCGCGCACATGGGCGGGCTCGTCGCCTACATGGTCACCCAGATTCAGGCTGCCCCAGGGCGCCTCGCTTACACCGCCCGCGCGCAGCGTGCATGCGGCATGCACGCCTTCGGGCGCCGGCCACTCGGGGACCAGCCAGGGGGCATTTAACTCCATGCCCTGCGCCATCATTCCGCGTCCGGACAGGCCGACGGATGGGCGCTTTGGAACGCAGGCATGGCGTTGCAGCGCTCAACCACCTCCATCAATCGCGGCAGGCCGTCGAGATTGACGGCAAAGCGCTGGGCGTTGAAAACCTGGGGAACCAGACAGCACTCGGCCATGCCGGGCACGTCGCCCCAGCAGAAAACCGACGGCGGCAGGCCGCCGGCCTTGCGTTCCGCATCGAGCAGCGCCAGCTGGCGCTCGAAGGCTTCCAGGCCCGAACGCGCCCAGTGGGCATACCAGCCGGTCTTGGCCTCGTCCGACACCTTGAGTTCGTGCACCAGGTACTTGAGCACGCGCAGATTGTTGAGCGGGTGGATCTCGCAAGCGACCATCTGCGCCAGCGCCCGCACATGGGCCCGCCCCAAGGCATCCGCCGGCAGCAGAGGATGGGCGGCATGCGTTTCGTCCAGGTATTCCATGATGGCCATGGATTGGGTAAGCCAGTGGCCGTCGTCGGTCTCCAGGCTGGGCACCAGCGCGTCGCCGACATGCGAGGCATAGGCCGGGGCCTTGTGCTCGCCGCGCACCAGGTGCACGGGCAGGTATTCATAGGGCAGCCCCTTGAGCTGCAGCGCAATGCGCACACGGTAGGAGGCCGAGGAGCGGAAATAGGTGTGGAGCTTCATGGCGAGACAGCATAACTGCACGGCGCGAATCGCCGATGGCGCAGCATCCGTATATTTGCAGATCTGCACGGTGCAAGTCCCATGGCACACTGCTTGCCGCGTCAAATACATGGCGCAGCCCGTCAGCCGGGCCGGAGGCGGTCCCGGCATGCTTTTTTGCTGAGGTTTTCATGAGCGGTTACGTGTTCAATCCCCCTGCTGTCGTCAGCTTGCCCGTAGTCGGGCGTGGCGAGCGCTTTCCCATCCACCGCATCTACTGCGTGGGCCGAAACTACGAGGATCACGCCAAGGAGATGGGCTTTACCGGCCGCGAACCTCCGTTCTTCTTCCTCAAGCCCGCCGATGCCGCAGTTGCCGTGCCCGCAGGCGAAACCGGACAGGTGGCCTACCCCACGCTGACCCAGAACCTGCACCACGAGGTGGAACTGGTGGTGGCCATCGGCAAGGCCGGCAAGAACATCAAGGCCGCCGATGCGCTGCAATACATTTACGGCTACGCCGTGGGCCTGGACATGACGCGCCGCGACCTGCAAAACGACATGAAGAAACAGGGTCGGCCCTGGTGCATCGGCAAGGCCTTCGAGCAATCGGCCCCCATCGGCCCGATCACGCCCGCCCAGCAGGCCGGCGACATCGGCCAGGCCGCCATCTCGCTGCAGGTCAACGGCACGGTGCGCCAGAGCAGCCACATCCACAAGCTGATCTGGAACATCGCCGAGACCATCGAGCACCTGTCGGCTGCCTGGGAGCTGCAGCCCGGCGACCTCATCATGACCGGCACCCCCGAAGGCGTGGCCGCCGTGGTGAGCGGAGACACCCTCGAAGCCCAGGTCAGCGGCCTGGAGCCCCTGCGCATCAAAATCGTGTGATTCCCGCAGGCGGGGAGCCGTCCTTTTTATTGGGGAAGGCGGCCACGCCGGCGGCAGGTCAACTCTCTTTTTCATAGCCCGCAGCGCATGCCAAGCCAGCGCCTGCGGGCTGTTTTGCTTATAGTCACGGCATGATGTTCCGCAGCCCCATCAAGTTCTGCCGCAATTGCGGCACCGCCGTCGTCTACCGCCTTCCCGATGATGGGGATACGCGCGAGCGCGCCGTCTGCTCGCAATGCAACACCATCCATTACGAGAATCCGCTCAACGTGGTGGGCACCCTGCCCGTGGCCGACGACGGACGCATTCTGCTGTGCAAGCGCAATATCGAGCCGCGCCGCGGCCTGTGGACGCTGCCCGCGGGCTTCATGGAGCTCAACGAAACCGCCTCGCAGGGCGCGCAGCGCGAGACCGATGAAGAGGCCGGCGCTGATATCGAGCTGGGCCGGCTGTTCTCGCTGATCAGCGTGCCCCAGGTCGGCCAGGTGCACCTGTTCTATCTGGCACGCCTGCGCAGCGAGCAATGCCACCCCGGCCCCGAAACCATGGAGGCCCGACTGTTTGCCGAGCACGAGATTCCATGGCAGGAAATTGCCTTCCGCACCGTGCGCGTCACGCTGGAACGCTATCTGGCCGACCGTGCCAGCGGCAGCCTGGACAAGGGCACGGTACACACCGTGGACCTGTGGCACGAGCCCAGGCTGCAGCCGGGCCATGCTCCGGTCGACGCGGCCGGCCAGGCCGGCTGAGCGCAGGCGGCCTCAAAGCCGCCAGCTGTTGAGCGCCGGCAGGGCGGCCTGCGCCGCGGCATAGCCTTCATCGATGGCTTCGCGCGCACGGTGAAAGTCCAGCAGCCCCATGTGCGACAGACGCGGCGCGATCACCAGTTCGGGCGGGTCTCCCGCCATGCGGCTGCGCGTGATGCGCATCTGCATGATGTTCACGCTGGTCATGACCACGTCGAGCAGCGAGGGCACCGGCGGCGGCTTGGGCTCGTTCGCCTGCCCCTGCCGCCAGGCCGCCACGCCTTGCCAGGCGGCCGCCCCCTTGACGCTGCTTTGCAGCCGCTGCACCCAGCCTTGGCCCTGGTTGCTGTCGTCCAGCGGCAGTTCCTGCTGCTCCACCGGGCCCGCATCCTGATCGCCCGGCCCGGTATCGCGGTCGGCGTCCGCGGCTCCGGGCGGCGCATCCAGCGGCAGCATGTGCCGGCGCATGATGTCGGCATTCAGGTCCACGGCAATCACGATATCGGCGCCCATGGCCCGCGCCAGCGAGGCCGGCACGGGGTTCACGATGCCGCCGTCCACCAGCAGCCGCCCCTCGCGGTAGACCGGCGTGAACAGGCCCGGCAAGGCAATGGAGGCGCGCACGGCATCGGCGATCGAGCCCTTGCGCAGCCAGACTTCGGCGCCCGAATGCAGGTCGGTGGCCACGGCCGCGAACGGAATGGCCAGGTCCTCCAGCGCGGAATCGACGAAATGGCTGCGCCAGAACGCGATGAGCTTTTCGCCCTTGAGCATGCCGCCCGCGATATTGAAGTCCATGAAGCCGAAGACCTTGCGCACGCCCAGGCTGAGCACCCATTCCTCGAAGCGCTCCATCTCGCCCGCCGCATAGGAGGCGCCCACCAGCGCACCGATGGAGGAGCCGCAGACGATATCGGGCTGGATGCCGGCTTCCTTCAATGCACGCAGCACGCCGAAATGGGCCCAGCCGCGCGCCGAGCCGCTGCCCAATGCCAGCCCGAGGACGGGTTTGCGCGGCGTCAGCGCCATGGTGCGCCCCCCTCTGTCACGCCCGGGTTCATGGCTGCCCCTTGAGCAGGGCCAGCATGCCGTCCTCGTCGAGCACGGTCACGCCCAGCTCCTGCGCCTTGGCCAGCTTGCTGCCTGCCTCGGCACCGGCCACCACGTAGCTGGTCTTCTTGCTCACCGAGCCCGAGACCTTGGCGCCCGCAGCCTCCAGCATTTCCTTGGCGGCATCGCGGCTCAGCGTGGGCAGCGTGCCGGTCAGCACCACGGTCAGGCCGGCCAGCACCTGGGGCGCCTTCTCGGCCGGCGCACCCTCCTCCCAGTGCACGCCGCAGGCACGCAACTGCTCGACCACCTCGCGGTTATGGGGCTGGGCAAAGAAGGTGTGGATGCTGTCGGCCACCACGGGGCCGACATCGTTGACCTGCAGCAGCTGCTCCACGCCGGCATCCATGATGGCGTCCAGCGTGCCGAAATGGCGCGCCAGATCCTTGGCCGTAGCTTCGCCCACATGGCGTATGCCGAGGCCGAACAGAAAGCGCGGCAAAGTGGTGGACTTGGATTTTTCCAGCGCATCCAGCACGTTCTGCGCCGACTTCTCGGCCATGCGGTCCAGCGCGGCGAGCGCCGTCAGGCCCAGGCGGTACAGGTCGGGCAGCACCTTGATGACCTGGCCGTCCACCAGCTGGTCGACCAGCTTCTCGCCCAGGCCTTCGATATCCATGGCGCGGCGCTGGGCGAAGTGCAAGATGGCTTCCTTGCGCTGGGCGCCGCAGAACAGGCCGCCCGTGCAGCGGTGGTTGGCCTCGCCTTTTTCGCGCACCACCTCGCTGCCGCAGATGGGGCAGGCCCTGGGCATGCGGAAATTGGGCACATACGGCTGGCGCGGCGCGGCCGCGCCATCGCCCTGGGCCGAGGGCGATGTCACGACACGCCGCACGACTTCGGGAATCACATCGCCGGCGCGGCGCACGACCACCGTGTCGCCCACGCGCACGCCCTTCTTGCGGATCTCGAACAGATTGTGCAGCGTGGCATTGGTGACGATGACGCCGCCCACCGCCACGGGCGCCAGCCGTGCCACGGGCGTGAGCTTGCCGGTGCGGCCCACCTGCACGTCGATGCCTTCCATCAGTGTGGGCATTTCCTCGGCCGGGTACTTGTGGGCCACGGCCCAGCGCGGCTCGCGCGTCACGAAGCCGAGACGGCGCTGCAGCGCCAGGCTGTTGACCTTGTAGACCACGCCGTCGATCTCGTACGGCAGGCTGGCACGCTCGGCGCCCATGCGCTCATGGAAGGCCACCAGCTCGTCGGCCCCATGGGCGATGCATACCTGCGGCGCCACCGGAAAGCCCCAGGACCTGAGCGTCTGCAGCATGGCGTAATGGGTGCCGAAATCCGGTCCGCCCTGCGCGGGCGGCGTGATCTCGCCCAGGCCGTAGGCAAAGAACGACAGCGGCCGCTGGGCCGCGATATTCGAATCCAGCTGGCGCACCGAGCCCGCAGCCGCATTGCGCGGATTCGCAAAGGTCTTGGCGCCGGCGGCCTGCTGGCGCTCGTTGAGCCTGGCCAGATCGGCTCGGCCCATGTAGACCTCGCCGCGCACTTCGACCACCGCAGGCACGCCCTGGTCGCGCGGCAGGGACAGCGGGATGCGGCGGATGGTGCGGATGTTGTGCGTCACATCCTCGCCCACCTCCCCGTTGCCGCGCGTCGTGGCCTGCACCAGCACGCCGTCTTCATAGCGCAGATTCATGGCCAGGCCGTCGAACTTGGGCTCGGCCACATATTCCACGGGCGGTGCCGATTCGGGCAGTTCCAGCTCGCGGCGCACGCGCGCATCGAAGGCCTGGGCGCCCGTGGCTTCGTTGTCGGTCTCGGTGCGGATGCTAAGCATGGGGACGGCATGGCGCACGGGCGCCAGGCCCTCGAGCACGGCGCCGATCACGCGCTGCGTGGGCGAGTCGGGTGTGACCAGCGCGGGATAGGCGCCTTCGAGCGCCTGCAGTTGCTGAAAGACCCGGTCGTATTCGCCATCGGGCACGGTGGGCGCATCGAGCACATAGTATTCATGCGCCCACCGGTTGAGCCGGGCCCGCAGCTCCTGCACCTTGGCCGCCACTTTTTCAGGAGCAGCCTGCGCGCTCTGCTTGGGCGTTTCAGCGGAAAAAAGGTCAAAATTTTCGGTCATGCTCTGGCCAGGGTAATGGCGATGAAAAAGGCCAACATCGTTGGCCCTTGATTATTGGTGTCAGCTGCCCATGGTATCCGCATCTTCCAGGGCACCCGAAGCGCACCCGGCCCCGGCACGGGCGGGCGGCAAGAGCCGCCCTCCGTTCGGGCCGCCGCCCCCTCTTCCTGGGAAAGGCGCGAAGCCGCCCGGCAGGTGTCGTCCCTCAGCTGAACAGCCTGCGGGCCAGCAGGGAGCCGGCCGACAGCTCCCGGCTGTCGAGCTTGTCGTACAGCAGCTCCAGGTCATGCTGGATCGGGTCCAGCGCCGAAACCGGCAGCAGGTAGCCGTTCTGGTCGCACAGTACGCCATCCATGGTCTGGCACAGCTGTTCGGCAATCTGGCGCAGCTGGGCAAACGGCTGTTCGCCGCGCGGCACCTGGGCCACATCCAGGCTCAGCAGGATTTCGCGGACCACGGACTGGTCCAGGTCGTCGGCCAGGGCTGCCTGCGGGTCGTAGTGCAGCAGCAGCACCGGCGGCATGCCCGGCGTGGGCGAGGACAGCGCCATGCGTCCCGGCATGGCGCTGGCGACAAAGCCCAGGCGGCCGGCGTTCTGCTGCACGTAGCCCGCGCTCCAGGAAGCCTGGCGCGCGCGCAGCATAAAGGACAGCTGGGCATCGTGCTCGCTGGCGAACTGGTCCAGCTCGCGGGCACGCGCCACTTCATGCAGCATGTCGGGCATGTCGGGCACCACGCCCAGGGCATCGGCAAAGCGCTGCACCTTGGCCACGAATTCGGAAAATTCGATCTCGTTGAGCGCGCCCGTGCGGTTGGCCAGCTGCACGCCGGCCTGGAAGGCGATATAGCGCTGGCCGGCCTGCAGCGGCTCCCACTGGCGGGTCTGCTGGTTCATGCCTTCGATGGCGAACGGCTTGTTGCCCGCGCGGCGCGTGCTGGGCAGCGCCTGGATGGCCACTTCGCCGGGCACGGGCTGCGCCACCTGTATGGGAGCGATGGCATCGATCAGCGCGTCCAGCTGGCTGCGGCGCTCCACTGCGGCAGCCGCGGCGGGCGCGGCCAGCGGCGCCTCGGTCAGCACGGGCTCCACGGGCGCGCGCTCCGCCGCGCCTTCGGCTTCGGCCTGGGGTTGCGCAGGCCTGGCGGCCGGCTGTGGCACCGCTGCCGCAGCTGCCGGCGCGGCGGCCTGCTGGCGGGCGGCCTCCAGCGCAGCCTGGCGCTGCTGCTCCTCATAGGCCTCCTGCGCCACGATCCGTGCCAGCTCGGCATCGGCCTCGGCAAAGCGGCCAGCGGCCTCGGGTACATGCAGCGGTTCGGCGCCGGGAACGGCCTTGCCGAAGTCGCCCAGCACCGGCTCGCGCAGGCTGTGCGTGAGATCGGGGCCGTGTCCCACCGTGTCCATGCCGGGCTCGTTGCGCAGGGGATCACCTTGCACGCCCTGCGCCTCGGGATCCGCGCGCCTGGGCGCATTGCGGCGGGCCGACCAAGAGTTGTAGGCAACGATCAGGGCCAGAAGCACAACGCCCAGGACGGCCAGACTGATTTGCAGGGTACTCATGTAAGAAAGCGGTATGTGAACGGTCGAAGGGGACAGGACTTACGCAAAACAGGCCCGGGCGGGATTCCCATGCCGGTGAAGAAGGCTGCGTGCATCTTGGTTCGCGCAAGTCCTCGGAAGTGGAAACAGGCTCAGGATAGCTCAGCCATGGACAGGGCAGACTCCATATCCACCGCAACAATTCGTGAAACACCCTGCTCCTGCATGGTCACGCCGATCAGCTGCCCGGCCATTTCCATGGCGATCTTGTTGTGGCTGATGAACAGGAACTGCGTGCCCTTGCTCATGCTGTGCACCAGCTTGGCATAACGCTCGGTATTGGCATCGTCCAGCGGCGCGTCCACCTCGTCGAGCAGACAGAACGGTGCCGGGTTGAGCTGGAAGATGGCGAACACCAGCGCAATCGCCGTGAGCGCCTTCTCGCCGCCCGAGAGCAGATGGATGGTCTGGTTCTTCTTGCCGGGCGGCTGGGCAATCACCTGCACGCCGGCATCCAGGATTTCATCGCCCGTGATCACCAGCTTGGCCTGGCCGCCGCCGAACAGTTCGGGGAACATGCGGCCGAAATGGCGGTTCACGGTATCGAAAGTGCCCGACAGCAGTTCACGCGTCTCGGCGTCGATCTTGCGGATGGCATCTTCCAGCGTGTTCATGGCCTTGGTCAGGTCGTCCATCTGCGCATCGAGGAAGGTCTTGCGCTCGCGCGCCAGCGTCAATTCGTCGAGCGCCGCAAGGTTCACCGCACCCAGGGCCTGGATCTCGCGGTGCAGGCGGTCGATCTCGCCCTGCAGGCCGTGCATGCGCACATTGCCCTCCGCAATGGACTGGGCCACGGCCGCGAGATCGGCATTGGCCTCGGCCAGCAGGTTGCTGTACTGCTCCAGGCCCAGGCGCGCGGCCTGCTCCTTGAGCTGGAATTCGGTGATGCGCTGGCGCAGCGGGTCCAGCGCCTTTTCGAGCGACTGGCGGCGCTCGTCGCTGGCGCGCAGCTTGTTGGTCAGGTCGTCGTATTCGCTGCGGCGCTCGGCGACTTCCTTCTCGCGCTGCATCTTCAGGTCCAGCGCGTCCTGCAGGCCGCCCTGGGCCGCTGCATCGGTCAGGCGCGAAAGCTCCTCCTGCGCACGCTGCTGTTCCTCGGCCAGCGAACGCGCCTGCTGGCTGGCCGTCTCGATGGTGCGGGACAGCTCGGCGCGGCGCGCATGCAGGCTGCGCTGCGAGAACGTCGCTTCCTGGGCCTGGCGCTCCAGGCTGCGCAGCTGCTCGCGCGATTCGTTGAGGCGCCGCTCGGCTTCCAGCACCCTGTCGCCCAGCTGGGCATGGCGCTCCTGGCTGTCGGCCAGCTGCATGTCCAGCTCCTCGAAGCGGGCCTCGGCCGCGACGCGGCGCTCCTCGATATCGGACAGCTGGGCCTCGACCTCGGACAGGTCGGCCGCGATCTGGGCGTTGCGCGCCCGGGCCTGCTCGGCCAGCTGCGACAGGCGCAGGGTCTCGACCTGCAGCTCATGGGCGCGGCTGCGGGCCTCGGAAGCCTCGCGCCGCGCCGCCACCAGGCGCTGCGAGGCGTCGGCATAGGCGCTTTCGGCGCGCACCAGGGCCGAGCGCGATTCCTCCGCAATCAATGCCTGGGCCCGCACCTCCTTTTCGAGGTGCTCGATCTCCTGGGCGCGCGCCAGCAGGCCCGACTGCTCGGAGTCCTGGGCATAGAAGGTGACGCTGTGGGCGCTGACCGCATGGCCCGTGGGCACGTAGACCACCTCGCCGGGCTGCAGCTCGGCACGGCGGCCCAGCGCCTCGTCCAGCGTGGCGGCCGTATAGCAGCCGGTGAGCCAGTCGGACAGCACGGTGCGCAGGCCGGCATCGCCGACCTTGAGCAGGTCCGACAACCGCGCAAAGCGCGCGGCTGCCGGCGTCGCCGCGGCCTGGGGGGGGGCTGAAGAAGGCCAGCCGGGCCGGCGGCGCATCCTGCCCGCCCGAACCCAGAAAGCCGCGCACCATGTCCAGGCGCCCCACTTCCAGCGCACCCAGGCGTTCGCGCAGGGCGGCTTCCAGCGCATTCTCCCAACCCGGCTCGATGGCAATGCGGCTCCACAGCCCCTGCAGGCCGTCCAGGCCGTGCTTGGCCAGCCAGGGCTGCAGCTTGCCGTCGGTCTTGACCTTTTCCTGCAGGGCCTTGAGGGCCTCCAGGCGCGCGGACAGGTCCGCATGGCGGCCGCTTTCCTCGTTGACAGCTTTCTGGCGCGCGCGGCGATCCTCGTCGAGCTGGGGCACGGACTCCTGCAGCTCGTTGAGCACGGCATCGGCCATCTCGGCCAGTTCCTGCGCCTCGGCCAGCTGCGCCTGCAGATTGGCCAGGCGCGCTTCATCGGGCGTCTCCAGCGCATTGCGGTCGGCGCGCAGGCGCTCGAAGCGGCTTTCGAACTGGCGGCGCTGCTCGTCCAGGCTGCGCTGCTCGGCGGCCAGCACCTGGATCTGCTGCTGCACCTGCACCACGGAGCTGCGCTGGTCGGCGTCGGCCTTCTGCGCGGCGCGCAGCGCTTCCTCCAGGTCGGGCAGACGCATGGTCTGCTCCTCGACCTGGGCGGCGAGCATCTCGGCCTGTTCCTCGGCATCCATGCCGGCGCCCTCGATGTTCTCGATCTCGGCCTGGGCTTCCTCGCTGCGGCTGCTCCACAGCAGGATCTGCTCGGACAGCTGCTGCAGGCGCTGCTGCACGCGCTGGCGGCCTTCGACCACGTAACGGATCTCGGCCTCGAGCTTGCCCACCTCGGCCGTGGCCTCGTAGAGCTTGCTCTGCGCCTGGTTGACCTTGTCGCTGGCGTCGTAGTGCGCCTGACGCAGGGTCTCGAGTCCGCTTTCGTTGTTGCGGATGTCGGCCATGCGCTCTTCGAGCTCGTTGACCACCTTCAGGCCTTCGACGCGCACGCGGTCCTGCTCGGCCTCGGCCTCGGCCCGCTTCAGGTACCACAGCTGGTGCTGCTTGAGCGTGACCTGGGCATGGAGGTCGTTGTACCGGGCCGCCACCTCGGCCTGCTTCTCGAGCTTGTCGAGGTTGGCATTGAGCTCGCGCAGAATGTCTTCCACGCGCGTGAGATTCTCGGTCGTGGCCGAGAGGCGGTTTTCGGTCTCGCGCCGGCGCTCCTTGTACTTGGAAACGCCTGCGGCTTCTTCCAGAAACAGGCGCAGTTCCTCGGGGCGCGACTCGATGATGCGGCTGATCGTGCCCTGGCCGATGATGGCGTAGGCACGCGGCCCCAGGCCCGTACCCAGGAACACGTCCTGCACGTCGCGGCGGCGCACGGGCTGGTTGTTGATGAAATAGCTGCTGTTGCCCTCGCGCGTGAGCACGCGCTTGACGGCAATCTCACCGAACTGGCCCCACTGGCCGCCCGCGCGGTGGTCGCTGTTGTCGAAGGTCAGCTCCACGCTGGCCCGGCTCGCGGGCTTTCGGTGCGTGGTGCCGTTGAAGATCACGTCCTGCATGGACTCGCCGCGCAGCTCGCTGGCCTTGGATTCGCCCAGCACCCAGCGCACCGCGTCCATGATGTTGGACTTGCCGCAACCGTTGGGGCCCACCACGCCGACCATCTGGCCCGGCAGGACGAAGTTGGTGGGCTCGGCAAAGGATTTGAAGCCGGAGAGCTTGATCGAGTTCAGGCGCACGGTGTCGGAGGCGGTCTATGGCGGTATGGAGTCGAGGACAAAGGGCGGGCCGAATCATAACGCGCCCATAGCCCTCGGCGGGCCTTGGGGCGGGCCGGGGCAGCCTAGAACACGCCCAGCGCCAGCCCGGCGGCAAAGGCCTGTCCCAGCTCCCGGCAGCGCTCCAGCTCGGCCGGCCCGATATGCTTGGGCGCCAGAATGGCTTCGGGCGTCTGCGCGTGGGTGCAGACGATCAGCGGCTCGGCCACGGGCTGCAGGCGCCAGCCGGTGGCAATGCGTGTGATCTGCCGTGCAGCATTGGAGCCGTCGCTGCCCGCGCAGACCAGCACCGCATAGGGGCGGCCGTTGATGCGGTCCAGCGCGCCGTAGTAGCTGCGGTCGAAGAAGTCCTTCATCAGCCCGCTGACGGCGGCCAGGTTTTCCGGTGTGGCAAAGACATAGCCTTCTGCGGCCAGCAGGTCTTCGGGACCGGCCTGCCGCGCTTCGAGCAGGCGCACCTGCACGCCTTCCTCGCCCCGGGCGCCGGCGGCAGCGGCTTGCGCCATCTGCAATGTGCCGCCCGTGAGGGAGTGGTAGACGATGAGCAGGGTCTTGGCTACGGACATGGCTTCATTGTGGGCCCGCAGCACCGATCCATGAAGGCCTGCAGGCCACGGCCTCTGTTGCACGGATGAAACAAAATTGCAAGACTTGCAGCGCCGGCCACTGGATGAAAGTGGTTTGACCAAAATTCACATTCAGATACGTATGATTGCCTGGCGCAGCTCCTGTTTTTGAAGCATTTTCCGTATCGGCAAGTGGCGCCCGTCCGGACTCCATCCGGATGACTGCGGACCGCGGCCATCCGCAGCAAGGGCGGCTGCCGCCGGTCTTGCCGGTTTGCTGCTTGTAGGAAATATCCTTCACAATGCAGTCCTCTGCGGCATCCGCTCGAACGGTCTATGGATGAGCGGCGGGAATATCTGGGCGGCCCGGCCGGCAACGCGGCTTCGGGCCCTACTGTTTGATCGCACACATTCGTTCATGTCCTTTCTCGCACTGGGCCAGCCCTGGATGGCCAGGTTTCTATGGATCGCGGCAGTGGCCCTGGCCTGGGCTTGGGGGCCTGGCCAGGCACTGGCAGGGGATCTGGCGGCGTCCGGCGCTGCCGGCCTGATCGAAAAGCAGGTGCTTGTGCGCGAGCGCATCGGCCTGCTGCAATGGCCCGTCCTGACCTGGCTGGAGCGCGCCCTGCCCTATCTTCTGTCGGCGCTGGCCGCGGCGGGGCTGGCGGTGTTCGCCTGGTCCTGGCGCCGCTGGCGCCGGCGCTCGTCCTTCTTCGCCCGGCTGCGCCGCTCCACGCGCGGCTGGCGCGAAAGCGATGCGCGCTTTCAGGCGCTGTACGAGCAGGCCGCGCTGGGCGTGGTGCAGGTCGACACCGCCAGCCTGCGCATCATGGCCGTCAACCAGCGCTACTGCGCCATGTCCGGCTACTCGGCGCAGGAGCTGCACCAGCGCAAGGCGCTGGACCTTTCCATCCCCGAGGACCGCGAGCATTCCGCCCAGTTGCTCCATGCCCTGGTGAGCGGCCAGATCAAGGCCATCCACGGCGAGCACAGCCTGCTGCGCAAGGACGGCCAGACGGTCTGGGTGGAAGTCAATATCTCCGTCGTCGGCCAGCGCCCCCGCATGCTGCTGGCCCTGGTGCAGGACATCAGCGAGCGCAAGCGCCTGCAGCAGATACAGCAGCAGGGCCACCGGCAGCTGCGCCACCTGATGCAGCGCCTGCCCGTGGGCCTGGTCATGGAGCGCAACGACGGCCGCTTTGCCTACTGGAACGACGAATTCCTGCGCATTGCAGGCAATCCGCAGGCGCCCGATACGCACAGCCAGCAGTGGTGGAGCCGCGTGTTTGCCAACGAAGCCCAGCGCAAGCGCGCCATGCTGCGCTGGGAAGACGCCAAGGCGCGCGTAAGGGCCAGGGCCGTCACGGTGCACAACGGCGACGCACCACCGCCCGATACCTACACGATCGCCGCGCAGGAGCTGTCCTTTCACGGCGCCGACGGCACGCGCCGCACCGTGAGCATGAGCGGCGTGCTGCTCGACGATGGCTGCCTCATGGTGCTGCAGGACCAGAGCCAGCGCAAGGCCGCCGAGGACGAGGCCAGGCGCCTGGCCTTCTACGATCCGCTCACCGCGCTGCCCAACCGGCGCCTGCTCATGGACCGGCTGCAGCAGGCGCTGTCCAGCTGCCAGCGGCGCCAGCACTGGGGCGGCGTGCTGCTGCTGGACATCGACAATTTCAAGGCCTTCAACGAAACCATGGGCCTGGAGCACGGCGACGCCTTGCTCCAGGAGCTCAGCCAGCGCCTGGGCCACCGCATGGGTGCGGGCGTGACCGTGGCCCGCCAGGGCGGCGACGACTTCGTGATCGTGCTCGACGACCTGGGCGCGGATGCCGTGGCCGCCGCCACCTATCTGGAAAAGCAGGCCCAGCGCGTGCTGGCGCTGGTGCGCGAGCCACTGACCGTGGCGGGCACGCCGCGCCAGGTCACCGCCAGCCTGGGGCTGAGCCTGTTCGGCGCCGAGCCGGTGGCCGCCTCCGCCAAGCCGTTGTCGGCCAAGGAAGTGCTGCGCCGTGCCGAGATGGCCATGTACCAGGCCAAGAACCAGGGCCGCAATGCCGCGCAGTTCTTCGACCCGACGCTGCAGGCCGCGCTGCAGGAGCGTCGGGCGCTGGAGCAGGAAATGCGCACCGGCCTGGCCCAGCGGCAGTTCGAGCTGTTCTACCAGCCCCAGGTGGAGCATGGCCAGGTGGTGGGTGCCGAGGGCCTGCTGCGCTGGCGGCATCCGCGCCGCGGCTTCGTCTCGCCCGGCGAATTCATTGCGCTGGCCGAGGAAACCGGGCTGATCGTGGAGCTGGGCGAATGGGTGCTGCACGCGGCCTGCCGCCAGCTGGCCGCCTGGGCCCGGCATCCGCGGCTCGCCCAGCTCACGCTGGCCATCAATGTCAGCGCCAAGCAGTTCTACCGCCCCGAGTTCGTGCAGCAGGTGCTGCGGGCATTGGCCGAGCATGGCGCCGATCCGCGCCTGCTCAAGCTCGAACTGACCGAGAGCCTGCTGCTCAGCGACGTGGACAACACCATCGCCAAGATGGCCCAGCTGCAGGTGCACGGCATTGGCTTTTCGCTCGACGATTTCGGTACCGGATATTCTTCGCTGGCCTATCTGAAGCGCCTGCCCCTGAACCAGCTCAAGATCGACCGCAGCTTTGTGCATGACGTGCTGACCGACCCCAACGACGCCGCGATCGCACGCACCATCGTCGCGCTGGCCAATAGCCTGGGGCTGCGCGTGATGGCCGAGGGCGTGGAGACCCAGGCCCAGTGCCAGTTCCTCGAGGTCATAGGCTGCTTTGCCTGGCAGGGCTATCTGATGAGCGCGCCCGTGCCCGTGGCGCAGTTCGAGGAGCTGGTGCTCCGGGGCAGCACGCTGGCCCTGGCGGCGCCGGCCCGCGGCCATGCACAATGCAGCCTGGCTTTTCCGGACCCGAACGCTGCGCAGTGATCAAGACCTTTTTGCTTTATGTATTGACGGCCCTGGCCGAGATCGCGGGCTGCTACCTGCCCTGGCTGTGGCTCAAGCAGGGCGGCAGCGCCTGGCTGCTGCTGCCCGCCGCCGCCAGCCTGGCGGTGTTTGCGTGGCTGCTGACGCTGCACCCGGCGGCGGCCGGACGCGTGTATGCGGCCTACGGCGGAGTCTATGTGGGCGTGGCCCTGGCGTGGCTGTGGCTGGTGGACGGCGTGCGCCCCACGGCCTGGGACGTGGCCGGCGTGCTGACCTGCCTGCTGGGCATGGGCCTGATCGCCTTTGCGCCCCGTGCCTGAGGCTGCAGCATGTTCAAGCCCCTGATCGCCGCCCTGGCCCTGTGCCTGCCGCTGGCGGCCATGGCCCAGCGGCTGGCCTTGAGCTTTGACGACGGCTACGACCCGGACAGGCTGCCCCAAGCACGCGCGCTGAACAACCAGCTGCTCAAGGCGCTCAAGGACAACGAGGTCAAGAGCATTCTGTTTGCCGCCGGCGCGCGCGTGGACAGCCAGGAGGGCATGAACCTGGTGGGCCAATGGCTGGAGCAGGGCCACCAGGTGGGCAACCACGGCTATTCCCACCTCAACCTCCACCAGGACCAGGTCTCGCTGGACCGCTACCTGTCCGACATCGAACGCAACGAGGACCTGCTTGCCCGCCTGCCCTCGTGGACCCGGCGCTACCGCTTCCCCTATCTGAAGGAAGGCCATACCGAGGCCCGACGCGACGGCGTGCGCCAGTGGCTGAGCGCCCATGGCTATGGCCCGGGCGCCGTCTCCATCGATGCCAGCGACTGGTACTACGACCAGCGCCTGCGTGCCTGGATGGCGCAGCACCCCGGCCAATCGCCACAGGTCTTCAGGCAGCCTTATATCCGCCATCTGCTGGACCGCGCAGACTACTACGCGCGGCTGGCGCGCCAGGCCACGGGGCGCGAGATCGACCATGTGCTGCTGCTGCACACCAACACCATCAACGCCATGTTCCTGGACGACGTGATCGCCGCGCTGCGCGAGGCGGGCTGGACCCTCATCCCGCCGCGGGAAGCCTATGCCGACGCCGTCTACCAGGAAGCGCCCGACACCCTGCCCGCGGGCGAGAGCATTGTCTGGTCGCTGGCCCGAAAACAGGGTCTGCCGAACTTGCGCTACCCGGCCGAGAGCGAAAAGTATGAAAAGCACCTGCTCGATGCGCTGGGGCTTTGAGGCATTTATCTTTTTTGATAGCTTGCAACGCAAGCCATATCCATATTTCAGTTCAATTTCCTCTTGAAAATATTGATTGACAGGCGGTGGCTGCTATCGTTTCAGCCACCTTCCCGGGAAACCTGAGCTACTCCATAGGGCACAAAGCCGCTCTCGTTCTCGTTGACCTGCAAGGGCTTGCCCACGAAGGGAAACGCCCGCTGCGGACAGGCACTGCGCTCGCAGACCTTGCAGCCCATGCCGATGGGCGTGGCCGCATCCAGGTGGCGCAGGTCCAGCCCGCGCGAATACACGAGCCGCGCAGCATGCTGCACGTCGCAGCCCAGGCCGATCGAAAACGTCTTGCCCGGCGCGCCCCAGCCGTGGCCCTGGTGGCTGACCGTCCGCGCGATCCACAGGTAGACGCGCCCGTCGGGCATGCTGGCCAGCTGGGGCACGATGCGCCCGGGCTGGGCAAAGGCCTCGTACACGTTCCACAGCGGGCAGGTACCGCCGATCTTGGAGAAATGGAAATGCGTGGCCGACTGGCGCTTGCTGATGTTGCCGGCCCGGTCCACGCGGATGAAGAAGAACGGCACGCCCGGTGCCTCGGCACGCTGCAGCGTGGACAGGCGGTGGCACACCGTCTCGAAGCCCACGCCGAAGCGCCGCGCCAGCAGGTCGATGTCGTACTGCAGGCCTTCCGCGGCCTGCAGGAACTGCCCATAGGGCAGGACGAAGGCGCCCGCCACATAGTTGGCCAGGCCCAGGCGCGCCAGGCGCCGCGTGGCATCGTCCTGCCAGGCGGCGGTCCGCAGCTCGGCGTCGATCAGCGCATCGAACTCCAGCAGCGCCAGCTGGGTGGCCAGCTGGAAGGCCTGCTGCGCGGGCCGCAGCTGCGGCGCCACGCAGAGGGTGCGCGTCTGCGGGTCATAGTGGCGGTGGCCATGCGCATCGCCCGCATCATGGGCTGCACGCCGCACCAGCACGTTGTGGCGCGCCTGCAGCCGGTGCTGCAGCCATTCCTGCAGGCTGCCGCCCTGCTCGCCCGCCTGCCGGGCCAGCCGCTCGGCCGCACGGTCCAGCGCATCGAAATGGTTGCGGTGGGCAAAGAAGAAATCGCGCACCGCCTCGAAGGGCATCTGGCGCGGGGCATGGTTCCAGGCGGAAACGGCGGCATCGCCCTCCCCGGACAGCCCGCGCCCGTCGCCCAGCCGGGCCGAGAGCGCCTCGATGCGCTCCACATCCGCCTGGTGGCGGCGGTGCATGGCCAGCAGCGCCTGCGCCAGGTGCGGCATCTTGGCCGCCACCTCGCGCAGCTCCGGCAGGGGCACGGGCCCGTCGGGCTGCGCAGCGGCGGCCATCGCATCGCGCAGTTGCGACAGCAGCCGGGCTTGCTCGTCCTCGGAGAACTGCTGGATGTCCACGCCCAGCACCTTGTGGATCCTGAGCAGCACGGGCACCGTCAGCGGGCGCTGGTCCTGTTCGATCTGGTTCAGGTAGCTGGGCGACAGACCCAGCGCCTGTGCCAGTGCCGCCTGGGTCATGCCGCGCTCGGCGCGCAGGCTGCGCAGGCGCACGCCCATGAAGGTCTTGGCCACGGCCTCTCCTTTTATTCGCAAGCTTCGCAAAAACAAAAATCGTCTTCGCAATAATTCGCCAATTCAGCTCTTTTATTGAGCCAATGTATTGCGTAGATTGCGAAGTATCACACAAGGAGAGCTTTGCATGAACACGGTTGCCGTCCCCATCGCCCCCCGCGCCCCGGCCGACGTCCAGGCCCGGGCCCCGGGCTTCAAGCCCAAGAAATCCGTGGCCCTGTCCGGCGTCGCGGCCGGCAACACGGCGCTGTGCACCGTCGGCAGGAGCGGCAACGACCTGCGCTACCGCGGCTACGACATCCAGGACATTGCCGAGGCCTGCGAATTCGAGGAGATCGCCCATCTGCTGGTGCACGGCAAGCTGCCCACGCAAGGCGAACTCCAGGCCTACAAGGCCAGGCTCAAGGCCCTACGCGGGCTGCCGCACAGCGTGAAGCTGGCGCTGGAGCAACTGCCCGCCGCCAGCCATCCCATGGACGTGATGCGCACCGGCGTCTCGGCCCTGGGCTGCGCCCTGCCCGAGAAGGACGACCACAGCCTGGCGGGCAGCCGCGACATCGCCGACCGCCTCATGGCCTCGCTGGGTTCCCTGCTGCTGTACTGGTACCACTTCAGCAACTCGGGGCGTCGCATCGCGGTGGAGACCGAGGACGACTCCATCGGCGGCCATTTCCTTCACCTGCTGCACGGCAAGGCGCCAGGCGCCAGCTGGGTGCGCGCCATGCACACATCTCTCAACCTCTATGCCGAACACGAATTCAACGCCTCCACCTTCGCGGCGCGCGTGGTGGCCGGCACGGGCAGCGACATGTACTCGGCCGTCACCGGCGCCATCGGCGCGCTGCGCGGCCCCAGGCATGGCGGCGCCAACGAGGCGGCCTTCGAGATCCAGCAGCGCTACGCCAGCCCCGACGAAGCCGAGGCCGACATCCGCCGCCGCGTGGAGGCCAAGGAAGTCGTGATCGGCTTCGGCCATCCGGTCTACACCGTGAGCGATCCGCGCAACGCGGTCATCAAGGGCGTGGCGCGGAGACTGTCGGAGCAAGCCGGCAACACCCGCATGTACGACATCGCGGCGCGCCTGGAATCGGTGATGCGGGAGGCCAGGAACATGTTCCCCAACCTCGACTGGTTCAGCGCCGTGAGCTACCACATGATGGGCGTGCCCACGGCCATGTTCACGCCACTGTTCGTGATCGCGCGCACCAGCGGCTGGGCGGCCCACGTCATCGAGCAGCGCCAGGACAACAAGATCATCCGCCCCAGCGCCCACTATGTGGGTCCCGACCATCGGGCCTTCGTGCCCATCGCGCAGCGGGTCTGAGCGCCGGCGCGGGGCCCGGGTCCGGCGGCTGCCGGCTCGGTGGACGGACGGCCGCCGAACCGAGCCGCGTCGGCGACAGACCTGAGGAGTTCCGCATTGAAATACCGATGGGCCGGGCGTATACAGCTATTGCTTTGATAGGCCCGCAGATCCTGAAGCCCCCGGCAGCTGACCACACGGCAACGGGCTGCGGCTTAGGCTCCCCCGACATCCCCACGGAAGCACAACCCATGGCGCATCTCTCCCGTCGACAGCTCAATGCGGGCCTGGCCTCGCTGGCCCTGCCCTGGGCCGCCCAGGCCCAGGATAAGTTCCCGGCCAAGCCGATCAAGATCGTCTGCCCGTTCGCGCCGGGCGGTGGCTCGGACTTCATCGCGCGCGTGGCGGCCAATGTGCTCAACGAGCGCCTGGGCCAGCCCGTCTACGTGGAAAACCGGCCCGGCGCGGGCGGCACGCTAGGCACCGAGTATGCGCTGCGTACCCCGCCGGACGGCCACACGCTGCTGCTGGTCGCGGGCAGCTACACGGTCAACCCTGCGCTGTATCCGCTGCGCTTCGACCCCGTGGCCGACATGACGCCCGTGGTGCAGCTGTCCCGGGGCGCCTACGTGGCCTGCATCCATCCCAGGCTGTCCGTGGCGAACCTGCGCGAGCTGCTGGCCTATGCACGCAAGGACCCCGGCAGGCTGACCTTTGCCTCGGCGGGCAACGGCAGCCATCTGCACATCGTGACCGAATACCTGTTCGGCATGGCCCACGTCAAGGCCACGCACGTGCCCTACAAAGGCACGGGCCCGGCCGTGACCGACCTGCTGGCCGGCAACGTGGACATGCTGGTGGCCGGCACCGAGGCGCTGATGCCCCATGTCAAGGCCGGCAAGCTCAAGGCCCTGGCCGTGACCACGGCCCAGCGCCTGCCGGCCTATCCCGATATTCCTTCGGTGGCCGAAAGCGGCGGCCTGCCCGACTACGACGTGGTGGCCTGGCACGGCCTGATCGCGCCGCGCGGCCTGCCGCCCGGGATCCTGCAGGCGCTCAACGGCGCGCTCGATGCGGGGCTCAAGGCACCCGGCCTCGTGGCCCAGCTCGAGCCCACGGGCGTATCGCCCGCCGGCGGCAGCCCCGAGCAGTTCGGCGCGCTGATCAAGGCCGAGATTCCCCGTTACCGCAAGGTCGTTCAGGACAACAACATACGCGCCCAATAAGTTCCAACGGCGGCCGGGCCATCGTCCGCGCCGCCTCTGCATCGGCTTGCCGATCCCGCCTTTCCGACCCGCTCCGACACCATGACATCGCCCTATCGCAAGCCCCTCGCCGGCACCCCGCTCCACTACCACGACGCGCAGGCCGCCGTCGAAGCCATCCGCCCCGGCGCCTGGGCCACGCTGCCCTATACGGCCCGCGTCCATGCCGAGAACCTGGTGCGCCGCTGCGACCCCGCCATGCTCGCCGAATGCCTCACGCAGATCGTGGAACGCAGGCGCGAGCGCGACTTTCCGTGGTTTCCGGCGCGCGTGGTCTGCCACGACATCCTGGGCCAGACGGCGCTGGTGGACCTGGCCGGCCTGCGCGACGCGATTGCGGCGCGGGGCGGCGATCCGGCCGCCGTGAACCCCGTGGTGCCCGTGCAGCTCATCGTCGACCACTCCCTGGCCGTGGAATGCGGCGGCGACGATCCCGAGGCCTTTGCCAAGAACCGCGCCATCGAGGACCGGCGCAACGAGGACCGCTTCCACTTCATAGCCTGGTGCAAGCGCGCCTTCCGGAACGTGGAGGTGATACCGCCGGGCAACGGCATCATGCACCAGATCAATCTGGAGCGCATGAGCCCTGTGATCCACGCTATCAATGGTGAAGCATTCCCCGACACCTTGGTGGGCACGGACAGCCACACGCCACACGTCGATGCGCTGGGCGTGATCGCCGTGGGCGTGGGCGGCCTGGAGGCCGAGAACGTGATGCTGGGCCGCGCCTCGTGGATGCGCCTGCCCGAGATCGTCGGGGTGCGGCTCACGGGCAAACGCCAGGCCGGCATCACGGCCACCGACATCGTGCTCGCGCTCACGCAGTTCCTGCGCCGGCAGAAGGTGGTGGGCGCCTATCTGGAATTCCATGGCGAAGGCGCCAGGAGCCTGACCATCGGCGACCGCGCCACGATCTCCAACATGGCGCCCGAATACGGCGCCACGGCCGCCATGTTCGCCATCGACGAACAGACCATCGACTATCTTCGCCTCACCGGCCGCGACAGCGCCCAGGTGCAGCTGGTCGAAACCTATGCCAGGCAGGCCGGGCTGTGGGCCGATACGCTGGAGCAGGCCGAATACGAGCGCACGCTGACGTTCGACCTCTCCGGCGTGGAGCGCAGCATGGCCGGGCCCTCCAACCCGCATGCGCGTGTGGCCACCAGCGAGCTGGCGGCCCGGGGCATTGCCGGCCCCTGGGTCCGGACGCCCGGCGCCATGCCCGACGGCGCCGTCATCATCGCGGCCATCACCAGCTGCACCAACACCAGCAATCCGCGCAACGTCATCGCCGCCGGCCTGCTGGCGCGCAATGCCAACCGCCTGGGCCTGGCGCGCAAGCCCTGGGTCAAGACCTCGCTCGCGCCCGGCTCCCGGGCCGTGGAGCTGTACCTGCGCGAAGCCGGCCTGAAGGCCGAGCTGGAAAAGCTGGGCTTCGGCATCGTGGCCTTTGCCTGCACCACCTGCAACGGCATGAGCGGCGCGCTGGAGCCAGCCGTCCAGCAGGAGATCACGGAGCGCGGCCTCTACACCACGGCCGTGCTCTCGGGCAACCGCAACTTCGACGGGCGCATCCACCCGTATGCCAAACAGGCCTTCCTGGCCTCGCCGCCCCTGGTCGTGGCCTATGCGATTGCCGGCACCATACGCTTGGACATCGAAAACGATGTGCTGGGCATCCATGCGGGCAGGGAAATCCGCCTCAGGGACATCTGGCCCAGCGACGCGGAAATCGACGCCGTGGTGCAGCGGTCCGTGAAGCCCGGGCAGTTCCGCGCCGTGTACGAGCCCATGTTCGCCATCCGGGCCGACGGCGGCGCCAGCGCGCCTGCGCTGTACGGCTGGCGTCCCCAGTCCACCTATATCCGCCGCCCGCCCTATTGGGATACCGAGGGAGAAGGCGCGCTGGCAGGAGAGCGCACGCTCCAGGGCATGCGCCCCCTGGCCCTGCTGCCGGACAACATCACCACCGACCACCTCTCGCCGTCCAACGCCATCCTGCCGGACTCCGCCGCGGGCGAATACCTGGCCAGGATGGGCCTGCCCGAGGAGGATTTCAACTCCTACGCCACGCACCGTGGCGACCACCTCACGGCCCAGCGCGCCACCTTTGCCAACCCCACGCTGTTCAACGAGATGGTGAGAAATGCCGATGGAAGCGTGAAGCAAGGCTCGCTGGCCCGCGTCGAGCCCGAAGGCCGGGTCATGCGCATGTGGGAGGCCATCGAGACCTATATGCAGCGCAAGCAGCCGCTGATCATCATTGCCGGCGCCGACTACGGCCAGGGTTCCAGCCGCGACTGGGCCGCCAAGGGCGTGCGCCTGGCCGGCGTGGAAGCCATCGTCGCCGAAGGCTTCGAGCGCATCCACCGCACCAACCTGATCGGCATGGGCGTGCTGCCGCTGGAGTTCAGGCCCGGCACGGACCGCAAGACCCTGGGGCTGGACGGGACCGAGACCTATGACGTGATCGGCGAACGCCGGCCGCGCGCCGAGCTGACGCTGGTGGTCCACCGCCGCGACGGCACCAGCGCCAGGGTGCCCGTGATCTGCCGCCTGGATACGGCGGAAGAAGTCTCGATTTACGATGCCGGCGGCGTGCTCCAGCGCTTTGCCCAGGATTTTTTAGCGTCAAATCAGGCGCACGCGCTTGCTTGAAAAGCACGACCAGCTATTCTTTTTGAAATGACTTCGCATCTTCCCCAAATCAAGATCCCGGCCACCTATATGCGCGGCGGCACCAGCAAAGGCGTGTTCTTCAAGCTGCAGGACCTGCCCGAACCGGCCCGGCAGCCCGGCCCCGTGCGCGACGCCATCTTTTTGCGCACCCTCGGCAGCCCCGACCCCTACGGCAAGCAGATCGACGGCATGGGCAATGCCTCGTCCAGCACCAGCAAGGGCGTCATCCTGAGCGCCAGCACGCGCGAAGGCCATGACGTGGACTACCTGTTCGGCCAGGTCTCCATCGACAAGCCCTTCGTGGACTGGAGCGGCAACTGCGGCAATCTCTCGTCCGCCGTGGGCCCCTGCGCCATCCACATGGGCCTGATCCCCGCCGAGCGCATTCCGCAGGACGGCGTGGTCACCATCCGCATCTGGCAAGCCAATATAGCCAAGACCATCATCAACCACGTCACCATCGCCGGCGGCCAGGTGCAGGAGACGGGCGACTTCGAGCTGGACGGCGTGACCTTCCCGGCCGCCGAGGTGCCGCTGGAATTCCTGGATCCGGCCGACGACGGCGAGGATGGGGGAGCGAAGTCGCCAGCGCCGGGCCGCCCCAGGGTGGCGAGCGCCCCCTCGGGGGGCAGCGAACCACACGCAGTGGCGAGCGTGGGGGCAGGCATCTTTCCGACGGGAAACCTGGTCGACAGGCTGGATGTCCCCGGCGTGGGCAGCTTCGCGGCGACCATGATCAATGCCGGCATTCCCACCATCTTCCTCAACGCCAAGGACCTGGGCTACACCGGCTGCGAGCTGCAGGATGCCATCAACGGCGACGCCGAGGCGCTGGCCCGATTCGAGACCATCCGCGCCCATGGTGCGCTGCGCATGGGCCTGATCCAGGATCTGGCCGAAGCTGCCACGCGCCAGCACACGCCCAAGATCGCCTTCGTGGCGCCGCCCGCCAGCTACACGGCATCGAGCGGCAAGAAGATCGCGGCCCGGGACATAGACCTCGTGGTGCGCGCCCTGTCCATGGGCAAGCTGCACCACGCCATGATGGGCACGGCGGCCGTGGCCATCGGCACGGCGGCGGCCATCCCCGGAACGCTGGTGAATCTGGCCGCCGGCGGCAGCGAGCGCAATGCGGTCCGCTTCGGTCATCCATCCGGCACGCTGCGCGTGGGTGCCGAAGCCCGGCTGGTGCAGGGCGAATGGGTGGTCACCAAGGCCCTGATGAGCCGCAGCGCGCGCATCCTGATGGAAGGCTGGATCCGCGTGCCGGGCGACGTGCTCGCGGCCAAATAAGGTTCCAGCCGGAAGCCGGGGCGCGGCTCACCCGGACCGGCCAGCCGCCAGGGCAGCAAGCGCCCGTGCCAGCGCATCGAATACCCGCCCGTCAGCGCATTGCGCCACATTGAAGCGCAGGAAGTCGCCGGCACTCTGGGACTGGCTGAAGACATTGCCCGGCGCCAGCACCACGCCGTCCTTCAGGCACAGCTGCGCGACGGCTTCGGCCTTCATGCCCTGCGGCAGCCGGCACCAGAGGAACATGCCGGCCTGGGGAACGATCCAGGGCTGGATGCCCATGGCCTCCAGCCTGGCGACCGTCGCGGCCATGGCATCGGCCAGCCGCAACCGCACGGTTTCCATGTGCTTGCGGTAGCCGCTTTCGGTCAATACCATCCGCGCCATTTCGGCCGCCAGGCGCCCCCCGCCAAAGGCCGTCGCGATCTTCAGATCGACCAGGCTCTCGATCCAGTCGGCCCGCGCGGCGATATAGCCGCAGCGCAGCGAGGCCGAAACCGTCTTGGAGAAGCTGCCGACATGGATGACCCGCGAGAGCCCGTCCAGGGCCGCCAGCCTGGGGGCCGGGCTGTGCTCGAAGTCGGCGAAGATGTCGTCCTCGACGATCACCAGGCCCGAGCCTTCGGCAAGCTTGAGCAGCCGATGCGCCGTCGTCGCGGAAAGCACCGCGCCCGTCGGGTTGTGGATGCCTGAATTGGTGATGTAGACCCGGGGCGAATGCTGCTGCAAGGCGCCCGGAACAGCTCCACGTCCGGCCCGGAAGGCGTGTACGGCACGCCCACCACGCGCACGCGGTGCGCCTTGAGCAAGGCATGGAAATTGAAGTAGCAGGGATCGTCGACCAGCACGGTGTCGCCCGGCTCCAGCAGAAAGCGGCAGACCAGATCGACCGCCTGCGTCCCCGATTCGGTGAGCATCAGCTGTTCGGGGTCGGCTGCCATGCCGTTTGCCCGCATGCGCAGCGCGAGCAGCCGGCGCAGTGCCGGATGGCCCAGCGGCGTGGCGTATTCGGCCAGCTCCAGCGCATCGCCCCGTGCCAGCGTGCGCAACGCCCGACGAATGCCGGCTTCATACAGCCATTGCGCGGGCAGCCAGCCGCAGCCCGGCTTGAGCACGCTGCCATCCGTCTCCAGCGACTGGCGCGAAACCCACAGCGGATCGACCTGCCTGTCGAGCTGGGGCCCGATCTGCGCCAGCGCCAGCGGAGCCGCCGGCCCCGCCACGTAAAAACCCGCGCCACGCCGGGAGGTCACCACCCCTTCGGCGGCCAGCCGCTCGTAGGCCTCCAGCACGGTGGACACCGAAAACCGCATGGCCTGCGCCTGCGCGCGCACGGAAGGCAGCCTTGTACCGGGCCCATAGCTGCGCGACGCGATCCTTGCGCGCACCTCGTCCATCACCGCGCCGATCCGGGTGCCGTTGCGCTTCATTCGCTTCTCCACTGTTGTTGACAAACATACATAACAGTTCTTTTGAATTGTATTGGATTGCCTATGGTGCGGCCGCGGCGGCCGATGCTCTACTGAGGCCCGTCCCACCAGGAGTCATCAATGGAAAAAATACCCAGCGGCTGGGTCAGCGGGCTGACAGGCGTCGCGATCTTCGCGGGCTCGCTGCCGGCCACCCGCATCGCGGTCGCAAATTTCAGCCCCATCTTCCTGACCGCCGCAAGAGCCGGCATTGCGGGCTTGCTGGGCCTGGCCCTGCTGCTGGCGCTGCGCCAGCCGCGGCCGGCGATCCGCGACATTCCTGCGCTGGCCGTCACCGCCGGCGGCGTGGTGATCGGCTTTCCGCTGCTGACGGCGCTGGCGCTGCAGCATGTCACCTCGGCCCACTCCATGGTCTTCACGGGGCTGCTGCCGTTGAGCACGGCCATCTTCGCGGTCTTTCGCGCGGGGGAGCGCCCCCGGCCGGCCTTCTGGCTGTTTTCCGTGGCGGGCGCGGCCTTGGTGGCGGGCTATGCCGCTGCAGGCGGCGGGCAAGCTTCGCTCGAAGGAGATGGGCTCATGCTGGGCGCCATCGCCGTGTGCGGCCTGGGCTATGCGGAAGGCGCACGCCTGTCGCGCACGCTGGGCGGCTGGCAGGTCATCAGCTGGGCCCTGGTGCTGTCGCTGCCTGCCATGCTGCCGCTTGCGCTGCTGACGGCTCCCGCGTCGTTCGCCCACGTGGGCGCACCGGCGTGGGCGGGGCTGGCCTATGTCTCGCTGTTCAGCATGCTGATCGGCTTCGTGTTCTGGTATCGCGGACTGGCATCGGGCGGCATCGCGGCCGTGGGGCAGCTGCAGCTGTTCCAGCCCTTCATGGGTCTGGGGCTGGCCGCCCTGCTGCTGCATGAAACCGTGAGCTGGAAGATGCTGGCCGTCACGCTGGCGGCAGTGCTCTGCGTGGCCGGAGCCAGAAAGTACGCGAATGCAAGCAGCCCCGCGCCTAAGCCGCGGCGCCTTTCATGCGCCGCCACAAGGTCGCCCGGCTGATGCCCAGCAGCTCGCAGGCGCGGCCCTGGTCGCCGCCCACGCTCTCCAGCACCTCGCGCACGCGTTCGCGCTCGGCCTGTCGGCTGGCTTCGCGCAGGCGCGCCCTGCGGGCCGCGGCCGGTGCCGCCAGCGGCATCAGCGCCACGCATTCAGGAAAGATCTCCTGCAGCCGTGCTGCGTCCGGCATGCCGTCCTGCGTGCCGGCATCCAGGTAGTGCCGGCAGGCCAGCAGGCGCTCCACCCAATTGTCCAGCTCGCGCACATTGCCGGGCCAGGCATGAGCGGCCGCATGGGCCAGCACCGCGTCAAGCAGCCGGGCCACCGGCGCATGGGGCGAGGCCGCCAGGGCATTGGCATCGCCCAGGCCCAGCCGCCGGGCCAGCATGGAGTGGGCCAGCTGCGCCACATCGGCCGCGCCGCGCATCTGCAGCGTGGGCGTGGCCAGGCGCAGCACGGCCAGGCGGTAATACAGGTCGCGGCGGAACTGGCCGCGTTCCACCTGGGCGGCCAGATCGGCATGGGTGGCGGCTATCACGCGCACGTCCACGGGGATCGGCGTGGTCGAGCCCACGCGCAGCACCTCGCGCTCCTGCAGCACGCGCAGCAGGCGCGACTGCAGGGCCAGCGGCATGTCGCCGATCTCGTCCAGGAACAGCGTGCCCGTATGGGCCGCCTCGATCAGGCCGGTCTTGCCGCCGCGGCGCGCGCCGGTGAAGGCGCCGTCCTCGTAGCCGAAGAGTTCGCTCTCGAGCAGGCTTTCGGACAGGGCCGCGCAGTTCACGGCCAGAAAGGGCTGGGCCGCGCGCCGGCTGGCCCGGTGTATGCCCTGGGCCACCAGTTCCTTGCCCGTGCCGCTCTCGCCCAGGATGAGCACCGTGGCATCGCTGGCGGCAAACTGGCGCGCCAGCTGGCGCACGCGCTGCGCGGCGGGACTGCTGCCCAGGTAGTCCTCGATGCGCCAGCGCACGCCGGCGCCGCGCTGGCGCTGGTTGGCGCGCAGGCTGCGGTCGGCCCGCTGGATGACGGCCGGATCGCGGCAGACCAGCAGCGCCCCCGTCACCTGCCCGTTTTCCACGATGGGCGCGCGGCGCACGACCAGGGTGCGCGTGGCCAGTTGTACCACCTCCTCGCCGCCCTCTTCGCCGGCCAGGGCCCGGGCCACGCCCAGGGCGGGCGCCACGTCGTCGAGCAGCCGCCAGTGCAGCGCTTCCACGGGGGCGCCCAGCAGCGCGGCCATGCGCGGATTGAGCGCGCAGATGCGGCCGTGCTCGTCCACGGCCGCCACGCCGTCCTGCAACTGGTGCAACACGGTTTCCAGCCGCTGGTGGCGGTCACGCTCGGCGCGGCGGTGGCGGGCCAGCAGCAGCGCGTCGCTGAGGGCCTGGCGCACCGAGGTATCGGAATACAGCAGCACACTGGCCATGCCGGCCTGTTCGGCCAGGTCCGCCACCAGCCCCGGCGCCACCACCGCACCCACGCGCCGGGCCTTGAGCTGCTGCACGCAGGCGGCGGCATCCTGCGGCCCCTGGTAGGCCACCTGCACCAGCCCCAGGCCGAACAGGCTGTCGAATTGGGCCACCACGGGCGAAGGCGCCTCGAAGCTGACCAGGCCCACATGGGGCGCTTCCTCGGTGGTCTGCAGCCGGGCCTGCTTCAGCGCATGCAGCAGGTCCAGCCCGCGCACTTCCACCATGGCCACGGGCATGTCCACGCGCTCGCGGATCCAGGCTCCGCTGGCACCCGCGCCCACCAGCGCGTCGATGGGCTGGCGCAGATGCAGGGCCTGCACCTGCGCCACGGCATCGTCGAACGAGGCCGCGACATGCGAAAAGCGCGCCTGCCCCGACCACAGCTGGGCCTGGCGCTGCAGCACCCGGCCGATGCGGTAGCGGCCCACGGTCACGATATGGGGCAAATGCCGCGGCAGATCCTGCGGTGCCCGGCGCTCCGGTTCACGCAAAGCCTCAAGCACTTCAATTTCATTCATGCAACCGATTATTTCATTCCTGAAATACGGATGAATCACAAAACCGGATGCCTCTTCGCCACGCAGCGCAGGACCAGGCAAAATTTCTGAAATTTCAATCACTTAGAGAACCAAGGGTTTTCCCTTGAAAACATTGGCACAGCGCTTGCGCCACATGTCCTACGCATACCGATACGGATTCAAGGAGATCACCATGTTTGCAAACCGCCGCACCCTGCTGGCCAGCGCCGTCGCCCTGGCCGCCATCGCCCCCCTGGCCGGAGCACAGGCCGCAGATGCCTGGCCCGCCCGGCCCATCCGCCTGGTCGTGCCGTTCTCCGCGGGCGGCGCCAACGACCTGCTGGCACGCGCCGCGGCCGAAGGCGCGTCCAAGGCCCTGGGCCAGCCCGTGGTGGTGGACAACAAGCCGGGCGCGGGCGCCGTGATCGGCACCGACATCGTGGCCAAGGCCCAGCCCGACGGCTACACCTTCCTGGTCAGCGCTGCGGGCGTGATCTCCAACAGCATGATCCGCAAGGTGCCCTACAAGGACGCCGACCTCACGCCCGTGGCCATGATCGGCCTGGCGCCGTCGGTGATCATCGTGCCGGCCAACTCGCCCTACAAGGACCTGAAGGACTTCGTGGCCCAGTCCAAGAAGGGCGCAGGCATCCACTTTGCGACGGCCGGCATCGGCAGCACGCCGCACTTCGTCGAAGGCATTCTTTCTTCCAAGTACGACGCCAAGCTGGATCTCGTGCCCTACAAGAGCGGCTCCGAATCGGTGACGGCCGTGCTGGGCAACCAGATCGAAGCCACCTCGGAAGCCAGCATCGTGGTCCTGCCCTACCTGAAGAGCGGCAAGCTCAAGGCCCTGGCCACGACCTGGACGCAGCGGATCTCCGCCTATCCCGAGCTGCCCACGGCCGGCGAGCAGGGCTTTGGCGAACTCAAGATCGCCCACTGGGCCGGCGTGCACGCACCGGCCGGCACGCCTGCCATCATCCTCGACAAGATGGCCGCCGCCGTGGACAAGGCCATGAAGGATCCCGCCACCGTGGCGCGCCTGAAGGGCATGGGCATCGAGCCCGTGGGCGGCACCCGCGCCTCGTTCGTGAAATTCGTGGACGAGGAACGCAAGCGCCTGGGCGATGTGGTCAAGGCCACGGGCATGCGCGAGGACTGATGCCGCCGCTGCCAGGCACCTTGCAGGCGGCTGCAGTTTTGGGGCATTTCAGGCCTCCAATGCTTGATGCAAAAGCGCCAGCCGCTCTCATTTCCGAATCAATACCAACACGTATGACACATATTTCCCGCCGCCGATCCTTCCAGCTGGCCGCCCGGGCTGCCGCAGCCGCCGCGCTGCTGGGTGCCGGCTTCGGTGCCGCCGGCACCGCCATGGCCCAGGGCAGCGATGCCTGGCCCACCCGTACCGTCAAGCTGATCGTGCCCTACGCCGCTGGCGGCTATGCTGACACGCGCGCCCGCCTGATCGCCGAGCAGCTCGGCAAGGTGCTGGGCCAGCCCGTGATCATCGACAACCGCGGCGGTGCCGGCGGCGTGACGGGCACGGACGTGATCGCCAAGGCCACGGACGGCCACACCTTCGGCTTCGGCTCGCCCGCGCCGCTGGTGACCAACCCCATGCTGATGAAGAAGATGCCGTACGACGCGAAGACCGCGTTCAAGCCCATCATCCTCATCGAGCAGGCCCCGCTGTTCCTGACCACGGCGCCCAACCAGCCGTTCAAGAGCGTGCAGGAACTGGTCGCCTATGCCAAAAGCAATCCCGGCAAGCTGACCTACGGCTCCTCGGGCGTGGGCGGCGCCCACCACCTTTCGGGCGAGCTGCTGGCCTACCAGACCCACACCGAAATGACGCATGTGCCCTACAAGGGCGGCTCGCTCGCGGCCACCGACCTCATGGGCGGCCACCTGGCCTTCATGTTCGAGATGGGCTATTCGGCCCTGCCTTCGATCAAGGCCAAGAAGATCAACGCCCTGGCCGTCTCGAGCAAGAAGCGCCTGGCCGTGCTGCCCGACGTGCCCACGCTGGACGAGGCCGGCATCAAGGGCTTCGAGTCGTACAACTGGCTGGGCATGATCGCCCCCGCCAGCACGCCCGACGCCGTGGTCGCCAAGCTCAACCAGGCCGTGAACGAGGCGCTCAGGAACGACAAGGCGCTGCGCCAGATGATCGAAGGCAGCGGCGGCCTCATCGCGGGCGGCACGCCCGAGGCCTACGGCAAGTTCATCGAAGCCGAACGCGCCAAGTGGGGCCCGGTGATCAAGAACGCCAACATCTCCCTCGACTAATCCCCTGAGCGGCCTTGCCGCTTCCCCTGAAAGGGGGACGACGGCCTTTGCTGCGGGACCGCGGGCCCGCCTAGGCCCTTGCTGGCCGTCCTCGGATGGGCCATGCCAGTTTTACAGGTACTGGAAAACCAAAATGAACCCCAAGCAGAAACTCAGAGCCCTGGCCAATGCGCGCCGCGGCGTCATCGTGCCCGGCGCCTTCAATGCCCTGTCGGCCCGCCTCGTTGCCGACCTGGGCTTCGAAGCCATTTACGTGACCGGCGCCGGCGTGACCAATATGTGGTTCGGCATGCCCGACCAGGGCTTCATGGGCCTGACCGACATCGCCGACCACACGGCCCGCATCCGCGACGCGGTGGAAGTGCCGCTGCTGGTGGATGCCGATACCGGCTTCGGCAATGCCGTCAACACCTACCATGCCGTGCGCACGCTGGAGCGCGCCGGCGCCGACTGCATCCAGCTCGAGGACCAGGTCAGCCCCAAGCGCTGCGGCCACTTCAACGGCAAGGACGTGATCGAGACCGGCGAGATGCTGGGCAAGATCCGGGCCGCCGTGGATGCGCGCCGCGACGAAGGCACCCTCATCATGGCCCGCACCGATGCGGCGGCCATCCATGGCTTCGAAGCCGCCATCGAGCGCGCCCAGCAATTCCAGGAAGCCGGCGCCGACATCCTGTTCGTCGAGGCCGTGACCCGGGCCGAGGAAGTGCGCGCCCTGCCGAAGCGGCTCCAGGCGCCCCAGCTCATGAACATGGTGATCGGCGGCAAGACGCCCATCTTCAATGCCGACGAGCTGGGCCAGTTGGGCTTCGGCTTCGTGCTCTACGCCAACGCGGCCCTGCAGGGCGCCGTGGCCGGCATGCAGAAATGCCTGACGCTGCTGCGCGACGAGCACAAGGTCGACGAAGACCCGGCCATCGTCGCCCCTTTCCTGGAGCGCCAGCGCCTGGTGAACAAGGACTTCTGGGATTCGCTGGAGCAGAAGTACAAATAAGGGCTTTGTCCCAGCGTGCAGGAATTTGATGAAAAAGGGCCATATCCCTTTTTCATCAAGCGCCGGACGCTCTTCTTTCCGCAGCAGTCTAGCCTCTTTCGGCAGCCCCTTGGCTGCCGTTTTTCACGGCGGCCCCGGCTTGCGGACGCGCCAGCCCTGCAGCATCAGTTCCAGCGCCTGCATGGCCTCGGCCAGACGCGAGGCGGGCGCCCCCTCCTCGGCAATCCAGAATGCGGCCTCGACCAGGCAACCGTTGAGTACGCGGGCCAGCGCCTGCGCACTGGCGCGGACGATCACGCCCTGCTCCATCAGCCCCTGCAGGAAATTCGCCACGAACTGTATGCACTGCCGGTGCTGCTCGCCCTGGTCCGTGCCGGTGAGCACGGAACGCGCATCCTGCAGCACGATGCGGCGGATCTCGGCCTCCTGCGCCATGGCCAGATAGGCGCGGCAATAGGCCAGAAAGCCTTCCCAGGGATCGGCATGGGCGGCCAGCACGGCCTCCAGGCGCTGGTCCATCTCCGCATCCATCTGCGCCACCACGGCCGCCAGCAGGCCGGGCTTGCCGCCGAAGTGGTGGTACAGCGCGCCGCGCGTCAGGCCGGCCTGCGCCGTCAGCTCATCCATGGAAGCCTGGGCATAGCCCTGGGCCGCAAACGCGCGGCGGCCCGCTGCCAGCAGCTTGGCACGCGTGGCTTCAATCATGCTGGCGCGGCTCTGGCGCATGTCCGGCTCCATTCACATACAAATCGTATGCCAATGATACGGCGGTGGACGGCAGTGCATAGAATCACTCGCATACATTGCGTATGTCTTTTTTCCCCATGGACCCAGCGCCGCTTCCGCCGGCCGCGGGCTCCCGTTGCTTCCCGAGGTTTCGATGCTCAATGCCTACCGCCAGCTGTTTGCCGTACCCGGCACGGCCGGTTTCGTGCTGGCCGGCCTGGTGGCCCGCCTGCCCTTGTCGATGACGGGTATCGGCCTGATCACCATGCTGTCGCAGCAGCGCGGCGCCTATACGCTGGCTGGCGCCGTGGCGGCCTACTTCGCGCTGTCGATTGCGCTGCTGGCGCCGCGCATCTCGGCCCTGGTGGACCGCCATGGCCAGCGCAAGGTGCTGCCCGTTGCCGCGGCCACCAGCGCCAGTGCCATGTTTGCGCTGCTGGCCTGCGCCCACTGGCAGGGGCCGGACTGGCTGTTGCTGCTGCTGGCCGCGCTGGTGGGCAGCCTGCCCAGCATGCCGGCCATGGTGCGCGCGCGCTGGACGGTGCTGTACCGCGGCACGCCCCAGTTGCAGACCGCCTATGCGCTGGAGGCCGTGCTCGACGACCTGTGCTTCATCGTCGGCCCGCCGCTGTCCGTGGGCCTGAGCATGGCGCTGTTTCCCGAGGCCGGCCCCATGGCCGCGGCCCTGCTGCTGCTCGCGGGCGTGGCCCTGTTCGTGCTGCAGCGCCGCACGGAACCGCCGGTGACCGTCCATGAAAGCCAGGTCCGCCAGAGCGCGCTGGTGCGCCACCAGCGCGTGGTACGCACGCTGGCACTGTTCATGCTGGCGCAAGGCGTCATCGTGGGCACCATCGACGTGGCGGCCGTGGCCTTTGCCACGCAGCAGGGCCGGCCGGCCATGGCCAGCGTGGTGCTGTCCTTCTATGCGCTGGGCTCCTGCGTGATGGGACTGGTGTTCGGCGCGCTGCGGCTCAAGGCGCCGCTGAGCCGCCAGATCGTCTGGGTGGGCGCCTCGGTGGCCATCACGGCCGTGCCGCTGCTGCTGGCCGACAACCTCACGGCGCTGAACCTCGCCGTGCTGCTGGCCGGCATCACCTTCGGCCCCACGATCACCGTGGCCATGGGTCTGGTGGAGCAGCAGGTCGCGGCCAGTCGCCTGACCGAGGGCATGACCTGGCTGCTGACCGGCCTGGCCATGGGCGTGGCCCTGGGCGCTGCGGCGGCCGGCTGGGTGACCGACCACCTGGGCGCGCAGATGTCCTTCGTCGTGGCGCTGCTGGCCGGAGCCGCCATGTGGGCCTGGGGCGCCCAGGCCGGGCGGCTGGCCCGCGGCACGGCGCCGGTGGAGCCCGCCGCATGCATGGGCTGACCGGGCTTAGCCCGCGGGAGAGGGATTCAATGCGGAACGCGGCGCCAGCCGCGCCTCGCGGATGGGCAGATGGATCAGGGCCGCGCCCACGGCCAGCAGGATGTCGATGATCCATACGATGTCGAAGTTGCCCGTGGCCTCGAACACCTTGCCGCCCAGCCAGGCGCCCAGGAAGCCGCCGATCTGGTGCACCAGCATCACCAGCCCGAACAGCATGGCCATGTGGCGGGTGCCGAAGAACTTGGCGACCAGCCCCACCGTAGGCGGCACGGTGGACAGAAAGGTCAGGCCCATCACCGCGGCAAAGACCAGGGCCACGGCGCCGGTCTTGGGTACCAGCATGAAGACCAGCACGGCCAGTGCGCGCGTGGCATAGACCAGCGAGAGCAGCGATTTCATGCGCCAGCGGCCCACGGCCCAGCCCATGGCCAGGCTGCCCAAGATGTTGAACAGCCCCAGCATGGCCAGCGCCCAGGCACCGAACTGCACGGGCAGGCCGCAGCTTTCGATCACGCCCGGCAGGTGCGTGCCCAGGAATGCCACGTGGAAGCCGCAGACGAAAAAGCCCACGCACAGCAGCACATAGCTGCGGTTGGCCAGCGCCTGGGCGATCACGGTACGGCTGCCCGGGTTTTCCGGGGCGCCGGATACCGCCGAATCCCGGGCCGCCACCACGGCTTGGGGCTTGCCCTTGAGCACGAAGATGGCCGGCAGAGCCAGCAGCACCAGTCCGCCCAGCACCTGCAGCGCATTGCCCCAGCCCAGCCCCACCATCAGCGCACCGGCCAGCGGCGTGATCAGGAACTGCCCCGCAGAGCCGCCCGCATTGACGATGCCCGTGGCCATCCCCCGGTAGCGCTCGGGAATCAGCCGTGCCGTGGCGCCCATCAACACCGCCGGCCCGGCCATCCCGGCGCCGCCGGCGGACAGCAGGCCCACCGAGAAGATCAGCCCCGGCGTGCTGGTCATGTAGGGGGTGATGAACGAGCCCAGGGCCACCAGCAGCACGCCGGCGAGCAGCACGCGGCCCGCACCGATGCGGTCTGCCATGGCGCCGGCAAAGGGCTGGGTCAGCCCCCACCACAGCTGGCCGAAGGCAAAGGCCAGGCTGATCTGCGCCAGGCCCAGGTGGGTGGCGCTGTTCAGGGGGCTGACGAACAGTCCCATGCTCTGGCGGCTGCCCATGGTCAGGGCAAAGGTGGAGGCCGCAGCCAGCAGCACCAGCCATACGCTCCACTGGCGGCCGTGCTGCGCCCGGCCGGTCTGATCCTCATGCATGGTGCTCTCCTTCGGCGGTACGGTGGTCGGGGCAGTCCCGGGGGCCGTCGTCTTCCAGCAGCTGCAGCGCATCGTCGATCAGTGCATGCAGCGCCGCCACGCGCTCGACACCCAGCTGCGCATTGAGCTGCTGCTGTGCCTGGCGCCAGCCGCTCTGGGCCTGGGCGCGCTTTTCGCGCCCGGCATCGGTGATCCGGATCAGGCGGCTGCGCGCATCGGCGCCCGGCGCCATTTCCAGCCAGCCCGCGGCCACCAGGGGCTTGAGGTTGCGAGTCAGCGTGGAGGCATCCATGGTCATGGCGCGCGCCAGGTCCACGGGCCGGACCGGCCCGCGGTGCAGCACCTGGGACAGCAGCGAATACTGCGTGGTCTTGAGCCCGGCCTGTGCCAGTTGCGCGTCGTAGTGCTGCGACACGCGGCGCAGCAGCTGGCGAAGCTTGAAATTGGTGCATCCCTGCGGTTGCGGGATCGGCTTGCTCTCCATGGTTTCTCTCCAGCCAGCCCCTGGGCTGTGTGATGGCGATTGCGCTTGAGCAATCATTGTATCTACAATACTTGCATATGCAACACCAAGGAGGCGGCATGGATACCGCAGTCAAGGTACAGGAGCCATCGTTCATTTCTTCCACCGACTGGGACGCGCACAAGGCCCGGGTCATGGATCGCATGCTGGCCGGCGGCGGCCGGCCCGGCGTGGCCGCGCCCGCCCAGGTTCAGGGCAGGAGCGGCCTGGAGCTGATGCAGGCCATGCTGGCCGGCGAGCTGCCCTATCCGCCTATCGCCGACACGCTGGATTTCGCGCTGATCGAGGTCGCCCACAGCAAGGCCGTGTTCCAGGGCACGCCCCAGCGCAGGCACTACAACCCCATGGGCACCGTGCATGGCGGCTGGTTCGCCACGCTGCTGGATTCGGCCCTGGGCTGTGCCGTGCACACCACGCTGCCCGCAGGCATGGCCTACACCACGGCGGAGCTGGGCGTGAACATCGTGCGCGCGGCCCGCGAGGACACCGGTCCCCTGCGCGCCATAGGCCAGGTGGTGCACAGCGGCCGGCAGATGGCCACGGCCGAGGCCCGCATCGTGGGCTCCGACGGCAAGCTCTACGCCCACGCCACCACCACCTGCCTGGTGTTTGCAGCCCGGGCCTGAGGCAACACCCGGGAAAATCCCGTCGAAACGGCGGCTGACGCTTATCTATAAAGCGCCAGCCGCTATTTTTTTCGAATATTCAACCTTGCATCACTGGTGCAGCAGTTTCAGGAAATGCTGGGCCGGGTGGCTCAGCGGCCGGTCGCGCCGCACCAGGCTGCCATAGGCCTCGAGCGTCCGCCCGAAGCGGTAGGGAAGAATCTGCAGCAGGCCGTGGGCCTGGTTGTCCCGCGCCACGGTCTGCGGAATGACGGCCAGCATGTCGGAATGCCGCACCAGGTTCATCGAGGTCAGGATGGAGCCGGTCTCGATCACATCGCGCGGCAGCGGCTGGCGGTGGGCATGGAACTCCTGATCGATCAGCGCGCGCATGGGACTGCCGCGCGGCTGCATCACCCAGCCGTAGTCCAGCAGCTGGGCAAACAACAGCGGCTCGGCCCGCGCCAGCGGATGGTCGTTTCCGGCCACGATGCACAGCGCCTCGTCGTCGATGGCGCGGAACTCGTATTCGTCGCCGTCCTCGCCGGTCAGCCGGCCCACCACCACTTCCAGCACGCCCTCGCGCAGCTGGGACAGCAGCCGGTCGCTGGTGTCCACAGCCACCTCCATGGACAGCATGGGCCACTGCGCGCGCAGGGCCAGCAGCGCCCGGGTGAGCCGGCCCGGCGAGGCCGCCATGATGCTGCCCACGGCCAGGCGCCCGGCGCTGCCGCGGCGCAGTTCCACCAGTTCGCGGTTGAGCGCTTCCATGCCGCCGCGAAAGTTCTGGAAATAGCGGGTCACCCGCTCGCCCGCCGCATTGAGCTTGAGGCCGCGGCCCACGCGCTCGAACAGCGGCAGGCCCAGCGCATCCTCCAGGTCATGCAGCATCTTGGTCGCCGCCGGCTGGGTCAGTCCCAGCCCGGCTGCCGCCCCGCGCAAGGTGCCCTGCTCGTCGATGGCCAGGATCAGCGCCACCTGCCGCATGCGCAGGCGGTTGAGCAGCTGGGGCGTGCTGTCCTGCCGGTCTATGGAGCCCATGCCGTCCTCTCCAAATGATTCCTTTGGGTTATCAAAATATCATGATATTTCAATATACACATATCAATAGCCTCCCTAGGATGGCAGCCACAACAACGATTCCAGGAGACATTCCCCATGCTGCGACGCACCCTGCTGGCTGGCGCTGCCCTCTGTTCATTGCTGCCCCGACTGGGGCAGGCCCAGGCCCCTGCGGCTGACTGGCCCACGCGCCCCGTGCGCCTGCTGGTGGGCTCGGCTCCCGGCGGCGGCACCGATGCCATGGCCCGCGCCGTGGCCGACCGGCTGGGACCGCTGCTCAAGCAGCCGGTGATCGTCGAAAACCGCCCTGGCGTCTCCAACACGCTGGCCGTGGACATGACGGCCAAGGCCACGGACGGCCACACCATGGTCATGGGCGTGGTCACGGCCCATGCCATCGCGCCGCATCTGCTCAAGCTCGGCTACGACAACAACAGGGACCTGGTGCCCGTGGCCTTTGTGGGCTCCGTGCCCAATGTGCTGGTCGTCAGCAACAGCGTGCCCGCCAAGACCGTGCAGGAACTCGTGGCCCTGGCCAGGAAGGAGCCCGGCCGCATCAACTACGCCAGCAGCGGCACCGGCAGCACCCAGCACATCGCGGCCGAGATGTTCAAGGACGCGGCCGGCATCCAGATCACCCATGTGCCCTACAAGGGCAGCGCCACGGCGCTGGTGGACCTGGTCAGCGGCCAGGTGCAGATGAGCTTCGACACCATGCCCTCGGTGCTGGGCCAGATCAAGAGCGGCAAGCTGCGGCCGCTGGCCGTCACCTCCGCCCAGCGCAACCCGCAGCTGCCCCAGGTGCCGACCATGGCGGAAGCCGGGCTGCCCACCGTGGAAATCGGCGCCTGGTACGGCATCTACATGCCTGCCACCACCCCCAAGGCCGTGCAGCAGAAGGTGCATGACGAGGTCAACAAGGTCATCGCCATGCCGGAAACCAAAACCCGCCTGGAAGCCGTGGGCGCCGAGCTGCGCCCCATGCCCCAGGCCGATTTCGAGGCCTTCCACATGGCCGAGTACCAGCGCTTTGGCGAAATCATCCGCAAGAACCACATCAAGATCGATTGAGCCATGGCTGCATCCACCACACCCGTTGTCGCCCTGACCCTGGGCGATCCTTCCGGCATCGGCTCCGAACTGATCGCGCGCCTGCTGGCCAGGCCCGAGGCTGTGCAGCAGGCCAATCTGGTGCTCATCGGCGATCCCTGGCTGTGGGAGCAGGGCCAGCGCATCGCAGGCGTGCAGGTGGCCACCGCCCCCCTGGCCGATCTGGCTGCCGTGCGCGGCCGCAGCGATACGCGGCTGCCGGCCTTTGTCGCCGTCGACACCGTCGCCCCGGCGGACGTGGTGCAGGGCCAGGTAGGCGCGGCCGGCGGCCGCTCGGTGCTGCAGGTGCTCAACCGGTGCATGGATGCCGCCCTGGCCGGCGAGATCGATGCCATCTGCTTTGCACCGCTGAACAAACAGGCCATGAAGATGGGCGGCCTGCGCCATGAGGACGAGCTGCACCACTTCGCCGAGTACCTGGGCGTGACCGGTTACTTCTGCGAATTCAACACGCTGGGCAATCTGTGGACCTCGCGCATCTCCTCGCATGTGCCGCTCAAAGACGTGGCCCGCTACCTGAGCCGGGAGCGCATCACCCAGGCCGGCGAGCTGATCTACCACGCACTGCGCGCCAGCGGCATCGCCAGCCCGAAGGTGGCGATCGCCGGCTTCAATCCGCACAACGGCGACGGCGGCACCTGCGGCCGCGAGGAGATCGACATCATCGAGCCCGCCGTGCAGGCCCTGCGCGCGCGCCCATGGCCCACGCCCGACCCCTTCCACGGCCCGTTCCCGGCCGACACCATCTTTCTGAAGGCCCAGGCCGGCGATTACCAGGCCATCGTCACCATGTACCACGACCAGGGCCAGATCGCCATCAAGCTGCTGGGCTTCTCGCGCGGCGTCACGGTGCAGGGCGGCCTGCCGATTCCCATCACCACGCCGGCCCATGGCACGGCCTACGACATCGCCGGCCAGGGCAAGGCCAGCGTGGAAGCCACCTGGCAGGCCCTGCTGATCGCCTGCCGCATGGGTAGCGCCCATCTCACCAGCCAGGCAGCCGCAGCCGCCTGAACCATTTTCCGGGCGGCCCAGACCGCCTCTCTTTTCACTTTTTTCTACCGAGGTCTTTATGAAGATCAAGTCCGTCCGCGCCCGCGTCTACGAATGGAAGGGCAAGACCGTTCCGCCACAGGGCAATTTCTGCTCCAACGCCATGGACCTCGTCTACTCCAAGACCGAGACCATGAGCACCTTCCGCTTCCACTCGTGGACGGTGGTGGAGATCGAGACCGACGACGGCATCGTCGGCCTGGGCAACGTGGCGCTGGCGCCCAAGATCGCCAAGGCAATCATCGACGAGTACCTGGCGCCGCTGGTCATCGGCCAGGACCCGTGGGACTACGAATACCTGTGGCAGCGCATGTACCGCAGCACCCACGCCTGGGGCCGCAAGGGCGTGACCATGGCCGCCATCTCGGCCGTGGACCTGGCGATCTGGGACATCCTGGGCAAGAGCGTGAACAAGCCCGTGTTCAAGCTGCTGGGCGGCCGCACCAAGGAAAAGATCCCCTGCTACTACAGCAAGCTCTACCGCACCGACATCCGGGAGATGCAGGACGAGGCGCAGAAATTCCTCGACCAGGGCTTCACCATGTTCAAGTCGCGCTTCGGCTACGGCCCGGCGCACGGCACCCAGGGCGTGAAGGAGAACCTCAAGGCCGTCGAGGCGCTGCGCGAGGTGATCGGCTATGACAACGACCTGATGCTCGAGTGCTACATGGGCTGGAACCTGGAGTACGCCAAGCGCATGCTGCCCAAGCTGGAGAAGTTCCAGCCACGCTGGGTCGAGGAGCCGGTGATCGCCGACGACATCGACGGCTATGCCGAGCTGAACCAGCTCACCAGCATCCCGATCTCGGGCGGCGAGCACGAGTTCAGCCTCTACGGCTTCAAGCAGCTGCTGGAGCGCAAGGCCGTCAGCGTGGTGCAGTACGACACCAACCGCGTCGGCGGCATCACCGCGGCGCACAAGATCAACGCGCTGTGCGAGAGCTACAGCGTGCCCGTGGTGCCGCACGCCGGCCAGATGCACAACTACCACCTGACCATGAGCTCCATGGCCTCGCCGATGAGCGAGTACTTCCCGATGTTCGACGTCGAGGTGGGCAACGAGCTGTTCTATTACATCTTCGACGGCGAGCCGGTGGCCGAGAACGGCTTCCTGCAGCTCGACGACAACGTTCCCGGCCTGGGCCTGACGCTCAAGACCGAGTTCCTCGACCAGTTCAACATCATCGAGTGAGGCCCGCCATGCCTGGACTCTCCAACCCGCGCTTTCGCGGCATCTTCCCGGTCGTGCCCACCACCTTTCACGAGGATGGCACGCTGGACCTGGCCAGCCAGAAGCGCTGCCTGGATTTCATGATCGACTCGGGCGTCGACGGCCTGTGCATCCTGGCCAACTTCTCCGAGCAGTTCCTGGTCTCGGACGAGGAGCGCGAGATCCTCACCCGCACGGCGCTGGAGCACGTGGCCGGCCGCGTGCCGGTGATCGTGACCACTACGCACACCAGTACCAAGGTCTGCGCCGAGCGCAGCCGCCGCGCGCAGGACATGGGCGCGGCCATGGTGATGGTGATGCCGCCCTACCACGGCGCCACCTTCCGCTTCGGCGAGGCGGCCATCCAGTCGTTCTACCAGGGCGTGTCCGACGCGATAGCCATCCCCATCATGATCCAGGACGCGCCGGCCGCCGGCACGCCGCTGTCCATGCCCTTCCTGGCCAGGCTGGCGAAGGAGATCGAGCAAGTCAGCTACTTCAAGATGGAAACCGCCGGCGCGGCCGGCAAGCTGCGCGAGCTGATCGCGCTGGGCGGCGAGGCCATCGAAGGCCCGTGGGACGGCGAGGAAGCCATCACCCTGCTGGCCGACCTGGAGGCCGGCGCGACCGGCGCGATGACCGGCGGCGGCTTTGCCGACGGCATCCGCCCCATCATCGAGGCGCACCGCGCGGGCGACAAGGACCGGGCCTTTGCCGAGTACCAGCGCTGGCTGCCGCTCATCAACCACGAGAACCGCCAGGCTGGCTTCCTGGCCGCCAAGGCGCTGATGAAGGCAGGCGGCGTGATCGCCTGCGACGCACCGCGCGCCCCCTGGCCGCCCATGCACCCCGAGGTGCGCCGCCAGCTGCTGGACATCGCGCGCCGGCTCGATCCGCTGGTGCTGCGCTGGGGGCGTTGAAACGCCAGGACATCCGGCCGCCTGTGCGGATCAGCGCATTTCCATCTCCACGGCTTGCTGCGACAGGCCCCGGCCAAGCACGAAAACCTCGTAGCGGGCCTGCTCGCCCTCCTCGCTCCAGGTCTCGGGGCCGACAACCTGCATATTGCCATGCAGGTTCGCCCCTTCGCGCAGCACGCTTGCATCGGTCTGCTCGGCCTGCACAAAGCTGCCGTCGCCAGTGCGCAGGGCCACGCGGCCCGAAGAGGGTTTGAATGCGATCACAGCGCCTCGATCCTGCATGGGCTCACTCCTGCTCTACCTGGCAGCCAGTCCAGGCAGGCACGGTAGCCGCCACGCGCCCCGTGGAATCCGCCAAAGCCATCCATGCATGGAACAATGGCAGAGCTCCACGGAGCAGCCCGGCGCAAAACTCCGGTAGCCTTGGGCAGTCCCTACATTCCCACTACCTGTTCCCCATGCTTTTTCTCTTGTTCAAACTCCTGCATCTGCTGGCCGTCATCATCTGGGTGGGCGGCATGTTTTTCGCCCACTTCTTTCTGCGCCCTGCCGCCCAGGAGCTGCAGCCTGCCGAGCGCGTGACGCTGATGCACGGCGTGCTCAAGCGCTTTTTTGCCATGGTGCTGGTGCTGGTCGTCGTGGTGCTGGCCTCGGGCGTGGGGATGATAGGCAGCATCCATGCGATGGCCGCGCAGGCGGGCTCCAAGTTCTCCATGCCGGCATCTTGGATCGTCATGAGCGTTCTGGGTCTGGCGATGATGGCCGTGTTCGGCCATATCCGCTTCGCACTGTTCAAGCGCCTGGACAAGGCCGTGCAGGCCAGGGACTGGCCGGCCGGTGGCAAGGCCTTGGTCGGCATCCGCCAGTGGGTGAGCTTCAACCTGGCGCTGGGCCTGGTGATCGTGGTGATGCTGCGCCTGCCGCTGTAAACCGCCGCCACCGTCCTGCACCCGCCCGGCCTTCGCAAGAAAGCCGGGCTTTTTGCTGCCTGGATTTCAAGACATATCGGCTTCCACCCCAAAACCATAAAGCGCTAGCGGCTACATTTTCAAGAGCAATCCACCGAAGGAACCCTGCACGCAGCAATATTTTTGTCGCGCACCGCAGCCATGGCTGTGCAATTGGTCAATAATTGCCTCCGCAATCATTGACCAGACAATTATTGCCATAGCAAAAGCACCATGAGCCGCAGCACCATCATCGATTACGCAGACGAATCCACGCACTTCTACCAGGCCGGCGAATACTCGCCCCAGCAGAGCGTGGGCTTTCTCATGCGCCGCGTCATCAGCTCCATCCTGCAGGCGGCCGATGCACAGCTGGCCGACCAGGGCCTGACCTATGTGCAGTGGCTGCCGCTGTACAAGCTGCTGCTGTGCCAGGAAAACACGACCAATGCCACGCTGGCCAAGGACCTGGGCATGGATCCCGCCTCGGTCACGCGCGCGCTGGACCGCATCGAAGCCAAGGGCCTGCTGCGCCGCGAGCGCTCCACCACCGACCGCCGCGTGGTGCACCTGGTGCTGACCGAGGAAGGCCGCCGCGTGGCGGTGGAAGTGCCCAGGGTCCTGTCCAAGGTTCTCAACGGCCATCTGGCCGGCTTCAGCCACCAGGAATGCGAGCTTCTACTGTCCATGCTGCAGCGCATGCTGGTCAACGGCGATACCCTGCGCGAGACGCTGGCCGCACCGCCGCCCGCCGACGAGGGGCCGCCCGGCACATGAGCTGCCTCGCAGCCGCCTGAACACAGGCCATCACCGCCTTTCCGTCCAAAAACCCTCACATAACTAGACAGCAGGCACCTGACATGCCCATTTTTCAACGCTCTTCCATCACTGCGGCGGCAGCGCTTTGCGCCGCCCTGGTCCTGGCCGGCTGCGCCTCGCAGGGACCGGCCCATGCACCGCTGGCCCAGCTCGGCGCCGGCGACCTGGGCCTGGCGCCCGCAGAGGCCGGCGCCAGCGACAGCAGCGCCACCGACCTTCTGGCCCTGGCCACACCCGAATGGTGGAAAGGCCTGGGCGATCCGCAACTGGACCAGCTGATCGCGCAGGCCTTGCAGGGCAGCCCCAGCCTTGCGGCCAGCAATGCCCGCTTCGAGAAAGCTGCCGCGCTGGCCACGGCCAGCAGCACGGCCACCGACATCCACGGCACGCTGAGTGCCGACGCCACGCGCCAGCGCTACAGCGCCAACGGCCTGGTGCCGCCGCCCGTGGCCGGCCATGTCTACAACAGCAGCAATCTCCAGGCCGGCCTGTCCTGGTCGCCCGATTTCTTCGGCAAGCACTCGGCCGACCTCGAAGCCGCCCTGGGCCAGGCCCGCGCCGCCAGGGCCGACAGCGCCGCGGCCGCCAACCAGCTTGCGGCCCAGGTGGCGCGCAGCTACATCGCCCTGGCCCGGCTGATCGCCCAGCGCGAGGTGGCCGAGCGCACGCTGGCCCAGCGCCAGGCCCTGCTCGCCTTAAGCCAGCAGCGCACCCAGGCGGGCCTGGACAGCCAGGTCGAACTGACCCAGGCCCAAGCCGGCCTACCCGATGCCGGCACGCAGATCGAGATGCTGGACGAGCAGATCACGCTGGCGCGCCGCACCATCGCCGTGCTCTGCGCCCAGGCACCCGACGCCCAGCAGGCGCTGGCACCACGCCTTTCGGCCCTGTCCGTGCAGGCGGTGCCGGACACGCTGGGGGCCAACCTGCTGGGCCGCCGCCCCGACGTGGTGGCTGCCCGCTGGCGCGTGGAAGCCGCGAGCCGCGGCATCGACAGCGCCAGGGCCGACTTCTACCCGGACGTAAACCTCACGGCCTTTGTCGGCCTGTCGGCCCTGGGCTTCGACAACCTGTTCAAGGGCAGCTCGCGTCAGCTCGGCGTCACGCCCGCGCTGCGCCTGCCCATCTTCGAAGGCAAGCGCCTGCGTGCCCAGTTGCGCGGCAGGCAGGCCGACCTGGATGCGGCCATCGCCCAATACAACGGCACCGTGCTCGATGCGGTCAAGCAGGCGGGCGACGCGATTGCCTCGGTGCAGTCGCTTGAGCGCCAGCAAAAGCTGCAGGCCGATTCGCTGGCCAAGGCCGAGCGCAGCTACGACTTTGCCGTGCAGCGCTACCGGGCAGGCCTGGGTTCGCAGATCACCGTGCTCAACAGCGAAAGCCAGCTGATCAACCAGCGCCGCCTAGCCGTGGACCTGCAGGCGCGCGAGCTCGATACGCGCGTGGCGCTGATGGCCGCCCTGGGCGGCGGCTGGCAGGACGACACCGCCAGCGTGCAGGCCCGCGACCAGTAAGCCTGCAGCCCCTTTTGCGTTTGCACACCAGATTGACGAAAACAGAGCGCCCAAAATCATGACCGACAACACCAAGCCTCAAAACGCCCCTGCCGCCGCACCTGCCGCACCCACGGCCCCTGCCGCAGCCTCTCCCACCGCCAACCCCAGCGGCCGCCGCAAGGGCCTGACCATCGTGGCCGCCGCCGTGGCCGTGGCCGCCATTGCCTGGGGCGGCTGGCACTGGATGGTGGCGCGCAATTACCAGAGCACCGACAACGCCTATGTGGCCGGCAACGTGGTGCAGATCACGCCGCAGGTGGGCGGCACGGTGACCCGCATCGGTGCCGACGATACCGACTACGTCAAGGCCGGCCAGGTGCTGGTGCAGCTGGACCCCGCCGACTACCTGGTGTCGCTGGCCCAGGCCGAGTCGCAGCTGGCCCAGACCGCGCGCCAGACCCGTACCCTGTATGCCAACAACGCGCCGCTGGCCGCCCAGGTGGCCCAGCGCGAAGCCGACCTGCTGCGCCTGAAGGCCGATGCCGCCAAGGCCGCCGACGATGTGGAACGCCGCCGCCCGCTGACCGTCACCGGCGCCGTGGGCAAGGAAGAGTTCGACCATGCCAGGGCCGTGGCCACGGCGGCCGGCAATGCCGTGGTGGCCGCCGAAGCCGCGGTGCGTGCCGCCAAGGCCCAGCTGACGGCCGCCGAAGCCCAGACCAAGGGCACGACGGCACAGGACTTCCCGGCCGTGATGGCCGCCGCCGCCAAGGTGCGCGAAGCCTATCTGGCGCTGCAGCGCACGCGCCTGGTCTCGCCCGTGGACGGTTATGTGGCCAAGCGCGGCGTGCAGCTGGGCCAGCGCGTGGCCGCGGGCTCGCCCCTGATGACCGTGGTGGACTTGCATGACCTATGGGTCGATGCCAACTTCAAGGAAAGCCAGCTGGCCAATCTGCGCATCGGCCAGAAGGCCGAGCTGACGGCCGACGTCTACGGCGACAAGGCCACCTACGAAGGCAAGGTCGTGGGCCTGGGCGCCGGCACCGGCGCGGCCTTCTCGCTGCTGCCCGCGCAGAACGCCACCGGCAACTGGATCAAGGTGGTGCAGCGCGTGCCCGTGCGCATCAGCCTCTCGCCCGAAGCCTTGGCCAAGCACCCGCTGCGCGTGGGCCTGTCCATGGACGTGAAGGTGGACATCCGCGACCAGGAAGGCGGCGCCCTGGCCCATGCGCCGCGCACCGCGCCCGTGGCGCAGACCACGGTGTATGACGGCACGCTGAGCCAGGCCGAGGACCGCATCCAGCGCATCATCGCCGGCGAGACCGTGCCGGCCCTGACCACACTGGACGCCGTCACCGCGCCCCCGGCCTCCCCGGCTGCCACCCCTGCGGCCGCCGGCCAGCAGGCCAAGTAAGCGAAGCCGTTCCCAGACTGCGGATTTGCCATGACATCCTCCACTTCTGCCACCGCGGCCGAAGGCGGCATGGCCGGCTCCGGCGCCGGCCAGCCCCCTTCCCCGCCGCCATCGCCGCCGGCCGCCGTGCCGCCGCGCCCCGCCCCGCTCAAGGGCGGCCAGCTGGCCCTGGGCACGCTGGCCCTGTCGCTGGCCACCTTCATGAACGTGCTGGACTCGTCCATCGCCAACGTGGCCATTCCGGCCATCTCGGGCGACGTGGGCGTGAGCCCCAGCCAGGGCACCTGGGTCATCACCAGCTTCGGCGTGGCCAATGCCATCTCCGTGCCGCTCACGGGCTGGCTCACGCAGCGCTTTGGCGCCGTGCGCCTGTTCACCATGAGCGTGCTGCTGTTCGTGCTGACCTCCTGGCTGTGCGGCTTTGCTTCCTCGCTGGAGCTGCTGGTGCTGTTCCGCGTGCTGCAGGGCCTGGTCGCCGGACCCATGATTCCGCTGTCGCAGACGCTGCTGCTGTCCAGCTACCCGCCGGCCAAGGCCGGCGTGGCCCTGTCGCTGTGGGGCATGACCACGCTGGTGGCGCCCGTCGTCGGGCCGCTGCTGGGCGGCTGGATCACCGACAACATCTCGTGGCCGTGGATTTTCTACATCAACGTGCCCGTGGGCCTGCTGTCGGCGCTGATGACCTGGAGCATCTACCGCAGCCGCGAAACGCCGACGCGCAAGCTGCCCATCGATTCCATGGGACTGGCCCTGCTGGTGCTATGGGTCGGTGCGCTGCAGCTCATGCTGGACAAGGGCAAGGAGCTGGACTGGTTCGCCTCGGGCGAGATCATCACCCTGGCGATTCTGGCCGTCGTCAGCTTTGCGGTCTTCGTGGTCTGGGAGCTGACCGATGCCCACCCCGTGGTGGAGCTGCGCCTGTTCATGCGGCGCAACTTCGCGGCCGGCACGGTGGCGCTGTCCATTGCCTACGGCCTGTTCTTCGGCAACGTGGTGCTGCTGCCGCTGTGGCTGCAGCAGTGGCTGGGCTATACCTCCACCACGGCCGGCATGGCGCTGGCGCCCGTGGGCATTCTGGCCATCGTGCTCACGCCGCTGGTAGGCCGCAAGGTCGGCAGCTGGGACCCGCGCAAGATGGCCACGGGCGCCTTCATCGTGTTCGCGCTGGTGCTGTGGATGCGCTCGCAGTTCACGATCGAGACGGACTTCCGCCACATCCTGATCCCCACGCTGATCCAGGGCGCGGCCATGGCCTTCTTCTTCATCCCGCTGACCACGATCACCCTGTCCGGCCTCACGCCCGAGCGCATTCCGGCCGCCGCGGGCCTGTCCAACTTCGTGCGGATCACGGCGGGCGCCATGGGCACTTCCATCGCCACCACGCTGTGGGACAACCGCGCGGCCATGCACCATGCCCACCTGGCCGAGCTCATGGTGCAGGGCCAGGGCGCGTTCGCGCAGACCGTGCAGCAGCTGCAGGCCCGCGGCATGTCGGCCGAGCAGGCCTATGCCCAGATCAACCGACTGATCGACCAGCAGGCCTACACGCGCGCCGCGGACGACATCTTCCTGGCCTCGTCCATCCTGTTCCTGGTGCTGATCGTGCTGATCTGGCTCACCAAACGCCCGGCCCCGCATGCCGGCGGAGGCGCCGAGGCGGCCGGCGCGCACTGACGCACAGCACCACCCCGTAGCCTGCTCACTCGGGGTTTGCACAAAAACAGCTGCCGGCGCCCATTCCACCAGCGCCGGCAGCTATTTTTTGCGAGTCCCCACGCGGGCCATGCGCCAGCGCCGGATGCATGCTTCAAGCCCCGGCCGCATTGCCTACAATGGCACGCTTTCCGATCTCCTGCGAGGTACGACTCCCATGCGCCTGTAATGCCGCCGTCGCTTGACGGCCACCTCCCTCCGCCCTGTTGCACAGGGGATGTATGGCATTCATGGATCGGGTCTATGACAGAACCTCGCTTGACGCTGCATGGCGTCTCCTTTGCGCTGCCCGACGGCAGCGCGCTCTTTACCGGGCTTTCCGATAGTTTTGGCGCCACGCGCACCGCCCTGGTCGGCCGCAACGGCGCAGGCAAAAGCGTGCTGGCGCGAATCCTGGCGGGCGAGCTGACCCCGAGCACGGGCCGCTGCGAACGCCTGGGTACGCTGCACTTCGTGGCGCAGCAGGCCGCGCTGCCCCGGCCGGGCCAGACCGTGGCCGGGCTGGCCGGTCTCGAAGGCCCGCTGCAGGCGCTGCGCAACATAGAAAACGGCAGCTGCGCAGCCGAGGACTTCGAGCTGCTGGCCGAGCGCTGGGACCTGCGCGAGCGCCTGCAGGCCGCGCTGCAGCAGCATGGCCTGCCGCCGCTCCCGCCGGAGACACCGGCCAGCCAGCTCAGCTGCGGCCAGGCCATGCGCGTGGCGCTGATCGGCGCCCAGTTGGCCGATGCCGACTTTCTCCTGCTCGACGAACCCGGCAACCATCTGGACCAGGCAGGCCGGCAGGCACTCGCGCAATTCATTGCCCGCTGGCCGCGCGGACTGCTGCTGATCAGCCACGACCGCGCGCTGCTGCGGTGCATGGAACGCATCGTGGAGCTCACCCCGCACGGGCTGCACAGCTACGGCGGCAACTACGATTTCTACCTGCAGGCGCGCCGGCAATCGCTGCAGGCCGCGCAGGCCCGGCTCGAGCAGCGCAAGCTCGAGCGCACCCGCCAGGAACATGCCATGCGCGTGCAGCAGGAGCGCCAGCAGCGCAAAAGCGCGCGCGGCGACAAGGCCGGCCAGCAGGCCAACCAGGCCCGGATCCTGCTGGACCGGCAAAAGCAGCGGGCGCAGGACTCGGCCGGCAAGCTAGCACAGCAGCATGCGGCGGCCCGGCAGGCACTGGATCGGCACGTTCGGCAGGCCTGGCAGCAGATGGACGCGCCGCCGTCCATCCATCTGCACCTGCCTTCGCAGGCGGTCCAGACGCCACGCATCGTGGCCGAACTGCGAGAGGTGCGGCTGCCGCATCTGCAGGCAACAGAGCCGGCGCCCATCGACTGGCGGCTGCAGGCCGGCCAACGCATTGCCGTGACAGGGCCCAACGGCTGCGGCAAATCCACGCTGCTGCAGGTACTGGCGGGCACGCTGCCGCCCCTGCAAGGCCAATGCCTGCGCCATGCACCGCATGCGTTCCTGGACCAGCGCCTGCAGCTGCTGCGGCCCGAATGCACCGTGCTGGAACTGCTGCAGGCCGCCAGCCCCGCCACCGACGAGGCCGAGCAGCGCATGCGCCTGGCGCAGCTGGGCCTGTCGGCGCCGCAGCTGGCCACGCCCAGCCCCAGGCTCAGCGGCGGCGAACGCCTCAAGGCAGCCCTGGCCTGCACGCTCTATGCCGATGAACCGGCGGCACTGCTGTTGCTGGACGAGCCCGACAACCATCTGGATCTGGCCTCGATCGAGGCGCTGGAACAGATGCTGGGCCAATACCGGGGAACGCTGGTCCTCGTCTCGCATGACGAGGAACTGCTGCAGCGCCTGCAGCTCACGCACCGCCTGGAAGCGGCGGACAAGGGCTGGCAGCTGCGCGAAGCCTGAACCCGGCTGCCCGCCAGAACAGGGATGAAATCGGCCTTCAGCGCTTGCTGTACTTGCGCCAGGCGCTCATTTTTTGATAGAGATGGGCAATCTCATGCCATGCCGGCCTGCTTGTCCAGGCGCCGCAAGAAGACCTGCAGCTCCTTGACCACCTGGGCATCGCCCCTGGCCTGGGCGCAGGCCAGGCCCTGCTGCCATGCCCGGCGCGCGGCCGCGGTGTCGCCCAGCGCGAGCTCGGCCTTGCCCAGCAGCTTCCAGGCCACCGAATAGGCGGGGTCCAGCGCCGTCGCCTGCTGCAGGTGGGCGCGGGCCACCTCGGCCTGTCCGTCGTCGGCATAGGCCTTGCCCAGCGTGCAGCGCAGCAGCGCGCTGTCCTTGCCGGCAGCCAGCAGATTTTCCAGATTGCGGACCATGGGATTCATATGCGCTTGCTCCTGATGCAGCCAGTGTCTCATTCCATGCAGCCGCCGCAATGGCCGCCCTTGCAATACGGCCTCTTGCACAGGGACTCTTGCAGCCGCGCCTGCAGCCCCAAACTGTGCACAATGACCCCATCACGGCGCCCGACCTTGTTCAAGAAGCCCAGCCTCTCCATGCCTATTGCCGACTACGCGGACTCGCCCCAGTTTGCGGGCGGGCGCTTTCGCAACACCCATCCGCGTCCAGCCAACAGCCCCGCGCCCGATGCCAGGACGCTCTGGAACTTCTTCTTCAACAAGCCGCCCGATACCGAGCCAGGCCAGGCACTGCCCGTGCTGCCGCTGAACGCTGCCGCGCTGGAGGCCGCGCCCGAACGCAGCCTGTACCGCCTGGGCCATTCCACCCTGCTGATGAAGCTGCGCGGCGGCTGGTGGCTGACGGACCCGGTATTCTCGGAGCGCGCCTCGCCGCTGCCGTTTGCGGGCCCCAAGCGCTTTCATGCGCCGCCCATTGCACTGGATGAACTGCCGCCGCTGCGCGGCGTGCTGCTCTCGCACGACCATTACGACCACCTGGACCGCGCCACCATCCGTGCGCTGGCGCCCAAGGTGGGCATCTTTCTGTGCACGCTGGGCGTGGGCGACCGGCTGGCGGCCTGGGGGGTGCCAGCCGACAGGATCGTGCAGCACGACTGGTGGCAGGGCAGCGAAGTGGACGGACTGCGCTTCACGGCCACACCGGCCCAGCATTTCTCGGGCCGCGGCCTGCGCGACGGCAACCGCACGCTGTGGGCCTCGTGGGTGATCGAGGACCTGCAGGGCGAGCGGCCGCTGCGCGTGTTCTTCAGCGGCGACGGCGGCTATTTCGACGGCTTTGCCGAAATCGGCCGGCGCTTCGGCCCTTTCGACCTCACGCTCATGGAGACCGGCGCCTACGATCCGCACTGGCCCTATGTGCACATGCACCCGGCCCAGACCATTCAGGCCCACCAGGACCTGGGCGGCCGGTGGCTGCTGCCCATACACAACGGAACCTTCAACCTGGCCATGCATGCCTGGTGGGACCCGTTCGAGCAGATCCTGGGCCTGGGCCGCCAGCACGGCATTGCCATCGCCACGCCCATGATGGGCGAACGCCTGGACCTCGATGCCCCCCATGCGGGCACGCCCTGGTGGCGCGCCTGTGTGCAGGCCGGCAACGCGACGCAGCCCATGCGCCACGCGCAATCCTGAGGACAGCAGCGGCATGGCCGAGAATGCCGCAATGCACATTTCGCGTTTTCCACGCCCTGCCGCGGCCTGCGCCGCAGTACTGGGCGCACTGCTGCTTGCCGCCTGTACCACGCCGCCGGTCAGCGGCTCGGCCGGCTCCGCTGCGGCACCGCAGCCTGCAGCCGCAAGCGAGCCTGCCGCGGCTGCGGCATCCGCGCCATCATCGCGCGCCGCACCTTCCCGGTGGCCGGCCTGGCTTCATGAAGATTGCACGCCCGCAAGCCAGATGGACGTGGGTCCGCAGGCCCGCTACCGCCGGCCGCCGGTCATTCACGCCAGCTGGTTTCCCGACGGCCTGCGCACGCATGTGGTCTTCCGGCTGGAGGTCACGCCCCAGGGCAAGCTGGGACGGCTGGCCTATCTGCCTGCCGATACCGACCCGCGCATCGTGACGGCCATCATGCAGTCGCTCCAGCGCTGGAAGTTCAGGCCCGGCATGCGCCAGGGACGGCCGGTCACGGCCTGCTTCGAGCAGCCCTATGATCTGGTATTTCCAGCCAAAACAGGCGCAAGCGCTGATGCACCAAGCGCCGGCAGCTATCAAAACTGAAACACCGGATACCCCCTGGAGGGACGCCGCCCTTCAAGGGCACAGCTGCGCACGCATGCCGTGCACGGCATCGCGCAGAAATGCCCAGGTCGCCGCGATGCGCGGAATCTGGCGCGACTCCACGGGCATGCTCATCCAGAAGGTGCGGGTAAAGCAGGCCTGCTCGGGCAGCACGCGGCTGAGCACCGGGTCCCTGTCGGCCAGAAAGGCCGGCAGCACGGCCAGTCCCGCGCCCGCGCGCACGGCTTCGTACTGGGCGGTGATGCTGGTGCTGCGCAGCGCAAAGCGCTCGGGCCGGTACAGCGTGTCGAGCAGCTGCAGCTCGCGCGTGAACAGCAGGTCGTCCACGTAATGCACGAAGCTGTGGTGGCGCAGGTCCTCCGTGCGCGCCACCAGCGGATGCCGCGCCAGGTATTCGCGCTGGCCGTAGAGGTAGAGCCGGTAGTCGGCCAGCTTGGTGACGACCACGGTGCCGCGCTTGGGGCGCTCCAGCGAGATCACGATATCGGCCTCGCGCCGCGACAGGTGCAGCAGGCGCGGCAGGGCCAGCAGGTCGATGCTGAGCAGCGGGTAGCGCCGCGTGAGCCGTGCCAGCTCCGGCGCCAGCAGCTGGGTGCCGAAGCCTTCGGTCGCCCCCACGCGCACCAGGCCGGCCGGGCCGTCGCTGGCCGCAGCCTGGGCCAGCGGGCTGCGCTCCAGCCCGTCCACCGCGCTTTGCATGGCATCGAACACCGTCAGCAGCTGGCGACCGGCCTCGGTCAGGCGCCACTGGCTGCCATCGCGCTCGAACAGCACCGCGCCCAGCTGTTTTTCCAGTGCCTGCACGCGGCGCGACACCGTGGTGTGCTCCACGCCCAGGCGCCGGGCGGCCGCGGCCATGCTGCCGTTGCGCGCCAGTTCGCCGAAGAAGCGCAGATGGTCCCAGTCCATGGCCCTGCCTGCAGGCCTATTCGGCCGCGGCCTTGTTCCTGCCGGCCAGCGCCTTGACGGCCTTCACGGCGGCCGTGCGCTTGCGCTCCGCGCTGCGCTCGGCCACGGCGCTGGGCGCGCGGGCGAATTCGTCGTTCTCGTGGATCAACAGCGAAATCATTTCCATGAACTGGGCCCGCTTGTCGTCAGGCAGGGGATCGAGCATGCGGCGCTGGGCGCGCAGCACCGCCGGCTCGGCTTCCTGCAGCAGCTGGCGGCCCGCATCGGTGAGCGTGAGCAGGCGCACGCGGCGGTCTGCCGGGCTGGCGTTGCGCACCATCAGGCCACGCGCTTCCAGCCGGTCGATCACGCTGCCGATGGTCGAGGTGTCGAAGCCGATGGAGCGGGCCAGCGTGCGCTGGTCTATGCCGGGCTGGCGCAGCACGGCCGACAAGGAAGCGTACTGCACGGGCGTGACGCCGAAGGCCTCCACCTCCTCCATGAACACGGCCACAGCAATCTGCTGCAGGCGCCGGATGTGGTAGCCGGGATAGTTTTCCAGTTCTGCGGGTTGGTATTGCATGTTTTTCCGAGTGGTCCCTGGCCGCCCTGCCGGCGCCGGCTTGCGGCCGGCCGCGGCCAGGAGCGGCAGCCCAGCGATGTTCTCACGTCCGGACGGGCTTGCAGAGAAAACCCGACACCTAGGGTTTACCCGATAAATTTTGAACTTAAACAAACACTACACTGATCGTCAGCACACTGTTTATTTGCTTTCGGACAAGGCGGCTGGCGGCAGACCGCGCTAGGCAGCCTCCGCCATAGGCTCCGAGAGCGCCCCGAGAAAGTGACCTGTATGACCACCAGCCCCCGTTCCTCGACTCTTCCCGTTCTGATCGCCGGCGGCGGCATCGGCGGCGTGGCGGCCGCCCTGTCCCTCGCCCGCCAGGGCTATGCCGTCAAGGTGCTGGAGCAGGCACCGCAGCTGGGCGAGATCGGCGCCGGCATCCAGCTCGGGCCCAATGCGTTTGCAGCCTTCGACGCGCTGGGCATCGGCGAACTGGCCCGGGGCCGCGCCGTCTATACCGACGAGATGGTCATGCACGATGCGCTGGACGAGCGCCTGGTGGGCCGCATCCCCACGGGCCAGGCCTTCCGTGAACGCTTCGGCAATCCCTATGCGGTCATCCACCGCGCAGACATCCACACCTCGCTGCTCGAAGGCGCCCGGGCCCTGGGCAATATCGAGACCCTGACCGGCACGCGCATCGCGCGCGTGGAGCAGGACGGCGAGACCGTCACGGTTTACGACCAGCATGGCAGGGCCCATCGGGGCCAGGCCCTGATCGGCGCCGACGGCGTGAAATCCGTGGTGCGCCAGCAATATGTGGGCGATCCGGCCCGCGTCTCGGGCCATGTGGTCTACCGCGCCGTGGTCGAGAAGAACGACTTCCCCGAGGACCTGCGCTGGAATGCGGCCAGCATCTGGGTCGGCCCCAACTACCACCTCGTGCACTACCCGCTGCGCGGCGGCGAGCAGTACAACGTGGTCGTCACCTTCCACAGCCGCGAGCAGGAGGAATGGGGCGTGCGCGAAGGCAGCCGCGAAGAGGTGCAGAGCTACTACCGCGACTGCTGCCCGCGTGCCCACCAGCTCATCGACATGCCCAAGAGCTGGAAGCGCTGGGCCACGGCCGACCGCGACCCCATAGGCCAGTGGAGCTTCGGCCGCGCCACGCTGCTGGGCGATGCCGCCCACCCCACGCTGCAGTACATCGCCCAGGGCGCCTGCATGGCGCTCGAAGACGCCGTGACGCTGGGCGAGGCCCTCAAGCGCTGCGATCACGACTGGCCCCGGGCCCTGCAGCTGTATGAGCGCTCGCGCATCGCCCGCACGGCGCGCGTGGTGCTGTCGGCGCGCGAGATGGGCCGCATCTTCCACGCCAAGGGCGTGGAGCGCCTGGTGCGCAACGACCTGTGGAAGGGCCGCACGCCCGAGCGCTTCTACGACGCCATGGAATGGCTCTACGGCTGGAAGGTCGACAAGTGCCTGGCCGAAGACTGAGAGAAGCGGCCCCCACGCAGGAACAGACAAGAAAGAAACCGAAATGAGCATGACCGAAGCCATCCCCTCTCCCGTCAAACTTTCAGCCGTGGCCGCGCCCGGCCAGCCCGAGCCCACGCCGGCGCTGGAACAGCTGTATCGCGGCTTCGAGCAGGAAATGCTGGTGCCGCTGTGGACGCAGATCGGCGACCTCATGCCCGCCCATCCCAGCAGCAAGGCCGCCGCCCACCTGTGGCGCTGGGACCACCTGCTCAAGCTGGCGGACGAAGCCGGCCGCATCGTGCCCGTGGGCCGCGGGGGCGAGCGCCGCGCCATCGCGCTGGCCAACCCGGCGCTGGGCGGCCGTCCGTTTGCCACGCCCACGCTGTGGGCCGCCATCCAGTACCTGATGCCCGGCGAGGATGCTCCCGAGCACCGCCACACCCAGCACGCCTTCCGCTTCGTGGTCGAAGGCGAAGGGGTGTGGACCGTGGTCAACGGCGACTCGGTGCGCATGTCGCGCGGCGACTTCCTGCCCCAGGGCGGCTGGAACTGGCATGCCCACCACAACGCGGCCAGCGAGCCCATGGCCTGGATCGACGGCCTGGACATTCCGTTTGCCTACTACGGCGAGTCGCAGTTCTTCGAGCACGGACGCCTGCACCTGGACCCGCACGAGCGCGCCACACCCCGGCATTCGCGCTCCGAACGCCTGTGGGCCCATCCCGGCCTGCGCCCGGTGGCCCACCTTGAAGAGGCCCCGGTCACCCCGCTGCTGGCCTACCGCTGGGTGGATACGGACAGGGCACTGAACGAGCAGCTGGCGCTGGAAGCCGAAGGCTATCCCGCCACCCTGAGCCCCGGCCACGCCGCCGTGCGCTACACCAATCCCACGAACGGCCGAGACGTGCTGCCCACCATCCGCTGCGAGATGCACCGCGTGAAAAGCGGCGCCAGCACCCGGCCCAAGCGCGAAGTGGGCTCTGCCGTGTTCCAGGTCTTCGACGGCCAGGGCACGGTCGCCGTGGGCGAGAAGCAATGGCAGGTGCGCCGCGGCGACATGTTCGTCGTGCCTTCGTGGCAGAGCTTCGCCGCCAGCTGCGATGCCGGCCAGCCGCAGCTGGACCTGTTCCGTTTTGCGGATACGCCCATCTTCGAAGCCGTACACGCCTACCGCTCCCAACTCGGTTGAACGGCTCACTCTTACCTGAAAGGAATTTCTCCATGACCCAAGCCAACTACCTCTGGGCCCCCGCCCCCGTCCCATCCCTGCCCGTGCGCGGCAGCGAGCAGCGCCTGCCCGTCAACCGCCTGTTCTTCGTGGGCCGCAACTACCACGCCCATGCCGTGGAAATGGGCCGCCCCGTGGACAAGAGCGTGGAACGCCCCTTCTACTTCACCAAGGCGCCGCAGACGCTGACGCCATCGGGCGCCACCGTGGCCTACCCGCCCGAAACGAAGAACTACCACTTCGAGATGGAACTGGTCGTGGCCATCGGCAAGCCGGGCTTTCGCATTCCGGCCGAGCAGGCGCACGAATACATCTATGGCTACGCCTGCGGCCTGGACATGACGCGCCGCGACCTGCAACTGGTGGCGCGCGACAAGGGCCGCCCCTGGGACCTGGGCAAGGACGTGGAGCAGTCCTCCATCGCCACGGAAGTGGTCCCCATGCCCGGCAAGGTCATCGAATCCGGCGCGATCGAGCTGTCGGTCAACGGCGAAATCAAGCAGCAGTCCGACGTGGACAAGCTGATCTGGAACATCCGCGAGATCATTGCCGACCTGTCCCTGTTCTATCACCTGCAGCCCGGCGACCTGATCTACACCGGCACGCCCGAAGGCGTGGGCGCCGTGCAGCCCGGCGATAAGATCACGGGCCGCGTGGAAGGCGTGGGCGAAATCGCATTGACCGTGGGTCAGCCGGAATAGGAGGCAGGCCATGAAGCTCTACAGCTTTTTCCGCAGCGGCACCTCGCACCGGTTGCGCATTGCGCTCAACCTCAAGGGCCTCACGCCCGAGTATGTCCCCGTGGACCTGCGCGTGGACGAGCAGGCCGAGGCGCCATACAAGGCCGTGAACCCGCAAGGCCTGGTGCCGGCCCTCACGCTGGACAGCGGCGAAACGCTGATCCAGTCGCCCGCCATCATCGAATGGCTGGAAGAACGCCACCCCACGCCGGCCCTTCTACCCGCAGAGCCCGAGGCCCGCGCCCACGTGCGCGCCCTGGCGGCCATCGTGGGCTGCGATGTGCATCCCATCAACAACCGCCGCATCCTGCAGACCCTGCGCCGGCAGTTCGGCGCCGACGAGGCCGCCGTCAACGCCTGGTGCGCCACCTGGATCACGGCAGGCTTCGATGCCATTGAAGCCCTGCTGGCCCAGGACAAGGCACGCGGCGACTTCTGCTGGGGCAACGCACCGACCCTGGCCGATGTCTACCTGGTTCCCCAGGTGGAAAGCGCGCGCCGCTTCGGCGTGGACCTGACCCGATGGCCGCTGATCGGCGCCGTGGACCAGGCCTGCGCCGCCCTGCCGGCCTTTGCCCGGGCCGCGCCCCTGGCCCAGCCCGACGCGGCCCGATAAGCACCGCGACCACCGGGAAAGCGGTGAACCTGCAGCGCAAGCCATGGCTTCTGGAAGGCAAGAGCCAGATGCCCTTCTTGCGCAGCAGCTGCCTGCGCCAGCTGCTATCGGAAATGCAGCAGGTGCAGGATGCAAGGAGATAACGACATGACAGCAGCGAACGTGATCGACGTTCAGCAATTCATCAACCGGCACAGGTTCTCGCGCACGCAAATCGTCACGTTGCTGCTGTGCTTTCTGATTGTTGCAGTGGATGGCTTCGACACGGCCTCCATCGGTTTCATCGCGCCGGCCATAGGCAGGCAGTGGGCACTGGATCCGGCCCATATGGCGCCCGTGTTCGGCGCCGGCATGTTCGGCCTGATGATCGGCGCCCTGTGCTTCGGCCCCGTGGCCGACCGCATAGGCCGCAAGACCACGCTGATGGTCTGCGTGGGCTTTTTCGGGCTGGCTTCGCTGGCATCGGCCTGGTCGCCCGACCTCCAGACGCTGCTGGTGCTGCGCTTCCTGACCGGGCTGGGCCTGGGCGGCGCCATGCCCAATGCCATCACCCTGAGTTCCGAATACGCGCCCGACAGGCATCGCAGCGTGCTGGTGACCACCATGTTCTGCGGCTTCACGCTGGGCTCGGCTCTGGGCGGCATTCTGGCCGCCTATATCGTGGCGCACTGGGGCTGGCACGGCGTTCTGCTGGTGGGCGGCATCGTGCCGCTGGCCATGGTGCCGCTGCTGGGCTGGCTGCTTCCGGAGTCGGTGCGCTACATGGTCGCGCGCGGCCACGGCGCCGCGAAGATCGGCCGCATCCTGCGCCGCATCGCACCTGCAGCCGACCTGAGCGGCGCCACCTACACGGTTGCCGACAAGGCGCCCCCCGGCTCGCCCGTCCGGCAGCTGTTCGATCCCAGGCTGCGCCGCGGCACGGTGATCCTGTGGGCCATGTTCTTCATGTGCATGCTCATCATCTACCTGCTGTCGAGCTGGCTGCCCACGCTGATCAAGAACACGGGCCGCAGCCTGCAGGATGCCTCACTGGTCACCGCCATGTTCCAGGTGGGCGGCACGGTGGGCGCCATCGCGCTGGGCCGCTTCATGGACCGCTTCAACCCCGCGCGCGTGCTGTCGCTGGCCTACATCGTGGGCGCTGTGTTCATCGCGCTGATCGGCCATGCCGCCGGCTCCTCCACGCCGCTGCTCGTGCTGGCCGTCTTCGTGGCCGGCTTTTGCGCCTCGGGCGGCCAGGTCGGCGGCAATGCGCTGGCAGCGGGCTTTTATCCCACGGCCAACCGCGCCACAGGCGTGGCCTGGGCACTGGGCATGGGCCGCATCGGCTCCATCCTGGGCTCCATGGCCGGCGGCTGGATGCTGACCGCGGGCCTGAGCCTCGCCACCGTGTTCGAAATCGTGGCCGTGCCCGCAGTGGTTGCCTCGGTGTGCGTGCTGTTTATGCAAAAGCGCAAGGACTGAGCCACGACAAACACCCCTCGCCTCTTGCCAAGCCCTGGCGTAGCCCCTTCATATGCCAGGTCTTTTCCCCCAGGTGACCCGCCACACCGGCAGGTCGCCGTTTGGCCCATCCGCAGTACCGAAAAACTTTCAACCAGGAGACAAGCTGTGAAAAACGACCAAACCCTTACCCTTTCTGCGCCAGCCGCTATCAAATCCGGCATTCCATCCGGAAGGCGCACCCTGCTGGCGGCAGCCGCCCTGCTCTCGCTAGGCGGCCCGGCACTGGCTCAGAACGATCCGGCGGCCGGCTTCCCCAGCCATCCGGTCACCGTCATCACGGCCTTTGCCGTGGGCAGCGGCCCGGATGCGGTACTGCGCATCGTGGGCGAAAAACTGGCCGCGCGCTGGAAGCAGAGCGTGACCGTGGACAACCGGCCCGGCGGCGGCGGCTTCGTGGCCATCGAAGCGGCGCGCCGCGCCAAGCCCGACGGCTACACGCTGCTGCAGCTGGACAGCGAGCATGTCTCGGCCCTGCCCTATCTCTACAAGAAGCGCAACTTCGTGCCGCTGGACCACTTCGACCCGGTGGCCCCCCCTGTTCCTCACGCCGTTCTTCGTGGCCGTGCCCACGAATTCGCCGTGGAAGAACATGGGCGACCTGATCAAGGCGGCGAAGGCCGAACCCGGCAAGGTCAGCTACGGCTCCTGGGGCGTGGGCAGCCCCGGCCACCTGGGCGGCGAATGGCTGGACTATCTGACAGGTACGAGGATGACGCATGTGCCCTACCGCGAGGTCAGCCAGCTCTTCACCTCGGTGGCCAACGGCGACCCGGCCTGGAGCTTTGCGAGCCTGCCGTCGAGCCAGGGCATCTACAAGTCCGGCAAGATCCGCTACATCGCAGTGGCCGCGCCCAAGCGCATTGCCCAGATGCCCGACGTGCCCACCGTGGCCGAGGCCGGCGGCCCCGCCGAGCTGGATGTGAACTCCTTCGTTTCCCTGCTCGCGCCCAAGGGCATGAATCCCGCGCTGCGCAACAAGATCCACGGCGACGTGGTCAGCGTGCTGCAGGACCCGCAGGTGCGCGAGAAGTTCGCCACGTTTGCCTTCCAGCCCATGAGCTGGAGCGCGGCCGAGATGCAGCAGTTCGCCAGGACCAAGTCCGAGCAGTACAAGCTGCTGATCCAGAAGGCCAATATCAGCCTGGACTGAGTTTCCTGCAGCCGTCGCCAGGCCCTGCCCGGCTTTCCGGCAGGGCTTTCTGGCGCGTGTCGTCAGAACGCCGAGACCTTGTGGCCCACCTGGCGCGCCAGTTCCTCGATGGCGGCCATCTGCTCGACGGGCAGCAGCACCAGCGGGTAGCTGTCGCTGTCGATGTCGAAGACGGCCAGCGCCAGCCCCTGCGGCTTGAGGCAGGCCGCAGCCTCGGTCAGGGCATCGAAGCCGGAAATCTCCGCCACATCCAGCGCGTCGTAGTCCACATGGCGCTCCTCGCTGATGCGCAGCCGCGACAGGTTCCAGACCAGATCGTTCATGCCCAGCTTCCAGTCCATTTCCACGCCGAGTTCGCGGCGCTGCAGTCCGTCGACGAGCGCCAGCCAGGGCGTGACCTCGCGCGGCTCCTCGATGCCGCGCTGTTCCAGCTCGTCGGCAAAGCGGGAGAAATAAAGCTCGGGGTGCGTGAGCGCCAGCACCACTTCGGCGCTCAGTGCATCGGTCTGGGCAGGCGCCAGCACATGCATGATGGCCTCGCACAGGTTCTGCCAATCCTGCTTGCGCACGATACGCAGAGGCTCGGGCGCCGGACCTGGCGCCGCGGCCCCGACTGCACCGGCGCCTGCCAGGCGCCTGAGCCATTGCGTCCATCCCATTTCGACTCTCCTTGTGTCCTCGCCATGCAGCGCATCCGGGCCGGCCACGACAGGCCCTGGCCCCCAGCGTGCCAGTTTGCCGCCGGACAGGTTGTCATTTTTGTCACGGACGGCATATGGCGCGCACGGCGAATGCGGCCCTGGCATGACGCACGGCCAGGGCGCAAAAGCGGCCCCGCAGCCGGCAAAACCGTGATCCGGGCGCCAATCCTGACATTTGTTCACACAAGCACCGGCATGGGCGCCTTGAGATGTATCAATATATTACCAATGCTTACACTTGGACTGCTTCATGATGGCTGCCTGCCCAAAGACGCAGCCATCCTGCAGAGTGTTTCCTTCAACCGCTTCTCCTTCCATAGCCATTGCCCTGCGGGCGTACCGCCCGCAGCGCGCATAGCCAGCCGCCCAAGCATCTTCCCAGAAGCCGCATTCCCTCAAGCCTCAGGCTTTGCCTTTTTCCATGTTCACTGTTTATGACTGCATTGTTTACGAGCACGATCTGAGGCTCGTCATCCTGGCGGCCGTGATCTGCACGATGGCCTCCTTTGCCGCCATCAACCTGCTGCACCATGTCGCCAGATCGCACGGCATCATGCGCTCGACATGGCTTTGCGTGGCCGGTACCGCCACCGGCTTCGGCATCTGGGCCACGCATTTCATCGCCATGCTGGCGTACTCGCCCGGCATCCAGAGCGGCTACAACATCGCGCTGACCCTGGTCTCGCTGATTGCCGCCATCCTGCTGACCGCCATGAGTTTTGCCGTCGCCTCCAGGCCTTCCTTGCGCCATGGCCGCTGGCTGGGCGGCGCGCTGGTCGGCGGCGGCATCGCCGTCATGCACTACACCGGCATGGCCGCCTTCGAGATACCGGGCCGCATCATCTGGAATCCGCCGCTGGTGGCGGCCTCGATCGCGCTGGGAGCGCTGTTCGGCGCCGTCGCTCTGCCGGCCGGGCTGCGCAGCCGCTCCTACAGGTCGATCGCCGCGGGCGCCCTGCTGCTGGCGCTTGCCATCTGCAGCCACCACTTCACGGCCATGGCGGCGGCAGCGCTGATTCTCGACCCCACGGTCGACATATCGCCCCATGCGATTCCGACCTACTGGCTTGCCATCCTGGTCACGATCGCCTGCCTGACGATCTTCCTGCTGACCTTTGCCGGCTTCATGCTCGACCTGCGCGAGCGCCGGCAGGCCAAGCGCGAGATGGAGCGGCTCAACAGCCTGGCCAATGTGGCCTTCGAAGGCCTGCTGGTCTGCGAAGGCGAGGTGATCAGCACGGCCAACGCCAGCCTGGCCGAGCTGATCGGCTGCAGCACGGATCAGCTGGTGGGCAGCCAGCTTTCCCTGATTCTTCCGGACAAGCTGGCCCGGCGCTGGCTGGAGGACAAGCCCTGCGTGGCCTTCGAGACCGTGCTCCACCCCGCCAACGGCGGCGACCCGATCGCGGTGGAGGTCATCTCCCGGCCGGTCGTCCATGCCCAGAAGCTGCAGCGCGTCGTGGCCATCCGCGACCTGCGCGCCCGCAAGCAGGCCGAGCGCGACATCCACTACCTGGCGCACCACGACACCCTGACCGGGCTGGCCAACCGCAACACCTTCAACCAGAAACTGGAAGAGTTGCTGCTGGCGCATGGCAGCGACGGCCGTTTCGCGGGCAAGCACCTGGCCGTGCTGTGCCTGGATCTCGACCGGTTCAAGGAAGTCAACGACCTGTTCGGCCATGCGGCCGGCGACGAGCTGCTGCAGACCGTTGCCGGCTGCGCCCGGCAGGTGCTGCGCCGCGGGCAGCTGATGGCGCGCCTGGGCGGCGACGAGTTCGCCGTCATCGCCCCGGGGCTTGGCGATCCCAGGCAGGCCGAGCGCATTGCCCAGGATCTGCTCGATGCGTTCAAGCAGGAGAATCTGCAGGCCTCCATCTCCAGCGCCATGATCTCCACCAGCATCGGCATTGCCGTCTTTCCCGGCGATGCCGACGACAGCACCTCGCTGATGAGCTGCGCCGATACGGCGCTGTACCGGGCCAAGGCCGAAGGCCGGGGCACCTACCGTCTGTTCGAGGCCGTCATGGGCGAACAGATGCGCGACCGCCGCCGGCTCGAGCACGATCTGCGCTTTGCGATCGCGCGGCAGGAGCTGTCGCTGGTCTACCAGCCGCTGGCGCGCACCAGCGACCGGGAAGTGGTCGGCTTCGAGGCGCTGCTGCGCTGGAACCACCGGGAGCGGGGCTCCGTCTCGCCGGCCACCTTCATTCCCATTGCCGAGGAATGCGGCCTGATCCTGCAGATCGGGGAATGGGTGCTGCGGGAAGCCTGCCGGGAGGCCGCAGGCTGGGAGCAGCCGCTGAGCGTGGCCGTGAACGTATCGGCCGCGCAGCTGCACAGCCAGCAATTCGTGCAGACCACCCGCGACATACTTGCGCAGACGGGCCTGCCGCCCGGGCGCCTGGAACTGGAGATCACGGAAACCGCGCTGATACGCGATCCCGGCCGGGCGCTGGTCATGCTGCGCCAGCTCAAGGAACTGGGCGTGCGCATCGCCATGGACGACTTCGGCACCGGCTATTCCTCGCTGTCCAACCTGCGGGCCTTTCCCTTCGACAAGATCAAGATCGACGCATCCTTCATCAAGTCCGTCAACCTCAACAGGCAGGCCGCGACCATCGTGCGGGCCGTGCTGGGACTGGGCCGTGGCCTGGAGCTGCCGGTGCTGGCCGAAGGCGTGGAAACGGAGGAGGAACTGGCTTTCCTCAGCGCCGAATCCTGCCAGCAGGCCCAGGGCTATCTGCTGGGCCGCCCCCAGTCCATACAGATGTTCCAGCACCTCACGCGCGCGCCGGGCTGACCGCCAGGCAGGAGCGCTCCTCCCCGCTCCTCGGGCGGGAAATGCCGGTCAGCGCACCGGGTTGGCGAACCCCGCCACCTGCTCGTAGTTGCGGGCGATGGCGCGCAGCTCTTCCTGGCTGATCAGGTCGTCGATATGCGTGAAAGGCTGGCCGCCGCTGAGCTCGTCGGCCTTCATGATGATGTAGTCCGGCGGCGTGGAACGGTTGGTCAGCACGATCTTGGAGGTAGCCGGCAGGCGCTGCGCCTCGTACTGCTGCAGCAGCGCCTCAGGGTCGCCCTCCGGGTGGGCTGCCAGGATATCGGCCAGCGCCCGCGCATCGCGCATGGCCTGGGCCGAACCGTTGGAGCCGCGCGGATACATGGGATGGGCCGCATCCCCCAGCAGGCTGATGCGCCCGAAGCTCCAGCGCGGCACCGGGTCCTTGTCCACCATCGGGTACTCGAAAACGGTCTCGGCCGCCGCGATCAGCGCCGGCACGTCCAGCCAGTCGAACCTCCAGTCCTGGAACAGTGCCGCAACCGTGGCGGCATCGCCGGTCTTGTTCCAGTCGTTCATCTGCATCGCGGGATCGCGGATCTCGGCCACCCAGTTGACGAGCTGGGTGCCCTGGCCATCGATGTCGTCCGCTATCGGGTAGATGACCATCTTGCCCGTTTCCACGGTACCTATGCGGATATAGCTCTTGCCGCTCAGGATGGGCCGGAAGCGCGAGACGCCGCGCCAGGTATTGATGCCGCCGAATGCGGGCTTCTCATGCGGATAGAACTGGCGCCGCACCGTGGAATTGACGCCGTCGCAGCCGATGGCGATATCGGCCTGCGCAGCGGCTGGGCGGTACCCATCGGCCTGGGCACAGAAATGCACGGTCACTCCGCTGTCCGAGGATTCCACACGCTCGCAGCGATGGTTCACATGCACGGCAGCGGCCCCCAGGCGCTCGACGGCCGCCTCGTACAGCACGCGGTGCAGCTTGCCGCGGTGGATGCCGAGCTCGGGCAGGCTGTAGCCCGCATGGCGCCCGCGCGGTTCGCGGTACACATACTGGCCGTGGCGGTTGAAGAACACGCTCTCCAGGTTCTCGATCGCCAGCGCCTCCAGCGCGGGCTGCACGCCCAGGTCGCTGAGCTCCTTCATCGCATGCGGCAGCAGCGTGATGCCGACACCTACCTCCCGCACTTCCGGCACGCCTTCGAAGACCTCGCAGGCAATGCCGCGCTGATGCAGGGCCAGCGCCAGACTCAGGCCGCCGATGCCGCCGCCGATGATTGCTACTTTCATGTCCGTCTTCCTCCGTCTCGCTCGGGCCTGCCTTATTGCGCGGTGATGCCGCGGCTCCTGACCAGATCGGCCCAGCGCCTGGCGTCCTTTTGCACCAGGGTTCTGAACTCTTCGGGCGTGCTGCTGGCCGGATCCATGCCCTGGGGCTCGAAGGCGCGCTTGACCTCGTCCGTCGCCAGGATGGCGCGCAGCTCCTGGTTCAACGTCTGCAGCTGATCGGCGGGCATGCCGGCCGGCGCGAAAATGCCGTACCACATGTCCACGTTCACGTCGCCGGCCCTGGCCTCCTTCAGCGTGGGCACATCGGGCAGCAGCGGGTGGCGCTGGTGGCTGCCTATGCCCAGCGCGCGCAGGCGCCCCGACTTGACATGGGCCAGCGCCACATGGATGGGCAGGAACATGCAGTCCACCTGGCCGCCGATCAGGTCGGTCAGCGCCGGGCCCGTACCGCGATAGGGAATGTGGGTGATGGAGACATGCGCGGTGTTCTTGAGCAGCTCCATGGACATATGGTGCGGCGTGCCCACGCCCGGCGAGGCGTAATTGATCTGGCCCGGCCGTTCCTTGGCCGCGGCAACCAGGTCGCCAGCCGTTCTGAACGGCGCCGTCGCCGGCGTCACCAGGATCAGCTGGCCCCAGCTCGTCAGCGAGATGGGCTCGAGGTCCTTGAGCGGATTGAAGGGCAGCTTGGGATACAGCGGCGCGTTCATGACCAGGGTGTTGACCGTCACCAGCAGGGTCTGCCCGTTGGGTGCCGCGCGCACCACGGCCTCGGTGCCGATGTTGCCCGATGCGCCGGGGCGGTTGTCCACGATGACGGGCCGCCCCAGGCGCTGGGACAGCTGCGGTCCCACGGTGCGTGCAATCGTGTCGATGCCCGTGCCCGGCGTGAAGGGCACGATGAGACGTATCGGCGCAACGGCCTCCGTATTGGCCCGGGCACCGACCGCTGGCAGGAGGGAAGCGGCGGCAGCAAGCTGTGCGGCGCCGTGCATGAATCCACGTCTTGTCGATGACTTTATCTGCATGGTGTCTCCTCCGATTTTGTTAGCATGCATATATTCAGTTTACTTATCAAAATACAGCTCATCCATAGGGCAAGCACCAGCAGACCCTGCTGAACGAAGCGTTGGCTTTAGTCTTCGGCTGATGCCAGACCCATTGGCAAACCTGCATCTCCCCCTTCAGAATCCGCAGCAATGAACCGCACCACTGCCTCTCCCTCTTCCGGCAACGCCTCCCAGCCCCTGGCACTGTACAAGCGTCTGGGCTTTTTGCTGCGCCGCGCGCATCAGCTTTCGGTCGGCATTTTCGAGGAAGAGTGCCGTTCGCTGAGCCTGACCCCGCCCCAGTGGGGCGTGCTGACCATTGTGCAGTCCGTGCCCGGCACCGACCAGACCTCGCTGGCCAGGGCTCTGGGCTTCGACAAGGTCACGACCATGCGCCTCGTGCGTTCCCTTGAAGAGCGCGGACTGCTGCAGCGTGCGCAAAGCATGCTCGACAAACGCCAGCATGAGCTGGCCCTGACCGAGGCCGGCCACCGCATGCTGACCGAGGCGGCCCTGCCCGTCGAGCTGGCCCACAAGCGCCTGCTGTCGCCGCTGACGGAAACCGAGCAAGCCCAGCTCATCCATCTGCTGGGCAAGCTGGGCAGCAAGCTCACGCCCGGGGCGCGTGTGATTTACGAACCGCTGCATCTGCAAAAGGCCAGAAAGCGCGGCTGAGCTGCACAGCCGCAGCAAAGCACCGTGCCGTTGCGTCGGCTCATGTGCATTTATGCACATGCTGTTTGCAGAAAATGCGCTTGCCCGCGCAAAAGCGCACACATACCATGGATTGCATGCGTGGGGAGACCCACGCTGTTTCATCCAACACACGGCCCGGCCACGACCGGGCAGCCTCAGGAGACAGCCCATGAACGCCCCCACCTCCAGCAAGGTCCTGGCCCCCACCGTCAAGCTGCTGATCAACGGCCAGATGGTCGAATCGCAGACCACGCAATGGCGCGACCTGATCAACCCCGCCACGCAGGAAGTGCTGGCGCGCGTTCCCTTCGCCACGCCCGAGGAAGTCAATGCCGCCGTCGCCAATGCCAAGGAGGCCTTCAAGACCTGGAAGAAGACCCCCATCGGCGCACGCGCCCGCATCTTCCTGAAGCTGCAGCAGCTGATCCGCGAGAACATGAAGGAGCTGGCCGCCATCCTGACGGCAGAACAGGGCAAGACCCTTCCCGATGCCGAAGGCGATGTGTTCCGCGGCCTGGAAGTGGTCGAACATGCGGCCAATATCGGCACGCTGCAGCTGGGCGAACTGGCCAACAACGTGGCCAGCGGCGTGGACACCTATTCATTGCTGCAGCCCTTGGGCGTGTGCGCGGGCATCACGCCGTTCAATTTCCCGGCCATGATCCCGCTGTGGATGTTCCCGATGGCGATCGCCACCGGCAACACCTTCATCCTCAAGCCCTCGGAGCAGGACCCGATGGTCACCATGCGCCTGTGCGAACTGGCGCTGGAGGCCGGCGTGCCGCCCGGCGTGCTCAACGTGGTGCATGGCGGCGAGGACGTGGTCAACGCCATCTGCGACCACCCCGACATCAAGGCCATCAGCTTCGTGGGCTCCACCAAGGTCGGCACCCATGTCTACAACCGCGCCAGCCTGGCCGGCAAGCGCGTGCAATGCATGATGGGCGCCAAGAACCACGCCATCGTCATGCCCGATGCGAACAAGGAGCAGTCGCTCAATGCCTTGCTGGGCGCCGCCTTCGGCGCCGCGGGCCAGCGCTGCATGGCCGTGTCGGTGGCCGTGCTGGTGGGGGAAGCCCGCAACTGGATTCCCGAGCTGGTGGAAAAGTCCAGGGCTCTCAAGGTCAGCGGCGGCACCGAGCCCGGCACCGATGTCGGCCCGCTGGTCTCGTGCGCGGCGCTGTCGCGCGTCGAAGGGCTGATCGAGCGCGGCCTGGCCGAAGGCGCCAAGCTGGAGCTGGATGGCCGCAAGCCGCAGGTGGCCGGCTATGAAAAAGGCAACTTCGTCGGTCCCACCATCTTCAGCGGCGTCAAGCCCGGCATGAGCATCTACGAACAGGAAATCTTCGGCCCCGTGCTGGCCATCGTGGAGGCCGAGAACCTGGACGAAGCCATCGCCCTGATCAATGCCAATCCCAATGGCAACGGCACGGCCATCTTCACCCAGTCGGGCGCCGCGGCGCGCAAGTTCGAGGAAGAGATCGACGTGGGCCAGGTCGGCATCAACGTGCCGATTCCCGTGCCCGTGCCGCTGTTCTCGTTCACCGGCAGCCGTGCCTCCAAGCTCGGCGACCTGGGCCCCTACGGCAAGCAGGTTGTGCTGTTCTACACTCAGACCAAGACCGTGACGGCCCGCTGGTTTGACGACTCCACCACCAGCCAGGGCGTCAATACCACCATCAGCCTGAAGTAAGAACAAGACATGCGACTGCGCCGGCCTCCCGACCTCCAGCCATCACCACGGTCTTGCAGGAGGTTGGACGCAGTTCTGCTTTGTCTGGCGGCAGCCGGTGCCGCTGCACAGGAAAAGGCGGCGCAGTCCGCCAGCGCGTTCTGCGATCCAGCCGCCCAGGGGCAAGCCCCTCTGAAGTGCCTGGATGAGCGAGCCGACGCTGCCGATGCAGCGCTCGAGCACAGCCTGAAAAAGCTCCATGACCTGATGCCGGCCGAACGAAGCGAACAGCTGCGGGCCCGCCAACGCGACTGGGCGCGGCGCCGCGACACGGAATGCACGCCCGCGAACAGGCCCGCATCCGACACCAATGCCCTGGCCCAGGCCGCGCTATGCCGCAGCCGGATGGCCATGCGGCGCACCGAACTGCTCGACGGCCTTCAGCCGCCCGCCCGGCAACCGCCTCAAAACGGGCTGGACTGCGCCGACGCGCAAAAAAAACACGCTGGCCTGTCTGCAAGAGCGGCAGGCCACCATCGAATACGGCGTGCAGGTGCTCTATATCTCCATGGCAATGGATCTGCCCGAGCTTCAGGCCGAGAGGTTCCATGCCGAGCAAAAGCGCTGGCTTGAGCAACGCGAACAAAGCTGCCGGCTCAACGGCTATGTTCATGAAAAGGAAGACCAGGTCGCCTGCCGGCTGCGCATGGGGCTGGAACGTGTGAAGGCCTACCGCCAAAACTGGCAGCCTCTGACCCAGGCCGGGGCACAGCCATGAGCCGCAAGCCCTGTTGCATTCATCTCGGCCCGGCCCGCGTCCCAGGCCTTCCTGCAAATGCGCTGGCAGCCGTGCTCTTGGCAGTTCTCGGCCACTGCGCCCATGCCCAGGCCGGTGCCAACTGTGTGCCCGGCGGCACGGTGCAGCAGACCAATGCCTGCGCCATCCGGGATTTTCAGCAGGCCGATACCGGCAACCAGATTCTCTATGGCGATGTGATGCGCGCCCTCTCGGCCCATGAGCGCCCTGCCCTGCGCAAGGAGCAAAGCGAATGGACGCGCCACCGCATCCAGCATTGCAAGCAGGCCCAGGCCACGTTCGAAGCCCAGCCCGACTGGCCGCGCCGCTACCACGAATGCCTGGTCCGGCAGATCAGGGCCCGCGATGGCGAACTCAAGCAATGGCTGCACCGCGGGCCGCCGCCATGACTATGAATGCGATAGCTGCAAGCGCTTGTTCCACGAGCACTAAAGCCTCATAAAACAATAAAGGAGACAGAGATGGACTTTGAACTGACAGAAGATCAGCACGCTTTTGCCGACACGGCCCGCGCCTTCGCCCTGGCAGAGCTGGCGCCGCATGCCGCCGAGTGGGACCGCGGGCAGGTCTTCCCGCGCGAAGCCATTGCCAGGGCCGGCGAACTGGGCTTCTGCGGCCTGTACGCACCCGAGAGCGCGGGCGGCCTGGCCCTGCCGCGGCTGGATGCCACGCTGGTGTTCGAGGAGCTGGCAGCCGTCGACCCCTCCACCACGGCCTTCATCACCATCCACAACATGGCGACCTGGATGCTGGGCACCTGGGCTACCGACGAGGTCCGTGCCGAATGGGGCGAACCGCTCACCAGCGGGCAAAGGCTCGCCAGCTACTGCCTGACCGAACCGGGGGCAGGCTCGGACGCGGCCTCCATCAAGACCCGTGCCGAGTTGATGGGCAACGAATACGTGATCAATGGCGCCAAGGCCTTCATCAGCGGCGCGGGCAGCACCGACGTGCTGGTGCTCATGGCGCGTACCGGCGATGCGCAGTCGGGCGCCAGCGGCATCAGCGCCTTTGCCGTGCCGGCCGATCTGCCCGGCATCAGCTACGGCAAGAAGGAAGAAAAAATGGGCTGGAACAGCCAGCCCACGCGCGTGATCAGCTTCGACAACGTGCGCATTCCCGCACGCAACCTGCTGGGCCGCGAAGGCGAAGGCTTCAAGATCGCCATGAAGGGACTGGACGGCGGGCGCATCAATATCGCCACCTGCTCGGTCGGCGCGGCCCAGGGCGCGCTCACCCAGGCCCAGCGCTACATGCAGGAGCGCAAGCAGTTCGGCAAGCCCATCGCCAGCTTCCAGGCGCTGCAGTTCAAGCTGGCCGACATGGCGACCGAGCTGGTCGCCGCGCGCCAGATGGTGCGCCTGGCCGCCAGCAAGCTCGACGCCGGCGCGCGCGACGCCTCCACCTACTGCGCCATGGCCAAGCGCTTTGCCACCGATGCGGGCTTCATGGTCTGCAACGAGGCGCTGCAGCTGCACGGCGGCTACGGCTATATCCGCGAGTACCCGCTGGAGCGCTTGATGCGCGACGCCCGCGTGCACCAGATCCTCGAAGGCACGAACGAGATCATGCGCGTCATCATCGCGCGGCGTATGCTGGAAGGCGATGCACCCGACGCCATCCGCTGAATGCCCATGCCCACCAAGCCCCTGTCCTCCGAAACCCTGGTGCTGATCGCTGCGCTGCGCGAGGCGCTGGCCGTGCGCGGCGACGTGGAGGAGCGCACGCTGTTCGGCAGCTACTGTTTCTTCGTGGACGGCAAGCTGTGCCTGGGCGTGAAGCACGGCGAGCTGCTCGTACGCCTGCCGCCCGAGCGGCACACCGAATTCATGGAAATGCAGAACACCCGCGAACTCTCGCCCAGCGGCGGCATGCAGGGCTACTTCTGGGTGGAGCCCAACGGCTTTGCCACGCGCGGGCAATGGCAGTTCTGGCTCGACGAAGCCTTGGCCTACAACCCGCGTGCGAAGGCATCGCCGCGGCGCAAGGCCGCGGCCTCAAGCGCAGGCCAGGCGAAGCGCCCCAGCGTGTTCGATAGCGACCTATAGGAGAGAACCGCCATGCCCGTCCGCATCGTCCGACTCGGTACCCCGCGCGCCCCGGGCGAAGGCCTGCGCATAGGCACGGTGCGCCGCCCGCCGCGCGGCGTGCCCAAGGCCGAGTTCGCCAGCCGCGATTACTACGACGTCTGGTATCCCGAGCTCTCGCCCGAGCCCGACACCATGAAGCTGGCGCTGGAATCCCACCACCTGCAGGACCAGGGCCAGGCCGCCGAGGCCGACAAACTGTGGAAGCAGTTCGACAAGTTGTTCCGCAAGCAGCTGGCCGAGGCACCTGCCGACCGCACGCTGAGCCTGCTCGCCGCCCTGTCGCACCATGCCGCATTCGCCGTGGGCTGCTACTGCGCGAACGAGGCGCGCTGCCACCGCAGCATTCTGCGCAGCCTGCTGCAGGACAAGGGAGCGGACATCGCCAACTGAAAAGAATCAGCCGCCAACGCAGGCAGACAAAGCGCAACAAGCTACATCTTCAATAGCATACAAAGGAGACAGACATGCAGATCGCCTTCATCGGCCTCGGTAATATGGGCGCCCCCATGGCCATCAATCTCGTCAAGGCCGGCCACAGCGTCAAGGCCTTCGATCTCAGTGCCCCGGCTCTCGCCAAAGTCCAGGCCGAAGGCGGCCAGGCCGCGGCCAGCGCCGAGGAAGCCGTGAAAGGCGCCGAGGTCGTGATTTCCATGCTGCCGGCCAGCCAGCATGTCGAAGGGCTGTACCTGGGACGCGACGGCGCAGGCGGCCTGCTCGCGCACATCGCCAAGGGCGTGCTGGTCATCGACAGCTCCACCATCGCCGCCGCCACCAGCCAGAAGGTGGCCAAGGCGGCCGAGGCCGCAGGCATTGCCTTCATCGACGCCCCTGTCTCCGGCGGCACGGGCGGCGCCATCGCCGGCACGCTGACCTTCATGGTGGGCGGTGCCGACGCCGACCTGGAGCGCGCGCGGCCGCTGCTTGAGAAGATGGGCAAGAACATCTTTCACGCGGGTGCCGTGGGTGCGGGCCAGACTGCCAAGATCTGCAACAACATGCTGCTGGGCATTCTGATGATAGGCACCAGCGAGGCCATCGCCCTGGGCGTGGCCAACGGGCTGGACCCCAAGGTGCTGTCCGAGATCATGCGCCGCAGCTCGGGCGGCAACTGGGCGCTCGAGGTCTACAACCCCTACCCCGGCGTGCAGGAGAATTCCGCCGCCACGCGCGGCTACACCGGCGGCTTCGGCACCGACCTCATGCTCAAGGACCTGGGCCTGGCCCAGGAAAGTGCCATGGCCGTCAGGGCCAGCACGCCACTGGGCGGCATGGCCCGCGCGCTCTATGCCGCCCACAGTCTGGCGGGGCATGGGCCGGAAGACTTCTCCAGCGTGATCAAGATGATGCAAAAGAAGTGACGGCCTGGGGTCCAGCCTTCTCCCCGACAAAGACCGCACGGCGAGAGCCATGCGGTCTTTGTCTTGACGGCTGATTGACACTGCGCTGCAAGCTCTCAGAATGGACAAGGACATGCGCAAACAAGGTGCACCAAGCCGGTGTCTTGAGGCGATGCTCGCGCCCGGACCTGATTGGCGCCAGTCGTGTTGATCCGTCAGCGGCGCAGAGAGCGTGGACACGTTCTCAAAGGAGGCCATCATGAAGAATCCTCTCGAAGCCATCCTCATCCTGGGTGCCGGCAAGATAGGTTCCACGATTGCCGATATGCTGGCCGAGCTGCATGGCCTCTCTGCCACGCTGGCGGACATGCAGCCATCGCCCGCCGCCAGCGATCCGCTGATCAACCGCCTGCAACTGGACATACAGAATGACGCCGCGCTGGCCGAGGCACTGCGCAAGCACTCCCTGGTCATCAATGCCCTGCCTTTCTTCTGCGCGGCGCGGGTCGCAACCGCCGCAGCCCAGCATGGAGTCCACTATTTCGACCTGACCGAGGACGTTGCCGCCACGCGTGCCATACGGGCTCTCGCGCCGCAGGCGCGCGCGGTGCTGATGCCGCAGTGCGGGCTGGCGCCGGGCGTGATAGGTATGCTGGGCGGGCACCTGGCGGGGCAGTTCGACGCGCTGCACGAGCTGCAGCTGCGCGTGGGCGCGCTGACGGTCCACGCCACGAATGCCCTGCGCTACCACTTCACCTGGAGCATAGACGGCCTCATCAACGAGTACTGCAATCCCTGCGATGCCATCGTGAACGGTCAATTGACGCAAGTACAGCCGCTGGAGGGACTGGAAAGCTGGCTCCTGGACGGCCAGCAGTTCGAGGCCTTCAACACCTCCGGCGGCCTGGGCACGCTGTGCGAGACGCTGCAGGGCCGCGTGCGCAACCTCAGCTACAAGACCCTGCGCCACCCCGGCCACCGCGACGCCATGCACCTGCTGCTGCACGGCCTGCGCCTGATGGAGCGGCGCGACCTGCTGCGCCAGGTGCTGGAAGGCGCCGTGCCCCACAGCCGCGACGACATGGTGGTGATTGCCGCCACGGCCACCGGCCTGCGGAGCGGCCGGCTGGAGCAGGAGACGCGCACGGTGCGCATCTACGGCGCGCCGCTGCGCGGACGGCATCGCACGGCCATCGAGCTGACCACGGCCGCCGGCATGCTGGGCGCGGTGGAACTGTTCGCCACCGGCCGGCTGCCGCAGCACGGCTTTGTGCGCCAGGAGCAATGCACGCTTTCCGCCTTGCTGGCCACCCGCGTGGGACATTACTTTGAAGGCCTGCGCGAAGATGCCCAAAATGGCGCGGAATCTGCCGCGCCCGTCCCCCAGGCCGTCCACCGTTGAAGTTTTCGATTCGCTCCAGGAAAACCCATGACTGCATTGCCCTTAGACGATTTCGCCACCGTGCTGCAGCGCTGCGGCATTGACCTGTCCGCGCTGCAAGGCTCCGACATTGCCGTGCGCTCGCCCATCGACGGCACCGAACTGGCCCGCCTGGCGGCCCTGCCCGCGGCACACATGCCTGCCGTCATCGGCCGCGCGGACCAGGCCTTCAGGCAATGGCGGCTGACGCCCGCACCGGTGCGCGGCGAGCTGGTGCGGCTGTGGGGCGAGGAGCTGCGCCGCGCCAAGGCGGACATAGGCCATGTCGTCTCGCGCGAGGTCGGCAAGATCGTGCAGGAAGGCCTGGGCGAGGTGCAGGAGGCCGTGGACATCTGCGAATTCGCGCTGGGCCTGTCGCGCCAGCTGCACGGCAAGACCATTGTTTCGGAACGGCCGGGCCACCGCATCATGGAGCAATACCACCCGCTGGGGCCGGTGGCCGTGATCACGGCCTTCAATTTCCCCAGTGCGGTGTTTGCCTGGAATGCAGCGATCGCTCTGGTCTGCGGCAACCCCGTGATATTCAAGCCCTCCGAAAAAGCGCCGCTGTCGGGCCTAGCCACCTTCAAGGCGCTGGAGCGTGCGATCGCTCAATTCACGGTTCCATTCGGCGACCGTGCACCGGCGGGCCTGGCCCAGATTGTGCTGGGCGGGAGCGATGTCGCCGAAGCCCTGGTGGACAGCCCGCAGATCGCCCTGGTGTCGGCCACGGGCTCCAGCCGCATGGGCCGCGCCGTGGGACCCCGGGTGGCGGCGCGCTTTGGCAAGCGCATCCTGGAGCTGGGCGGCAACAACGCCATGATTGTCACGCCCGCGGCCGATCTGGACCTGGCGGTACGCGCCATCGTCTTCAGCGCCGTGGGCACGGCCGGCCAGCGCTGCACCACGCTGCGGCGGCTGATCGTGCACAGGGATGTGAAGCCGGCCCTGCTGGACAAGCTGCTCAAGGCCTATGCCAGCCTGCGCATAGGCGATCCGCTGCAGCCCGGCACCCTGGTGGGGCCACTGATCGACGAGGCGGCTTTCAATGCAATGCAGCATGCCCTCGCCCAGGCGCGGCAGCAAGGCGGCACAGTGCTCGCCGGCGGCCGGCGCGTGCTCGCAGAACCGTTTCCCCAGGGCTTTTATGTGGAGCCGGCCATCGTGGACATGCCCGAGCAGATGGCCATCGTGCGGCAGGAGACCTTCGCGCCCCTGCTCTATGTGCTGAGCTATGAAGAGCTGGAGCAGGCCATCGCCTGGAACAACGACGTGCCGCAGGGCCTGTCTTCCTGCATTTTCTCCAACGACCTGCGCGAGGTGGAAACCTTTCTGAGTGCAGCCGGCTCGGATTGCGGCATGGCCAACGTGAACATCGGCCCCAGCGGCGCGGAGATAGGCGGGGCCTTTGGCGGCGAGAAGGAGACCGGCGGCGACCGCGAAAGCGGCTCGGACGCCTGGAAGCAGTACATGCGCCGCACGACCAACACCATCAACTACTCGCGCGAGCTGCCGCTGGCGCAAGGCATCCGGTTCGGGTGAAACGCGGATGCTGAAGACCATGCCTGCCAAGGAACACCGGGCGCCCTGGGGCCGTTCGCTGATCCTCATCTCCGTGCTGAGCAGCCTGCTGTGCCTGGGCATCTCGACGGGTTTCGCACTGAGCCGCCATTCCGGGCTGCGTTGGCCCCTCCTGCTGCCTCTGGTGGTGCTCGCGGTCTGCGCGCTGTTCACGGTGCGCGGCTATGTGGTCACGGCCGATGCGCTGCTGGTGCGGCGCCTGCTCTGGACCACCCGCCTGCCCTGGGCAGGAGCGGCCGCCCTGCAATCGGTTCACGCCGAGCCCGATGTCATGCGCGGCAGCATGCGCCTCTGGGGCAATGGCGGCCTGTATGCGTTCACCGGACTTTTTCGCAGCAAGAAACTGGGCAGGTACCGGGCCTTTGTCATGGACCCGCACCGCACGGTGGTGCTGCGCCTTGCCGGCCGCACGATCGTGGTCTCGCCCGCCTCGCCCCAGGACTTTGTGCGCGATGTGCGACAGGTTTCGGGGCTAGCGGATTCCGGCTGAGAGCCCGGGCGGGCCGGCCTCCACGAGGCGCTGCACACTGGCCACGAAGGCCTCGAGCACGGCCGGCATGCGCTGCGCGCGCCAGGCCAGCACCGCCGGCGTGGTCACCCTGCTGCCGCGCAGCGCCGCAAACCGCACGCCGTTCATGCCCACCGTCTGCATGCAGGCCGGCACCAGGGCCACACCCTGCCCGGCCGACACCAGGGCTATGACGGTCAGCCACTGGCGCGCGGCATGGCGCGTATGGGGATGGACGCCAGCCTGCTGCAGGCAGGCGATGACATTGTCGTAATTGGCCGGCGCCACCTCGCGCGCGAACATGACGAAAGTGTCCTGGGCCAGCTCGCGCAGGTCGATCTCGGCACGCTGGGCCAGTGCATGCTCGCTGGGCAGGCAGCAGACAAAGGGCTCCTCGCCGATGGACAGCGTGCGCATGCCGTCGGGCGGCGTGCCGATGTTCAGGAAGCCGCAGTCGATCTGCCCGCTGGCTATGGCCTGCAGCTGGTCGCGCGTGGACATCTCGTGCAGACACAGCTCCACCAGCGGACGCTCGGCGCGAAAGGCCCGGCAAAAGCCTGGCACCTGGCGATAGACCATGGAGCCCGTGATGCCGATATCGAGCCGCCCCTGCAGGCCCAGGGCCACGCCGCGCACCACCTCGGCCGCATGCTGCAGCTGCGCCAGCACCTTGCGCGCCTCGTGCAGAAAAGCCTCGCCCGCAGGGGTGAGCTTCACGTTCTTGGCGTCGCGCTCCATGAGCACCGTGCCCAGGTCCTGCTCCAGCGCCTTGAGCGCCATGCTCAGCGGCGGCTGGGTGATGCACAGGCGCTGGGCCGCCCGGCCGAAGTGCAGCTCCTCGGCCAGAACCACGAAATACCGTAGCAGATGAGTCTTCATGAGCTGATCTTGCCATGCAGGCGCGGCGACAGGCATCGCCCCTTTCGCCAGAGACGCCGAGCAAGAGCCGCCTCGCGGTGGGGGCGCCTAGCCGAAGGCGTCGTCCCCCTTCCAGGGGGAAGCGGCGCAGCCGCTCAGGGGGTTATCAATACGACTTCGGCAAGCCAAGCACCTTCTCGGCAATGAAGCACATGATGAGCTGCGGGCTCACGGGCGCCAGGCGCGGAATCCACGACTCGCGCATATAGCGCTCCACATGGAATTCCTTGGCATAGCCCATGCCGCCATGCGTGAAGATGGCGGTCTCGCAGGCCTTGGCGCAGGCTTCGGCGGCCAGGTACTTGGCGGCATTGGCCTCGGCGCCGCAAGGCAGTCCCTGGTCGTAGAGGAAGGCGGCCTTCTGCACCATCAGGTGCGCGGCCTCCAGCCCCATCCAGGCCTGGGCCAGGGGGTGCTGCACGCCCTGGTTCTGACCGATGGGCCGGTCGAAAACCACGCGCTCGTTCGCATACTGGGTGGCGCGCGCCAGGGCCGCACGGCCCAGGCCCACGGCTTCGGCGGCGATCAGGATGCGCTCGGGATTGAGGCCGTGCAGGATGTACGAGAAGCCCTTGCCCTCCTCGCCGATGCGGTCCTCCACGGGAATGCGCAGCCCGTCGATGAAGAGCTGGTTGGTGTCCACGCACTTGCGGCCCATCTTCTCGATCTCGGTCACGGCGATGCGGCTGCGGTCCAGATCGGTATAGAACAGCGACAGGCCTTCGGTGCCCTGGCATTCCTCCACGGGCTTGGTGCGCGCCAGCAGCAATATCTTGTTGGCCACCTGGGCCGTGGAGATGAATACCTTCTGCCCATGCACCACATAGACATCGCCTTCGCGCACGGCGCGGGTCTGCAGCTTGAGGGTGTTCAGGCCCGCATTGGGCTCGGTCACGCCGAAGCAGGCCTTGTCCCGGCCCGCGATCAGCGGCGGCAGCCAGCGCTGCTTCTGTTCGTCCGTGCCGAAGACCACGGCCGGGTGCAGGCCGAAGATGTTCATGTGCACGGCCGATGCGCCCGACAGGCCCGCGCCCGTGGCCGAGATGGTGTGCATCATCAGCGCCGCTTCGCTGATGCCCAGGCCGGCGCCGCCGAACTCCTCGGGCATGGCGATGCCCAGCCAGCCGGCCTCGGCCAGGGCCTGGTGGAAGTCATGCGGAAAACCGCCGTCCCTGTCCTTCCTGAGCCAGTAGTCGTCGTCGAAAGGCGCGCAGGCGCGCTGCACGGCCTCGCGGATCTGTTCCTGCTCGGCGCTCCACAAAAAGTCCATGGCTTGCTCTCTTCTGTCCGTTTTTTTGAATGAAATCAAGCTCAAACGCTTGTCCCTCAAGCGCTTTCAGCTATTACTTTGTTCAAGCGGGGCGGCGCACGCGCGCCGGGTCCTCGCCATAGGGCGGGCTGTAGATGACCAGCAGGCGCACGGGCGTGTCGCTGGTGACGCGGAACACGTGCATGCAGTCCTCGGGGAAGAAGCAGGTATCGCCGACCTGCATGGCAAAGCGCTCGGTCCGGCCCTCGCTTTCCACCTCCACCTCGGCCGTGCCCTCGAGCAGGTAGCAGGCCTGCTCCATGCCCGGGTGGGCATGCGGCAGCGCGCCGCCGCCTTTTTCCAGCGTACCCAGCACCACCTCCATGTGGCGCGCGCCCACATTGGCCTGGCTGACGAGGCGCCGGTTCACGGTGCCGTGGTGGTTGGCGGGGCTGTAGCCCTGCACGTCCTGCTCGCGTATCAGATAGCGGGGCATGGGTTTTTCTCCGTGTCGTTCGATGAGGGCGCCTGCATGCAGGCGCCGCTGGCTTGCAGAGCGGCGATCCGGGCCTCGGCAAGGCCTGCCTCGCGCAGCACCTGCAAGGTATGCTGGCCCAGTTGCGGTGCGGCGGCGGCATGGGCAGGCGCGGGCGTGCCGCTCCACTGCGTGGGGTTGCCCGTGGTGCGCAGCCGCCCTTCCGTGGGATGGTCGATCTCGCGCACAAAGCCCGTGGCCGCGTGGTGCGGGTCGGCCAGCAGGTCCTCGGGCGAGGCCATGGGCATGTTGGGCACGTCGGCCGCATCCAGCAGCGCCCGCCATTCGGCCGTGCTGCGTTCCTCCATCAGGCGCGCCACCTCGGCATAGACGGCGTCGATGTTCGCCGCGCGCTGGCCGTGGGTGGCGAACATGGGTTCGCGCATGCGCTCGCCCTGGCCTATGGCGTTGAAGAAACTGTGCCAGTGCTTGTCGTTGTAGATCAGCACGCACAGATGGCCGTCGCGCGTGCGGTAGGGCTTGCGGTGGCGCGTGAGCAGCCGCGCATAGCCGGCATCGCCCAGCGGCGGCTCGAAGCTCAGCCCGGCCATGTGGTCGCCCAGGATGAACTGCGTCATGGCCTCGAACATGGGCACAATCACGGCCTGCCCCTGCCCTGTCTTCTCGCGCGCATACAGCGCGGCCGTGACCGCATAGACCGCATGCAGGCCCGTGACGCGGTCGCCCAGCGTCATGGGCGCGTACGCGGGCTCGCCGCCGCCGTACTGCTGGGCCAGCCAGGGCACGCCGGTCGCCCCCTGGATCAGGTCGTCATAGGCGGGGCGGGCCGCATACGGGCCGGCCTGGTCGAAGCCGCAGCAGCTCACATGGATGAGGCGCGGATGGCGCTGCGCCAGATCCTCGTAGGCCAGGCCCAGCCGCGCCATGGCCTGGGGCCGCACATTGCTGATGAACACATCGGCATCGGCCAGCAGCTGCAGCAGCGCCTCGCGCGCGGCAGCCTGCTTGAGATCGAGCACGATGGAGCGCTTGCCCTGGTTGGCCTGCAGAAAGATGGGGCCCATGCCGGGATTGCGCATGGGGCCCACGTGGCGCATGTTGTCGCCCTCGGGAGACTCGACCTTGATCACGTCGGCTCCCAGGGCCGCCAGGATCTGCGTGGCGAACGGCCCCATGACCACCGAAGTCATGTCCACCACCTTCACGCCGGCCAGGGGACCGGCTGGCGTGCCCGCCGCCTGTCTGCTGTCGCTGTGCATGGCCGCCATCCTCACTGCGCCTCGATGCCGGCCTGCTTGACCAGCTGGCCCCATTTGGCAAGCTGCTCCTTCACATAGGCGGCGAACTCGTCGGGCGTGGCCGTGGGCCAGACTTCGAAGCCTACCTGGGCCAGTTGCTCCTGCACGGCCCTGTCCTTGAGGATGAGCTGCAGCTCGCCGTTGATGCGCTCGGCAATGGCCCTGGGCATGCCGGCCGGGCCGAAGATGCCGTTCCACGAGGTGATGTCGAAGCCCGGCAGCGTCTTGGCGATGGCCGGCACATGGGGCAGCAGCTGCGAACCCTTGGCCGCCGTCACGCCCAGCGTGCGCACGCGGTCGGTCTTGAGCGTGCCCCAGGCCGAGCCCAGGTCGGCCACATACATCTGGATCTGGTTGCCCATCACGTCGGTCAGCGCCTGCGGGCTGGACTTGTAGGGCACGCCGGTGATCTGCGTCCTGGTGATGTACTTGAAGGTTTCCGAGGCCACCAGCGAGGTGCTGTTGGGCGTGCCGTAGGAAAGCTGGTCGGGATGTGCCTTGGCGTAGGCGATCAGCTCGGCCACCGTCCTGGCCGGCACCGAGGGGTGCACGATCAGCGCGAACGGCAGCTCGCCCACGCGCGCCACGGGCGTGAAATCCTTGATCGGGTCGTACTTGAGGCCCTTGACCAGCCAGGGGTTGGCCGAGTGCGAGGTGTTGGTGGTCATGAACAGCGTATAGCCGTCCGGCTTGGCCTTGGCCACATGCACGGCCGCGATCTGGGCGTTGGCCCCGGCGCGGTTGTCCACGATCACGGGCTGCTTGAGCCGCTCGCCCAGCTTGCTGGCCACCACGCGGGCCACGGCGTCGGTGCCGCTGCCTGCGGCGAACGGCACCACCAGCGTGATGGGGGCACTCGGATAGCTCTCCTGCGCCAGCGCAGGCAGGGCAAAGCCCAGGCCGGCCGCCATGGCGGCTGCAGCGCCGGCGCCCAGTAGATAACGCTTTTTCATGCTTGTCTCCTTGGTCAGATGCGGCCCCTGTATCCGGCGCCTGCCCTGCATGCTGAGGCGTTCAAGCATTCAAGTCCAATTGTTTAAACAGAGTGAATGATTCAATTTATGAATCATTGGATCGCCGAACATCCGCATCAGGCTGCCGCAGCGCAGGGGCAGCATGCCTCTACACTGCGGGCATGATCTGGATTTCCGTGCTTCTGTCGCTGCTGTCCCTGCCTCTGCTATGGCTGGTCCTGCCCGTGCTGGTCATGCCGCCGGCGGCCTTTGTCTGCGGCTTCATCGCGTTCAAGCGGGCCGTGCTGCTGGCGCCCGAGCCCGTGGGCCTGTTCATGGGCACGCTGCATGCGCTGCCCATGCTGCTGGCCGTGGCCGTCTTTGCACTGGAGGCGTGGCTGATCAGCACTGGCTACCGGGCCTGAAAACGGCCGCGCTTGCGGTCTTCCCCCGACACGCCAACACGGCAAAGGCTGACGCTTGTCATCAAACCAAGGTTGAAGTCCGTGCACCGGCACGGGACAATAGGGTATTTGCCGTTACTTCCCGGAGGCGCGCCATGGCTCTTCTTCATGCATCACCTGCCCAGGCCATCGACGTGAATCCTTACGGCGCCCGGCTGGGCAGTGCGCGCACCCATGCACTGTTCAAGGCTGACGACATGGAAGTCATCCGCGTGGTGCTGCGCGCCGGCCAGTCGCTGCCCCCCCCACCATGTGCCCGGCAGCGTGAGCCTGCACTGCCTGGAAGGCCGCTTCGAGGTATTGCTGGGCCAGACCGTGCACCAGCTCGACAGCGGGCAGCTCATGCACCTGCCGCCCAACATGCCGCATGCCGTGCGGGCCGTCGAGGACTCTTCTGCGCTCGTGACCATCGTGCTCTGCCCCGGCTGAATCAGCGCACGGGCAGGAATTGCATGAACGGTCCGGCCAGCAGGCCCTGTCCGTAGCCGATGACCGAGCGCCGGTAGCGCTCAGTGGTGAAGCTCGCGACCAGATCCAGCCGGCCGATGATCTTGCCCATCTCGCGCTCGAAGCTCAGGTTGCGCTCCTGCTCGGCCAGCTCGTTGGACAGCAGGAGGGGCTGGCCGCTGGACGATTTGCGGGAGTTGAGGATCCAGTTGGCGATTTCCAGATTGCGCGCCGCATTGAAGACACGCTGCGGGTCCAGCCCGTCGACCAGCGTGAACGAGGTGCGGTTGCCGTGGGCCGTGATGATGGTGTCGGCCGCCGCATAGACGAAGGCCGCCACGCGGTCGCCGGTGAAATCGGGCCGCAGCGCCAGCGACAGGGCCGCCACATCGCGCTCGCCCTGCAGCTCCTGCCAGGGCTGCCGCTCCATGATGGCGATGCGCACATAGGCCACGGCCGCCTCGCGGCTCTCGGCGGTCTTCTTCCACTCGCCCGGATTGCGGCGGTAGAGCTTGTCCATGATGCGCACCAGGCTGTCCAGGTTCTCCTTCATGGCCAGCGTGGCCATGCGGTTGCTGTCGGACTGGATCAGTTCGCCGGCCTGGAAGGACTCGCCTTCTACCTTGCCGTGCCGGGTCGGTGCGCTGGAACAGGCGGCGAGCAGCGCACAAAGCGCGATGACGGGCAGCGCGGCTGCACGCCCTGCGCCCGCGCGCACCGCGGGGCGGCAAGCGTCATGAAGCGGCATGGGACAAGGCGGATGCAACAGGCATGCTGCAAACATAACAGCAGCCCGGCCCCTGTCCGCGCCTTGCGCGGCCTTCGATTGTGATCAATCGTGAACCGCGGGCCCGCTTTCCCGGTATTGCCGCAGCAATTGTTCGAGCACCTTCCACAGCGCCGGATCGTCGGCCATGGAGACCTGCACCCGCAGCATGCGGCTGCAAGCCTGGCGCGGCGAGAACAGCAGGCCGGGCGCCAGCAGCAGGTCGTGCGCGGCCGCGTGGCGGGCCAGCACCTCGCTGTCCATGCCGCAGTCCACCCAGGCAAAGGTTCCGGCCACCGGCTCGTGCACCGCATGGCAGCCCAGGGCCTCGAGCCGGCGCAGGCAGCGGCTGCGCGCCTTGTCCACGCGTTCGCGCAGCCGGTCCACATGCTTGCGGTAGGCTCCGTCGGCCAGGATGCGGTGCACGATCTGCTCGCTGGGCAATGCCGAAGTCAGCCCGCCCAGCAGCTTGAGGTCCGTGAGCTGGTGGATGATCTCGGGCCGCGCCGCCACATAGCCCACGCGCAGGCCGCCCGACAGCGTCTTGGAATAGCCGCCGACCAGCAGCACGCGCTGCAGCCGGTCCATGGCGGCCAGGCGCAGCGGCATGCTGCCCAGGAAATCCGAATAGGTATCGTCCTCGACCAGCAGGAAATCGTGCTGCTGCGCAATGCGCAGCACATCGTGCGCCACGCCCACCGAAAGGCTCAGCCCCGTGGGGTTGTGCACGACGGTATTGAGGATGAACAGCTTGGGCCGGTGCTGCCTCGCCAGGCTTTCCAGCGCCTGCACGTCGGGTCCGCCGGGCAGGCGCGGCACGCCCACCACGTTCACGCCCATGGCGTTGAGACGCCCGAAGATCAGGAACCAGCCCGGGTCCTCGACCAGCACGGTATCGCCGGGCCGCAGAAAACAGCGCACGATCAGGTCCAGCCCGTGGGTGACGCCGCTGACGGTCATCAGGTTGGACTCGGGATGCGCGGGCACCTCCTGGGCCTGCAGCCCCGAGGCGATCTGCTGGCGCAGCGGCAGGAAGCCCTGGGGCACGCCATAGCCCAGCAGCCCGGCCTCGGCCCGCGCGCCCTGCCGCACGATGGTGCGCATGGCGCCGGTGATCAGCCCGTGGTCCATCCAGCTGTTGGGCAGGCAGCCCGCGCTGCCGGCGCCATCCACTCCCTCGCGGAAGATGCCGCGCAGCAGATAGGTCGTATCGAAGGCCGCGCCCTGCGCGAGGCTGCTGGCGGGCATGGGCGCAGGCACGGCCACGCTGCGCTGGGCGCAGACGTAAAAACCGGCGCCGCGCCGCGACTGCACCAGGCCCAGCGCGGCCAGCCGGTCATAGGCCTGCACCACGGTGTCCCGGCTCACCTGGGCGCTTTCGGCCAGCGCCCGTACCGAAGGCAGGCGCATGCCGGCGCGCAGGCCGTGATTGCGGATCAGGCCGCCGAAATGCTCGACCAGCTGTTCCACCAGCGAATTGCCGCTGCCGCGCATGGGCTGCCAGCCCATGGCCGAAGCGGTCCGCGCAACGGCTGCGGGTGACGGAATGACGGCAGCCAGGCCGGCGGCACCAGGAGAGGAAAGTGTCTGGGTCATACAAGCAGGCCAGTTCATGAAGTGGCATGGCAAAGTGTACCGGCACTGTACCGTTTTCCGGATTTAGCATGCAGAGCACCACTGCTTGAACTGCCATGAATCCCTTGCCTTCCTCGCTTTCCTTCGTGCTGCCACTGGCGCTGTTCGCCTTTGTCAGCTCCGTCACGCCCGGTCCCAACAACGTCATGCTCACGGCCTCGGGCGCCACCTTCGGCTACCGCCGCAGCGTGCCCCACATGCTGGGCATCTGCCTGGGCGTGGTCATCATGCTGCTGCTGATCGGCGCCGGCCTGGGCAAGGTCTTCGAGGCCGAGCCACGCCTGTATACCCTGCTCAAATACCTGGGCGCGGCCTATCTGGTCTGGCTGGCGGCCAAGATTGCCAAGGCCGGCAGCGTGGACCAGGGCCAGGCCGGCAGCCGCCCGTTGAGCTTCTGGCAGGCCGCCGCCTTCCAGTGGGTCAATCCCAAGGCCTGGATCATGTGCATAGGCGTGGTGGCCACCTATACGCCGCGCGAAGGCTTTTTCTTCAATCTGCTGCTGTCGGCCATGGTGCTCGGGGCGATCAACTATCCCAGCATCAGCGTCTGGACGCTGTTCGGCAGCACCGTGGGCCGCGCGCTGCGCACACCGGCGGCGCTGCGGGCCTTCAACGGGACCATGGCGGCCCTGCTCCTGCTGTCCCTGGTGCCCATCTTCATGGAGTGACTGCAATGGCGTCTTAAACTGACCGCATGCACATACGCCGACTGCAAGCCGCCGATCTCGCAGACTACCGCACGCTGCGCCGGCAGGCGCTGCTGGAAAGCCCGAGCGCCTTCAGCGCCACGCCGCAGACCGAGCAGGCCGTGACGGATGCCCAGCTGCTGGCGCGCTTTGACAGCACGCCCGGCCAGGCCATGTGGGGCGCCTGGGAAGGCGGCCGGCTGTGCGCCACGCTGGGCATGTACCGGGAACAGAACGCCAAGCTGGCGCACAAGGCCACGCTGTTTGCCATGTATGTGGCGCCGGGCGCTCGCGGACGCGGCATTGGCGGCCGGCTGCTGCAGGCAGCCATCGAGCATGGCCGCTCGCTGGGCCTGCGCTGGCTGCAGCTGGGCGTGAATGCGGACAACGGGGTCGCGCTGCGCCTGTACGAAAACGCGGGCTTTGCCGCCTGCGGCCGCATGCCCGAGGCCATTGCGGTGGACGGGCGCTTTCACGACGAGATCCTGATGGCGCTCAGGCTGGCGCCATCGGCCGGCTGATCAGGCGCCCGCCGGCTCCAGTGCCAGGCATTGCGCGGCCAGCCGTGCGATGCCGGCGTCCGACAGATCGTCGGTCTCCAGCACGTGGCGGCTTGCCCATTGCGTGAAATGGCTGGACTGCGAGCGCTCGTAGTGCGGGTCGTAGTGGCGCAGCATGAGTTCCTCGAACAGCGGCGACAGCTCGCCGGCCTGGGCCCAGGCCTGCCAGCGGCCCACGGTCTCGCTGCCCTGCAGCTCCTTGAGCCAGCCCAGTTTGCCGGCCAGGGCCTGGGGATCTTCGCCCAGGTAGGCATAGTCGCGCAGCAGGTAGGAAAGACGCGCCCCGGTGGTGGCGCGCACCTCGATCACGGGGGCCTTGCGCATGTACTCGACCAGCACCAGCGGCACGCCCAGGCGGCCGATCTTGGCGCTCTCTCCTTCCAGATAGACGGGGCGCGACAGATCGAAGGTCTCGAGCTGCTCGGCGATCAGGGTCTCGAAGCGCTTCTGGCTGGGCTGCTCGATGCCGGGCAGGTTGCCCAGCAGCGAGCCCTTGTGGCAGGCATAGCCTTCCAGGTCCAGCACCTGCGCACCGCCTTGCTGCAGCGCATGCAGCACGCGGGTCTTGGCGCTGCCCGTGGCGCCGCACAGCACGCGCATCTGCATGCGGGGAATCAGTGCTTCGAGCTGGCTGATGACATGGCCGCGAAAGGCCTTGTAGCCGCCGGCCAGCTGCTGGGCGTCCCAGCCCACCAGGCGCAGCCAGGTCACCATGGAGCCGCTGCGCAGGCCGCCGCGCCAGCAGTACACCAGCGGCCGCCAGTTGGAGGGCTTGTCGGCAAAGGTCTCGCGCAGGTGGCGGGCCAGGTTGGCCGCCACCATGGCCGCGCCCAGGCGCTTGGCCTCGAAGGGGCTGACCTGCTTGTAGATGGTGCCGATGCGCGCACGCTCCTCGTTGTCGAGCACGGGGCAGTTGATGGCGCCCGGGATATGGTCCTGCTCGAACTCGCCGGGCGAGCGGGCGTCGATCAGGGTATCGAACTGGTGGCGGTCGGGAACGCGGATGGGTTGACGGTGGGACACGGCGGCGATCAATCACGGCCGCACAGGCACTGGCGGCCATCAGCTGTCGGCCATCGCCGGGAAATCTCCCCGGCGCGAGGCTCGGCAATACAAAAGGCCCGCTGCAGCAAGGCACGGGCTGCGGACAAGGAATGGATCGAGCCTCGATACGCACGGCTGCGTCCCGCATGGGCAACGCAGACCTCCCTTGGAAAGGCCGGTATTTTCGCAGATGCGGCCACGCCGCGGCGGTTGCCGGGCCAAAGCCCGCGCACCGCCATGCCCGCCGGGCGCCGCGGTGGCCTCGCATGCAGCGCATTCGGAGGCAAGACAGGCCTCAGCGCTTGTACAGCAATCGCCGCGCGCTCCTTTATCAGGAGTCGACAGCCACGCCGCGGCGCGCGAAGTAGTCGCGCGTCAGCCGCACGATCACGGGCGACAGCAGCAGCAGCGAAATCAGGTTGGGAATGGCCATCAGCGCGTTGAGCGTATCGGCCACCAGCCAGGCGAAGTCCAGCGTGGCCACGGCGCCCACATAGGCGCCCATGGTCCAGAGAATGCGGAACGGCTTTTCGCAGACCGTGCCCACCAAGTAGGTCCAGCATTTTTCGCCGTAATAGGCCCAGCCCAGGATGGTGGTGAAGGCGAACACGGCCAGCGAAACCGCCAGCACATACTTGCCCACGCCGGGCATGGCGGCCTCGAAGCTCTGGGTGGAGAGCACGGCGCCCGTGGCACCGGAGTTCCAGACGCCGCTGACCACGATGGCCAGGCCCGTCATGGTGCAGACGATGATGGTGTCGATGAAGGTGCCCATCATGCCGATCAGGCCCGAGAACACCGGGTCGCGCGTGGCGCCCGCCGCCTGGGCGATGCCGGCCGTGCCCAGGCCCGCCTCGTTGGAGAAGATGCCGCGCGCCACGCCCATGCGTACCGCCATCAGCACGGTGGAGCCCACGAAGCCGCCCGTGGCCGCCGTGGGGTTGAAGGCCTGCTCGAGGATCAGCGCCAGCGCGCCGGGAATGCGGTCCGCATAGACGCCCAGCACATACAGCACGCAGACCACATAGGCCACGCACATGGCCGGCACCAGTTTTTCGGCCACGGCGCCGATGCGCGAGATGCCGCCCAGCACCACGGCGCCGGTCAGCACGGCGATCACCAGGCCCGAGATCCAGGGCTCGACACCGAAGGCGTTGTGCATGGCGGAGGCAATGCCGTTGGCCTGCACCATGGACCCGATGCCGAAGCCCGCCAGCCCGCCGAACAGCGCAAACAGCGTGCCCAGCCATTTCCAGCGCGGGCCCAGGCCGTTCTTGATCGCGTACATGGGGCCGCCCACCCATTGGCCGTGGTCGTTCTTCTCGCGGTATTTGACGGCCAGCACCACCTCGCCGTACTTGGTGGCCATGCCCAGCAGCGCCGTCATCCACATCCAGAACAGGGCGCCCGGGCCGCCCACGGCAATGGCCGTGGCTACGCCGGCGATATTGCCCGTGCCCACGGTGGCCGACAGCGCCGTCATCAGCGCGGCAAACGGCGTGATGTCGCCGTCGGCCTTGTCGCCGGGGCGGCGGCTGCGCCAGATCATGCGAAAGCCATGCACGATGTTGCGCAGCGGCATGAAGCCCAGCCGCAGCTGCAGATAAAAGCCCGTGCCCAGAATGAGCACGATCATGGGAACGCCCCAGACGATATCGTTCAGGGTCTTGAAAATATGGTTCAACCAGTCCATCGGAAGTCTTTGTGATCAGGACCGCAGCCCCGGCGGGCGCGCAGGGCCCGATGGCCCCGCATGTGCGGCAAGGCGCAAGACTTTAATGCAGGCCCGGGCCCGCCGCGGCCGGACGGCGCCAACACCTTGCCCCATGCCTTGGTAAACGCTTCGCGGTGCACGGCCCGCCGCCCGCGGTTTGCCGGCCGTGCAACAGCCGCCGCAGGCCGCCGTCGGCCCTTCATCGCCCCGCGGAACGCGGGTGCAGCAGCATGGTGTCGCCGCTGATCTGCACGTCGAAATAGCGCAGGAAGTTCTGGCCCAGCAGCGCGTCGTCGCTGTCCTCGCCCGTGTAGCCCGTGCCCACGCGCACGCCGCCCACGGCCACATTGGCCACCTTGACCTGATCGGCCGTGACCATGCGCCCTTCGCGCTCGCCGTTGGCCGTGCGAAAGCGCACGGGCTCGCCGCCCTGCAGCCCCGCGCGTGCCGCGAGTTCGTCGGTCACGCTCACCGAGGTGGCGCCGGTATCGACCAGGAACTTCACCGGCTGGCCGTTGACGCTGCCGTTGACGCGGAAATGCCCGTCCTGCCCGCGCTCGATGCGCACCGTGCCGTCGGCCAGCACCTTGGCCCTGGCGGGGCGCAGGTACTGCTGCATGCCCAGGTAGACCACGCCCATCAGCACCAGCCAGAACACCAGAAAGGCCAGCGTGCCGCGGCGCGCCACCGACTGCGGCGTGGGCTCCCCGGGCATGGCGGGCGGCAGGGGCTTGGGCGGTGGCGAGGATTGCAGGCGCATGGCGTTTACGGGAGTGCGGGTCAGCCCGCATTGTGCCTGCATGGCGCCAGGGCCTTTTCCTGCCGTTACAGTGGCGCTATCGATTCCATGAAACCCATCGCCATGAGCAACACCGCCCTGCCCCCTCTGGTTCTCCACTACATCTTCGATCCGCTGTGCGGCTGGTGCTATGCGGCCGCGCCCCTGGTCAAGGCCGCGCGCGGCGTGCCCGGCCTCACGGTGCAGTGGCACGCGGGCGGCATGCTCACGGGCAGCCACCGCCGCACGATCACGCCGGACTGGCGCGACCATGTCATCGCCAGCGACCGGCGCATCGCCGAGATGACGGGCCAGCCCTTCGGCCAGGCCTATTTCGACGGCCTGCTCGGCGACATCGGCGCGCCGCTGGATTCCGAGCCTCCCACCACCGCTCTGCTGGCCGCCGAGGAGCTTGGCGGCAAGGGCCTCGAAATGCTCTCGCGCGAGCAGCAGGCCCACTACGTGGAGGGCCGGCGCATCAGCGAGCCCGCCGTGCTGCGCGAGCTGGCTGCCGACATCGGCCTGGACGCCGCGGCCTATGACGCGGCCTACTCGCGCCTGACGGGCGCAGCCACGCAAAAGCACATCGCCGAAAGCCGCCAGTGGCTGGGCATGGTGCAGGGCCAGGGCTTTCCCACGCTGGCGCTGGAATTCGACCATCCCGAACAGCGCGACCAGCGCGCGGTGCAGCGCATAGACATCGGCCCCTGGCTCGGCGACGTGCCGGGCTGGACCGCGCAGCTGGCCGAATGGGCCCGGCAGGTCGGCGAACTGGACAACGGCGCCGGGGGGCAAGGCCCCGACGCGGGCGCCTGCGGCCCCGATGGCTGCGAACTGCCGCAGCGCTGAGACTCCTGAAAAATGAGCTGCTGGCGCCTGGCAATTCATCATTTCACCGGCTTTACCCTCTGAAATGCTTGAATGGCCAGCGCCAGCAGCTCTGTTTTTGCAAGCAAAATCTGCCTGGCCGGTTACTGCCTCGGCAAGGCATAGGCCAGCACATAGTCGCCGCGCTCGCTGGACTGGCGCGCCCCGCCGGCCGTGACCACCACGTACTGGCGGCCGGTCCGGGGCGAGACATAGCTCATGGGGCCGCCCTGGCTGCCCACCGGCAGGCGCGACTTCCACAGCTCCTGGCCGGTGCTGCTGTCGAAGGCGCGCAGATAGAAGTCCTGCGTGCCGGCAAAGAACAGCAGGCCCGACTGCGTGACCATGGACGGCCCCAGCGTGGGCATGCCGATGGGAATCTGCAGATGCATGCGGATGCCCAGCGGGCCGGTATCCTGCACCGTGCCCACGGGCACCTGCCACTTGATCCTGCGCGTTCTGAGGTCCACGGCCGTCATGGTGCCGAACGGCGGCTTCTGGCAGGGAATGCCGGCCTGGGACAGAAAGCGCTGGCGCATGGCGCCGAACGGCGTGCCGTCCTGCGGCACCGCGCCCATCTCGATGCCGCTGGCGCCGGGCTTCATCTCGGCGCGCGGAATCATGTGGTTGGCCAGGCCCAGGCGCATGTCGTTGACGAACATGGTGTGCGTGGTCGGGTCGATGGCGACGCTGCCCCAGTTCATGCCGCCCAGCGAGCCCGGGAACTGCAGCGTCGGCCCCATGCCGGGCGGCGTGAACACGCCCTGGTGGTCCATGCCCTTGAACGCGATGCGGCACAGCAGCTGGTCGAACGGCGTGGCGCCCCACATGTCCGATTCCCGCAGCCGCTGGTTGCCGATATTGGGCATGCCCACGGAATGCGGCTGCGTGGGCGCATAGCGCTCGCCTTCCACATGGCCTTGCGGCACGGGCAGCTCCCGCACCTCGGCCAGGGGTTCGCCGGTCTCGCGGTTGAGCATGAAGATCATGCCCTGCTTGGTCACCTGCAGCAGCGCCGGGTCGGTGCCGCCCTTGCCGTCGGGCACATCGACCAGCGCAGGCTGCGCCGGTATGTCGAAGTCCCACAGGTCGTGGTGCACGGTCTGGTAGATCCAGCGCGGCTTGCCCGTGCGCACGTCCAGGGCCACGATGGCCGAGCTGTTCTTCTCCATCTCGGGCGTGCGCTGGGCCGCGTAGAAGTCCGGCGTCGCATTGCCCGTGCCCATATAGGCCAGGCCCAGCCTGGCGTCGTAGGACATGGCGGCCCAGACATTGGGCGAGTTGCGCGTATAGGTCTGGCCTTCGGGCGGCAGGCCGGTGATGTCCGCATTGCCGGGGTCCCAGGCCCAGACCAGCCGGCCGCTGACCACATCGAAGGCCCGCACCACGCCCGAGGGCTCGTCGGTGGAGAAGTTGTCGGCCACGCGCCCGCCCACGATCACCAGGTTGCCGGCCACCAGCGGCGCCGAAGTCTGCTGGTACCAGCCTTGCTTGACCTCGCCCATGCCCTGGGTCAGGTCCACCGTGCCCTGGTTGCCGAAGTCCGTGCACGGCCGGCCGGTATCGGGGTCCAGCGCAATCAGCCGCGCATCGATGGTGGGCAGGAATAGCCGCCGGCGGCAGCTGCTGCCGACTGCCGGCGCGGCGCTGCCCGAGGCGGTGCGCCGGCCGCTGGCCGCCGCAGCAGGGGCAGAAACGGGGGGCGCGGCCGCCATGCCCGTACCGTCGAAATAGCCCAGCCCACGGCAGCGCTGCCAGTTGGGCGACTGGGCCTTGGGGTCGAAGCGCCATTTGGTCACGCCCGTGTCCACGTCCAGCGACAGCACCTTGCCATAGGCCGTGCAGACATACAGGCTGTCGCCGATCTGCTGCGGCGTGTTCTGGTCCTCGGCGCCCGATCCGTTGCTCTGCGGCACATCGCCGGTCTGCGCGGTCCAGGCCACGGTCAGCTGCCGGATGTTGTGCCTGTCGATCTGGCCGGCGGCGACAAAGCGGTTGCCTTCCGGCCCCTGGCCCCAGTCGCGCCAGTCCGTCAGCTCGGGAGCGGCCGAGGGCGCGGCGCCTTGCTCCGCGCCGGCCTGCGGCGCGATCACGCCCTTGGGCGAGAACGCGCTGACCGCCGTGGCCACGATGCCCAGCCCCAGCAGCAGCGAGGCGCTCCAGGCGGTGCGGCGCACGCCGCGGTCATCGACGATGGGCCGGCCATGCTCCAGATGCGCATAGGCCAGGGCCACCAGAAAGCCCAGCACCGCGAACGTGAACACACGCGAGACCAGCGGCCAGAACTCCCATCCCGCCTCCCAGACTGCCCAGGCCATGGTGGCCAGCAGGGCCAGCGCATACAGGCGCGCGCCTGCGGCCCGCTGCGCATAGAGCAAGGCAGCCGACAGCAACAGCGCCAGCCCCATGAGGATGAAGTACCCGCTGCCCCCCCCGGCGCAGCAGCACGCCGCCGCCGACGGCCATGAACAGGCCCATCAGCGCCATGAGCAACGCGATCACACGCACATACCATCGCCAGCCATTCGATGCATACGGCATATTCCCACCTCGTGCGAGAAACACATGCATTCATTGCACGCTCTTGCCGCGCGGCGCGCCGCCATATTTTTCAGCCATCTCACGCCAGCCAAAGGACTACATGGCGAGGTAAAAAAGTCTGAAAGTCCGGCCGGGCAGAAAAAAACCGCACCGAAGTGCGGTTCGCGGAAAGAGGCCTGGCCGGCTCAGTCCATCATGGAGATCACCACGTCGCCAAAGCCCGAGCAGGACACCTGGGTGGCGCCTTCCATGAGGCGCGCGAAATCGTAGGTCACCTGCTTGCTCTGGATGGCTTTCTCCAGCGACTGCACGATCAGGTCGGCGGCCTCGCGCCAGCCCATGTGGCGCATCATCATCTCGGCGCACAGGATCATGGAGCCCGGGTTCACGTAGTCCTTGCCCGCGTACTTGGGCGCCGTGCCGTGCGTGGCTTCGAAGCAGGCCACCGAATCCGACATGTTGGCGCCGGGCGCGATGCCGATGCCGCCGACCTGTGCGGCCAGCGCGTCGGAGAGATAGTCGCCGTTGAGGTTGAGCGTGGCGACCACCGAATAATCGGCCGGGCGCATGAGGATCTGCTGCAGGAAAGCGTCGGTGATCGAGTCCTTGATCACGATATCCTTGCCCGTGCGCGGATTCCTGAGGCGGCACCACGGGCCGCCGTCGATCTGCTCGGCACCGAACTCGCGCTGCGCCAGGGCATAACCCCAGTCGCGGAACGCGCCTTCGGTGAACTTCATGATGTTGCCCTTGTGCACCAGGGTCACGCTGGGCTTGTCGTTGTCGATCGCGTACTGGATGGCCTTGCGCACCAGGCGCTCCGTGCCCTCGCGGGACACGGGCTTGATGCCTATGCCCGAGGTTTCGGGAAAGCGGATCTTCTGGACGCCCATCTCCTGGGTCAGGAAGGCGATGAGCTTTTTCGCGCCTTCGCTCCCGGCTGCATATTCGATGCCCGCATAGATGTCCTCGGAGTTCTCGCGGAAGATCACCATGTCGGTCTTCTCGGGCTCCTTGAGCGGCGAAGGCACGCCCTTGAAATACTGCACCGGGCGCAGGCAGACATACAGGTCCAGCTCCTGGCGCAGCGCCACGTTCAGCGATCGGATGCCGCCGCCCACGGGCGTGGTCAGCGGGCCCTTGATGGACACTGCATAGTCCCGCACGGCGGCCACGGTTTCCTCGGGCAGCCACATGTCGGGGCCGTAGATGCGCGTGGCCTTCTCGCCCGCGAAGATCTCCATCCACTGGATCTTGCGCCGGGCGCCATAGGCCTTGGCCACAGCCGCATCGGCCACCTTGCGCATCACCGGCGTCACGTCCACGCCCACGCCGTCGCCTTCGATGAACGGGATGATGGGCTGGTCGGGCACGTTGAGCGAACTGTCCTTGTTGACCGTGATCTTCTGGCCTTGCGCCGGCACCTGGATGTGCTGATTACCGCTCATGTATGCGAATCTCCTGAATCATGAATTTGCCTGCGGCGGCGGACCGCCTGCGCTGCGTCCATTCTGTCACCAATGGGTACAGAATTTTTCCGGAATGGCGGCAAAAACCGGTCAACGGCGCGACACGCCTGCCGTTAGATAGGCGTGATGCAGACGGTCTGCATCGCATTTCAGCCTGATATCTGGCTTTCCCGCTTTTGAGGAAATTGGCACACATGAAAAAACTACTCGCTGTCCTGATTGCTGGTTCGTTCGCCGCTGGTGCTTTTGCACAGGCCGCATCGACTCCCGCGCCTGCTCCTGCGGCTGCCCCTGCCGCCGCAGCCGCTCCTGCAGCAGAGCCGGCAGCCCCCGCGGCCAAGCCTGCCAAAGCCAAGCACCACGCCGCCAAGAAGCACACCAAGCATGCCGCCAAGAAGGCGGAAAAGGCTGAGAAGCCCGCCGCAGAAAAGCCCGCCATGTAAGGGCTGTGCAGCAGCGCCGGCGCCGGGGCACCGGCCTGCCGCCCTCGCAAAAAACCCGCAACGGCCCGGCCCTGCGGGTTTTTTGTTGCCCGAAAATAGAAGACGGCACGGCCCGATTCAGCCGTTGTTCAGCCATCTGCATTAGGCTTGCGGCTTCGTGCTTGTCCGCATCCCTGTGCATTCCTTGTCTTCGCTTTTCCATCGCCACGCTCATGAAGTCCTTCGCTCCATCGGCCGCCGCAAGGCACTCCCTCCTGTCCCTCCTCTCCCTACGCTCTGTGCTGCTGGCTGCGGCCCTGGCCGCCGGCTTCGCGCAGGCCCCCGCCATGGCGCAGGCAGCGGCGCCGCAGATGAACCTGCCGCGCGCCGATCTGACGGCCGGCATGTTCCGCATCGATGCCCAGTTGGCGGTGACGCCGCAGCAGCGCGAAATCGGGCTGATGTTCCGCAAGGAAATGCCTCAGCAGGAAGGCATGCTCTTCGTCTTCGAAGTGCCGGGCGTGCAGTGCTTCTGGATGCGCAACACGCTGCTGCCGCTGACCGCAGCCTTCGTGGCCGACGACGGCACCATCGTGAACCTGGCGGACATGCAGCCGCAGACCGATGACTCGCACTGTTCGGCCAGGCCCGTGCGCTATGTGCTGGAGATGAACCAGGGCTGGTTTGCCAAGCGCGGCATCAAGGCCGGGGCCAAGCTGGGCGGAAAAATCTTCAACACCCCCTGAGTCGCTTTCCCCTAGCCGGCGCCTCGCAGACGGGCCGTGCCGGTTTTGGATGATGTGCCCCGACTGGACGCGGCGCCCGATGGCTTGCTGCCATAATCGTCGCCCATGCACATGCTTCGCTCATCGTTTTGGCTTTCCAGGCTGGTTCTTGCCTGGTTTGCCCTGACCATGGGCGCCACCATTGCCGCGCCTTTCGTGCATCCCCAGTCGATGGAGCTGGTCTGCTCGGCCAGCGGCGAAGTCAAATGGGTGCAGGTCGGCACCGATGCGGATGCCGATGGCAGCCAGGATGCGATGGGCGCCTCGCACCATCACATCGATTGCGCGCTGTGCCTCTCGGTCATCGCACCGCCGCCGCTGCTCCTGCAAGGCCTGAGCGCATCCCAGCAATCGCTTTCCTATGCGCTGCGGCCCGTGCCGGCTGCGCACATCGCCTCGGTCACGCGGGCGCCGCTGCCGGCGCGCGGCCCTCCCCTCCTTTCCTGATCGCCTTTCTCCCGAGCATCAGCCCGGCCTGCGCCGAGCGCTGACTGCCGTCTCATTCCCGGCACTGCGCCCCCGTCGGCCCGTGCCCGATCAGGAGTTCTTCGTGATCCGTTTTTCCGTCCCCGCAGGGATTGCGGCAGGGCTGCGCCCGGCTGCGGTTTCCGTTCGTCCGCCTTTTGCCGCTGCCATTGCCCATCGCCCCCGCCTGCTGGCCATGGCCCTGGGTTCGCTCGGTGCCCTGGCTTTCCCCCACGGCGCCAGCGCGGCGCCCACGGAGGCCGAACTGGCCACCGTCCAGGTCACCGAAAGCAGCACGCCAGCGCCGCTGGGCCTGCTGCCGCTGCGCCAGAGCGCCGGCACCGGCAGCCGCCTGGGCCTGAGCATTCTTGAAACACCGGCCAGCGTGCAGGTGGTCGACCGCGCCGCCATCGAAGCCGCTGGCGCACAGGACACCCAGGAGATGCTGCGCGCCGTGCCGGGCGTGACCGCCTACAGCCCGCCCGGCAATCCGGGCGTGAGCTGGCGCGGTTTCAGCGGAGCCTCGGTCAGCCAGCTGTTCAACGGCATCAATGTGCAATATTCGATTGCCGCGCGCCCGGTGGATAGCTGGATCTACGACCGCGTCGAGGCCATAGGCGGGGCATCGAGCTTTCTCTACGGCGCCGGCGGCGTGGGCGGCACGCTCAACTACATCACCAAGCTGGCCGAGCCCGGCGATTTTTCCGAAGGCCAGCTCACATTGGGCAGCCACGGCCGCAAGCAGGCCGGCCTGGGCTTGAACCGCCGCCTGAGCAATCCGGATGCCGCTAGCCGCCACGACCTGCGCCTGGACCTGAGCCACAGCGAGGGCGGCAGCGCCGTGGACGGCGTGCGGCGCCATGCCACGCAGCTGGCGGCTTCGCTGCGCTCCGACCTCGGCTCCGGCCTCACGCACACGCTGGCCTATGAATGGCAGCGCGAGCGTGTGGACCGGCCCTACTGGGGCACACCGCTGCGCAATCCCATCGCTGGCGCGGGCACCGGCGCCGTGTCCATAGACCCGGCCACGCGCGAAAAAAAACTACAACGCTACGGATGGACTCTATGCCCAGCAGGTGCAGTGGCTGCGCTCCATCACCGAATGGCGCGCCAGCGACCGCCTGCAGTGGAGCAATACCTTCTATGCCTACAGCGCGCTGCGCGACTACCGCAACGTGGAGAACTACCGCTTCAACGCGGACAACAGCGCCGTCATCCGCTCCAGCGCCTATCTGCAGCGCCACGACCAGCACCTGCTGGGCGACCGCGTGGAAGGCCGCTACCGGAGCGAGCTGGCCGGCCACCGCAGCGACTGGGCCTTCGGCTTCGATGCCAGCGTGAACCGGCAGACGCGCTACCCGAACAGCACGTCGGCCACGATCAGCACGGTCAACCCCTATGACTTCACCGTGGGCGACTTCTATGCCAGTTCGGGCCTGCAGCCGGGCTTCAACGCCGACCGGGAAAACCGCATCCACAACCTCGCCCTGTACCTGGAAAACCGCACGGCGCTGACAGATGCATGGAGCCTGGTGACGGCCCTGAGGCATGAGCGCATCGACCTGGACCTGACCAACCGGCGCAGCGTGGCGCCCGGCATGCCTGCCAGCTTCCCGCGCAGCTACCAGCCGACCACCGGGCGCGTGGGACTGGTGTGGCAGCCTTCGCCCGAAGCCATGCTCTACGGCCAGTTCGCCACCGCGGCCGATCCGCCCTCGGGCATGCTGGCCACGGCCTCCTTTGCCGATGCCATGAACAACACCGGCCTGACCACGGGGCGCCAGTGGGAGCTGGGCGCCAAATGGCAATTCTTGCAGGGCAAGGGCACGGCCACGCTGGCCGCCTACGACATCCAGCGCCGCAACATTGCCACCCAGGACCCGCTGGACTCCACGCGCACCTTGCTGGTGGGCCAGCAATCCTCGCGCGGGCTGGAGGCCGCCGTAGGCCTGGCCCTCACGCCGCGCTGGAGCCTGCGCGCCGACTGGAGCGTGAACCGCGCTCGCTACGACGACTACCGGCAAGGCGGCATCTCCATGGCCGGCAAGCGCCCGGTCAACACGCCGGCCACCGTGGCCAATCTCTGGACCAGCTACCAGCTCACTCCGGCGCTGCAGCTGAGCGCCGGCCTGCGCCATGTCGGCCGCATCTACGGCGACGCAGCCAACACCCAGTACTGGCCCGCCTATACCTTGCTGGACCTGGGCCTGGCCTGGCGGATCGATCCGCGCATGACGCTGCAGGCACGCCTGCGCAATGCCACGGACAAGGTCTATGCGGCCAGCCTGTCCAGCACCATGGCCTATCTGGGCACGGCGCGCGCGGCGGAGCTGAGCCTGCACGTCGCCTTCTGAAGGAGCGGCCATGCATGCCTCGTTGAAGCGCTGGCTGTTCCTGCTGCACCGCTGGCTGGGCGTGGCGCTGTGCCTGCTGTTCGCGCTGTGGTTCGTGTCGGGCATGGTGATGATGTACGTGGGCTACCCCAAGCTCACCGAAGCCGAGCGGCTGGGCCGTCTGCCGGCGCTGCACGCCGACGCCGCGCTGCTGGCCCCGCAGGAAGCCCTGCGCAGGGCCGGCGTGCAGCAGCCGCTGGCGCAGCTGCGCCTGAACATGGGCAGCGCCGGCCGCGCGACCTACCTGGCCACGCCGCTGTCCCCGTCTGCAGGCGCACGCGCTGCCATGGCCATCGATGCCGCCACCGGCCAGCCGCTGGCGGCCACCGATGCGCAGGCGGCCCTGGCCACGGCTCGCCACTATGCAGCGGCAGAGCCTTCCTATGCCGGCACCGTCACCGAAGACGCCTTCACCCATTCGCGCAATCTCGACGCACACCGGCCTTTGCACAGGGTGGACCTCGATGACGCGGCCGGCACGCGGCTGTATGTCTCGGGCAGCACAGCCCAGGTGGTGCGCGATGCCTCGCGCACCGAGCGCGGCTGGAACTATGTGGGCGCCTGGCTGCACTGGCTGTATCCGCTGCGCGGCGGCCTCTGGGACCGCTACTGGGCCGATACCGTGAACGGGCTGTCGCTGGCCGGCATCGCGCTCGCGCTCAGCGGCACCGTGGTCGGCATCTGGCGCTGGCGCTTTGCCACGCGCTACCGCAGCGGCCGGCGCACGCCCTATCCGGGCCGCATGATGCGCTGGCACCATGTCTCGGGCCTGCTGTTTGCGGCCGTCACGCTGACCTGGATCTTCAGCGGGCTGATGTCCATGAACCCCTGGAAGATCTTCGACAGCCCGCAGCGCGCGGTGGACATGAAGCTGTGGCAGCCCGCCGGCCTGGCGCTGTCGAACGCAGCCCCACCCGCGCAACTGCTGGCGTCGCCGCAGCTGCAAGGCGTGCGCGAGCTGCGCTGGAGCCAGGCTCCGGACTCCGGGCTTCAGGTCGTGGCTTATGGGGCCCATGGCGATCGGCAGGTGCTCGATGCCGCAACCGGCCAAGCCCTGTCATATGGCAAGGAACAGCTGCTGACCGCCGCAGCACGGCTGTCGAAGGCACCCATCACCGGCCATCAGTGGCTGACGGACTACGACTTCCACTACTACGCCCGGGCCGACCACAGCATGACCGGTGGCATGGGCAAGCCCCTGCCCGTGCTGCGCGTGATGTACGGCGATGAGGCGCGCACCTGGCTGCATATCGATGCCCGCACCGGCCTGCCCCTGGGCCAGGTGGACCGGCGCCAGCGCACCCAGCGCTGGCTGTTTGCGCTGCTGCACAGCTGGGACTGGCTGCCGCTGCTCGAGCGCCGCCCGCTGTGGGACGGCGTGCTGATCGCATTGAGCCTGGGCGGTCTGCTGCTCAGCGGCACGGGCGTGGTGGTGGCCTGGCGCAGGCTGCGCAAAAAGCTCCGCCCGCATCACCGGCAGGGGAATGCGGGCCTTCCGGTGCGGCATTGATGCTTTCAAAACAGGAGCTGCCTGCGCCTGCCCCTCAATAGCTTCAATGGATTAATTCATCAAAACCAAGGAATGGCCTGCGCAAGCAGCTTCTTCAACGATAGCAAACAGGCATAAAAAAGCCGGCAATCCGCCGGCTTTCTTCCTGTCGCCCTGCCGGCATCCTGTACGGAAGCCGGCAGGATTCGGCCACGTTCAGGCCACTGCTGCGATGGCAGCGTTGAAAGTGGCGCTGGGGCGCATCACGGCATCCATCTTGGACACGTCGGGCATGTAGTAGCCGCCGATGTCGACGGCCTTGCCCTGCACGTCCTTGAGCTCGCCCACGATCTTGGCTTCGTTGTCGGCCAGGGTCTTGGCCAGGGGCGCGAACTTGGCGGCCAGTTCCTTGTCCTCGGTCTGGGCGGCCAGCGCCTGGGCCCAGTACAGCGCGATGTAGAACTGCGAACCGCGGTTGTCCAGCTCGCCGGTGCGGCGCGAAGGCGACTTGTCCTCGTCCAGCAGCTTGCCCGTGGCTTCGTCCAGGGTCTTGGCCAGCAGCTTGGCGCGGGCATTGTTCTCCTTGATGCCCAGGTCTTCCAGCGAAACAGCCAGAGCCAGGAACTCGCCCAGCGAATCCCAGCGCAGGTGGTTTTCTTCCACCAGCTGCTGCACGTGCTTGGGCGCGGAGCCGCCCGCACCGGTTTCGTACATGCCGCCGCCTGCCATCAGGGGCACGATGGACAGCATCTTGGCCGAGGTGCCCAGTTCCATGATGGGGAACAGGTCGGTCAGGTAGTCGCGCAGGATGTTGCCGGTCACCGAGATGGTGTCCAGGCCGCGGGCCACGCGCTCCAGCGTGTAGCGCATGGCGCGCACTTGCGAGAGGATGTGGATTTCCAGACCGGTCGTGTCGTGGTCCTTCAGGTACTTGTTGACCTTCTTGATCAGTTCGGCTTCGTGCGGACGGTAGGGGTCCAGCCAGAACACGGCGGGCATGCCGGAGTTGCGGGCGCGGGTCACGGCCAGCTTCACCCAGTCGCGGATCGGCGCGTCCTTGACCTGGCACATGCGCCAGATATCGCCCTGCTCCACGTTCTGGCTCATCAGCACCTCGCCGGTGGCCAGGTCGACGATGTTGGCCACGCCGTCTTCGGCGATCTCGAAGGTCTTGTCGTGCGAGCCGTATTCCTCGGCCTTCTGCGCCATCAGGCCCACGTTGGGCACGGTGCCCATGGTGCGGGGGTCGAAGTTGCCGTGCCACTTGCAGAAGTTGATCATCTCCTGGTAGATGCGGGCGAAGGTGGACTCGGGCATCACGGCCTTGCAGTCGTAGGGCTTGCCGTCGGCCGCCCACATCTTGCCGCCGGCGCGGATCATCGCGGGCATGGACGCGTCCACGATCACGTCGTTGGGCGAGTGGAAGTTGGTGATGCCCTTGGCGGAATCCACCATGGCCAGGCGCGGACGGTCTTCCTGGCACTTGTGCAGGTCGCGCTCGATCTCTTCGCGCACCGAGTTGGGCAGCGTGGCGATCTTGTTGTACAGATCGGCCATGCCGTTGTTCACGTTCACGCCCAGCTCGTCGAACAGCTTGCCGTGCTTCTCGAAGGCTTCCTTGTAGAAGATCTTCACGCAGTGGCCGAACACGATGGGGTGAGACACCTTCATCATCGTGGCCTTGACGTGCAGCGAGAACAGGATGCCGGCCTCCTTGCAGTCCTCGATTTCCTTTTCATAGAAATCGCACAAGGCCTTCTTGCTCATGAACATGGAGTCGATGACTTCGCCTTCCTGCAGCGCGACCTTGGGCTTGAGCACCATGGTCTTGCCGCTCTTGGTGATCAGCTCCATCTTCACGTCGCGCGCCTTGTCCAGCGTCATGGACTTTTCGCCGTGGTAGAAGTCGCCCTTGTCCATGTGGGACACATGGGTCTGCGACCACTGCTTCCACTCGCCCATGGAATGGGGGTGCTTCTTGGCGTAGTTCTTCACGGCGGCCGGCGCGCGGCGGTCGGAGTTGCCTTCGCGCAGCACGGGGTTCACGGCCGAGCCCAGGCACCTGCTGTAGCGGGCCTTGATTTCCTTTTCCTCGTCCGTCGTGGGATTTTCCGGATAGCTGGGGATCTTGTAGCCCTTGTGCTGCAGCTCCTTGATCGCCGTCATCAGCTGGCCCACGGAAGCCGAGATGTTGGGCAGCTTGATGATGTTGGCCTCGGGCGTCAGCGTGAGCTTGCCCAGCTCGGCCAGATTGTTGGGAACGCGCTGTTCCTCGGTCAGGTAGTCGGGGAACTCGCCCAGGATGCGGCCGGCCAACGAGATGTCGCTGGTTTCCACATTGACGCCGGCAGAGTTTGCGAAAGCGCGAACCACAGGCAGGAAAGCGCTGGTGGCCAGACGGGGCGCCTCGTCAGTCAGGGTGTAGATGATGGTGGGTTGCTGCGTGCTCATCTCTTGTCTCAGGTTGTGAAAAAGGTGGGGCGTGCCTTGGGCCTGCATCCCGAGTTTGCGCAATGGGGCCTGACACAGCAGGAATGCAATGTTTTTGCAATGCGTTCCCACAATACAAAATTCTAAGCGCAACCAGAAGGTTTTTTCCAAGTCTTGTACAAGACTTAGGGTTTTACAGCGGCTTTCATGCGCGCTTTTCATAGGAGAAAGCGCAAAACCGCAGGGTTTTCTGCCATGTAAAAAAGCCTGCCTCATCGCCTTGGCAAAGCCGCTTTCGGCCACCTGAAAAGCAAAAAGCCCGCAGAGCGAAAGCGCTGCGGGCTCGTCCTTTTTCACATGCCGGATGGGCATGGCGCCCATCGGCATCCGGCACCCGGCCGGTTCGGGAAAATCAGGCGAAGTTGGCTTCGGCAAACTTCCAGTTCACCAGCTTGTCGAGGAAGGTCTCGACGAACTTGGGACGCAGGTTGCGGTAGTCGATGTAGTAGGCATGCTCCCAGACGTCCACGGTCAGCAGGGCCTTGTCGGCGGTGGTCAGGGGCGTGCCGGCGGCGCCGGTGTTCACGATGTCCACGCTGCCGTCGGGCTTCTTGACCAGCCAGGTCCAGCCGGAGCCGAAGTTGCCCACGGCCGAGGCCTGGAAGGCCTTCTTGAACTCGTCGAAGCTGCCCCACTTCTTGTTGATGGCATCCAGCAGTGCACCGGTGGGAGCGCCGCCGCCGTTGGGAGTCATGCAGTTCCAGAAGAAGGTGTGGTTCCAGATCTGCGCAGCGTTGTTGTAGATGCCGCCGGAAGACTTCTTGACCACGTCTTCCAGATCCATGTTCTCGAACTCGGTGCCCTTTTGCAGGTTGTTCAGGTTCACCACGTAGGCGTTGTGATGCTTGCCATGGTGGTACTCCAGGGTTTCCTGGCTGTAGCCGAACGGAGCCAGGGCGTCGATGGCATAGGGCAGTGGGGGCAGAGTGCGTTCCATGATGGTTTCCTCGTGAGTTGAAGTGTTGGAGCCGGCAGGCGCTGCCCTGGCCGGAAGCTGAAGCAGCGCCAGCATGGCGGTAGTGCGCCTGGCGCGCGGGCACATTGCTGTACCGAAGCCGTCAAGTATTGCACTAACTGGACCATTGTAGGAACAACCGGGGCCTGCAGAACCGAATCCTGTCCGCCCCCGCGCTTCCTGCATGAGCATGCGCTCACGGCTGACAGCAGGCCCTGCCTCGCCCTTCCCGGATTGCCAGCGCCGGCGGCAAAAGAGCCCTGATGCCGCCAGGGTGAAATCGGGATACCGCAGCCCTGTCCAGGCCCTGCTCACAGCAGGCGCGGCTGGGTCACGACCACATCGACCGCGCCGTCGGACAGCTGGGCCTTGAGCGCCGCGCCCGGCGGCGCCTGCCGTACCTGGGTGACGGGCCTACCCTTGTCGTCGCTGAGCAAGGCATAGCCGCGCTGCAGCACCAGGCGGGGATCCAGCAGCTGCAGGCGCAGGTCCATGCGCTCCAGCCTTTGCGCCTGCGCCTGCAGGCTGCGCTGCAGAACCTGGGGCAAGCTGGCCTGCAGTACTTGCTGCCCGTGCGCCAGGCGCTGCATTTTGAGGAGCATCGCATGCCGCAGGCGCTGGGCCTGGCGGCTCAGCTGCAGATGGTTGCGCGCCAGCTGGCTGCTGGGCCGGCCCAGGCGCTGGGTGGCCAGGTCCAGGCGCTGCTGCTGGCGGTCCAGCAGGCGCTGCGCGCCATTGGCCAGCCGGTCCTGCAGGAGCTGTAGCGCGCCCAGCCAGACCTCGCGCGGCTGGCTCACCAGCTCGGCCGCCGCCGTGGGCGTGGGAGCGCGCAGATCGGCGCAGAAGTCGGCAATGGTGAAGTCGGTCTCGTGCCCCACCCCGCTGATCAGCGGCACCGGGCTCTGGACGATGGTGCGCGCCAGCTGCTCGTCGTTGAAGGCCCACAGGTCCTCGAGCGAACCGCCACCGCGCACCAGCAGGATGGTATCGATCACCGGTTTCTGCGGATCCGCAGCCAGATCAGCCGCCATCCCTTGCCCGTCCTGCGCCAGGCGATACAGTTTTTGCAGCGCCTCGACCAGCGATTGCGGCGCCTGCGCCCCCTGGACCAGGGCGGGCACCAGCACCACGGGAATATGGGGCACGCGCCGGCGCAGGGCCGTGACCACATCATGCAGCGCGGCCGCGCCCGGCGAGGTGACGATGCCGATGCCGCGCGGCAGCGGCGGCAGGGGCCGCTTGCGCGCCGCATCGAACAGGCCTTCGGCCTCCAGTTGCGCCTTCATGCGCAGGAACTGCTCGAACAGGGCGCCCTGGCCCGCGCGCTGCATGCTCTCCACGACCAGTTGCAGGTCGCCGCGCTGCTCGTAGACACCGAGCCGCCCGCGCACCTCGACCATTTCCCCGTCACGCGGCATGAATCCGATCTGGTCGGCCGCCCGCCGGAACATGGCGCAGCGGATCTGGCCGTTCGCATCCTTGAGATTGAAATAGCAATGGCCGCTGGCCGCGCGCGAAAAGCCGCTGAGCTCTCCACGTACGGCCACCGGGTTGAAGCGCGCCTGCAAGGCATCGCCAATGGCGCGGCACAGCGCGCCAACATCCCAGATAGGTGGCGCGGCAGCGCGGTTCGGGGTCTCGAAGATCGAATTCATGCGGTCTCAGCCAGGTCAGGGCCCACAAAATTCTCCACAGCCCAAGCCCTTGCCCTCGGCACGGCTGCCATGGCCATTTTGTTTATGCAATTGTTCAAAACAAATTCTCAAGTCATTGATTAAGAACAAATTTTCTCGTTTCACCGCCCTGCCACAGTTGTTACTGCCAGTAGTTTCCGGCGATAGACCTGCGGCGCCGCTTAGTTAACGCACAAAGTTATCCACAGAAATATCTGCTATACGCGCGATGGGCCGCTCCGGCGTCGGCACCGCAGGCCAGGCGGCAAGCCCACGGCACGCGCACGCACAAATCCACGCGAAATCCGCGCCGGGCAGCAGCAGGCCTGGGCCATAATCTGCGGCTGCAATTTCTGAACGACGAGGGAGAAAAGTTGCTGTCGATCATACAAGCCGCAGGCTGGCCGATCTGGCCCTTGATTGCCTGCTCGATTCTGGCCCTGGCACTGATTTTCGAGCGCTTCACCGCGCTCAAGACGGCGCGCGTGGCGCCTCCGGCCTTGCTGGACGAAGCCATTTCCGTTTCCTCTCGTGGCCTGCCCAGCGAGGAGGTCGTCAATCAGCTGAGCCAGAGCTCGGCCCTGGGCGAAGTGCTGGCCACCGGCCTGCGCACGCTGCGCAACCATCCCGACAGCAACGAGGAAGAAGTGCGCGCCGCCATGGAAGGCGCAGGCCGCGCCGCTGCCCACAAGCTGGAAAAATACCTGAGCGCCCTGGCCACCATCGCCTCGGCCGCGCCGCTGCTGGGCCTGCTGGGCACGGTCATCGGCATGATCGAGATCTTCGGCTCCCAGTCGGGCGCTTCGGCCACCGGCGGCGGCAACCCCGCGCAGCTGGCCCAGGGCATCTCGATTGCGCTGTACAACACGGCCTTCGGCCTGATGGTCGCGATCCCGGCGCTGATCTTCTGGCGCTACTTCCGCGCCCGCGTGGACGGCTATCTGCTGGGCATGGAGCTGGCTTGCGAGAAGTTCGTGCGCCATCTGGCCCGCACCAGCCTGGGCGGCAAGTGAACCCGGCCCCAGCAGTCCAAGGTCGCATGCCATGAACTTCCGCCCCCGCCACCGCGACGAGCCCGAGATCAACCTGATTCCCTTCATCGACGTGCTGCTCGTGGTGCTGATCTTTCTGATGCTCTCCACCACCTACAGCAAGTTCACCGAACTGCAGCTGACCCTGCCCGTGGCCGATGCCGAGCAGCAGCGCGACCGGCCCAAGGAGATCATTGTGGCCGTGGCCGCCGACGGCCACTATGCCGTCAACAGGAACGCCATGGAAGACCGCAGCGTGTCCGCTCTGGCCCAGGCCCTGGGCACGGCCGCCAGCGCCGGCAAGGACAGCGTGGTCATCATCAGCGCCGACGCCACGGCCCCCCACCAGTCCGTGGTCACCGTGATGGAAGCGGCCCGCCGCGCCGGCCTGTCGCAGATCACGTTTGCCACCCAGTCCTCCACAGCAGCCGGCAAGGCCAAATAGGCATTGCCCGCCTGCCGGCAAGCACTAGGCCGCCTTCACAGGCGGCTTTTTTCATCGCCCAGCTGTCCCGGCATGGAAAAAGCCTCTTGCACAGGCGCCCGCCGGGATCCCTTTCCATTTGCGCCAGCATCCTTGAAGCCTGGCACGGCCGCCGTATGATCGGCAGTTACCCTACCGCCCCCATGTCCCACGCCTCCACCAGTCCCCTTCGCCGGCAGACCGGCCTGCGCGCCATCTGGCGCCGGCGGGGCCTTGGCGCCTGGCTGCTGTGGCCGCTGTCGCTGCTCTACGGGGCGCTGCAGCGCTGGAATGCCAGCCGCATGCAGGGCCGTGCGCAGCAGGCCGGCGTGCCCGTCATCGTGGTGGGCAACGTGATCGCCGGCGGCGCCGGCAAGACGCCCGTCACCCAGGCCGTAGTCGCGCATCTGCTGGGCCGGGGCTGGAAGCCCGGCATCGTCTCGCGCGGCTACGGGCGCACAACGCAGGATTGCCGCGCAGCCCTGCCCGGGAGCCCCGCCAGCGAGGTGGGCGACGAACCGGCCCTGCTGGCCCGCAGCACGGGCGTGCCGGTGTTCGTGGCGGCAAAGCGAATAGACGCGGCCCGCGCGCTGCGCGCCAGATACCCCGAGGTCGATGTGATCGTAAGCGACGACGGCCTGCAGCACCTGGCCCTGGCCCGCGATGTGGAGCTTTGCGTGTTCAACGATGAAGGCGTGGGCAACGGCTTTCTGCTGCCCGCGGGCCCGCTGCGCGAGCCCTGGCCGCGCGCCGTCACGGCCGCCGTCTATGCCGGCCGGCCGCCCCGCCCCGCGGGAAATGCTCCCGCCTTTGCGCTGCAGCGCCGGCTCAGCTCTGTAATGCACAACGGCAAGGGCGAACGGCTGGAGCTGGCGGCACTGGCCGGGCAGGAGGTCGAGGCGGTGGCCGCCGTGGCGCGGCCCGAGTCGTTTTTTGCCATGCTGGGTGAACAGGGCATTGTTCCTGCCGCCATGCAGGCCTTGCCGGACCACTATGGTTTTGAGAGCTTCTCGCGCAGGCTGGACAATCAGAAACCATTGGTCTGCACCGAAAAGGATGCCGTCAAGCTCTGGCGCATCCACCCCGAGGCCTGGGCCGTGCCGCTGCAACTGCAGCTGCCGCAGGCCTTCTGGGACCTGCTCGATGCCCGGCTGGCCGCTGTTTGCCAGCGCCCGCCTCCGGGCTGACTATCATTGCCCCATACCGAGTCCCGCGGCACGCCTCTTGCCTTTGCTTCAGCGGCGGGCCGCCTCCCTCTCCGTTTTGCAGGAATTGCCATGGATCCCAAACTTCTCGAACTGCTGGTCTGCCCCGTTACCAAGGGCCCGCTGCGCTACGACCGCGAGCGCCAGGAACTGGTCTCGCGCAGCGCGCGGCTCGCTTACCCGGTGCGCGACGGCATTCCCGTGCTGCTGGAAAACGAAGCCCGCACGCTGACCGACGAAGAAATCGAGGCCACACCCTGAGTCGCTCCGCGCCTTCCCCTGAAAGGGGGACGACGGCCTTTGCTTCGGGACGGCCCTTGCTGGCTGTCCTTCAAGCCAGTTCCATCACACAGAGATTTCCATGCCGTTCACGGTTCTGATTCCCGCCCGCATGTCCTCCAGCCGCCTGCCCGGCAAGCCCCTGGCCGATATTGCCGGCCTGCCCATGGTGGTGCGCGTGGCCCGGCGCGCCCAGCAAAGCACGGCCGCGCGCTGCGTGGTCGCGGCCGACGATGCACGCATCGTCGATGCCTGCCTGCAGCATGGCGTGCAGGCACTGCTCACGCGCAACGACCATCCCAGCGGCAGCGACCGCTTGGCCGAGGCTTGCGAACAGCTGGGCCTGGACGGCAACGATGCGGTGGTCAACGTGCAGGGCGACGAGCCGCTGATCGAGCCCGCGCTGATCGATGCCGTCGCGCATTTGCTAAGCGCCCGCCCCGAAGCCAGCATGGGCACGGCGGCCCATCCGATCGCCTCCCCTGCCGACTACCGCAACCCGAACGTGGTCAAGGTCGTCTGCGACGCCAAGGGCCTGGCCAGCTACTTCAGCCGGGCACCGATTCCCTTCTCTCGCGACCATGCCGACGAGGCCTGGTGGGAGACGGCCGCGGCCACGGCAGGCCATGCGGGCTTTGCGCCGCTGCGCCATATCGGCATCTACAGTTACAGGGCCGGCTTTCTGCGCGAGTTCCCGCGCCTTTCTCCGGCCCCGACCGAAGCCATGGAGCAGCTCGAGCAGCTGCGTGCGCTGTGGCATGGCCACCGCATCGCCGTGCACCTCACGCCCGATGCGCCGGGCGCCGGCGTGGACACGCCCGAAGACCTGCAGCGGGTGCGCGCCCTGCTGGCTGCCTGACTTGGCCGAGCCCGTGCGGCAGCTATCAAAAACGATAGCTGTTCGCGCATGCATGACAATCCATTTCAGGTGTTTTGCCTGCACAAGGCAAGTGAATCCGGCGCTGGCAGCTATACTTTCGGGCAGCAGCACAGGGCTTGCAGCCCTGCGCCGCCGGGCCAGAGACAAGGCCGCCGCATCGTTCCGACACCGGCTGCGCCGCACGCAAAAGGCTGGCAGACGGACGCTGCACTGGTGACATCCCTCCCCAGCGTGTAAGCCAGTGTTGGCCTTGTGCGTGCTATCCTTGCCCGCGAAAAAATACCGCCAGGGGGTGCCCGCCTGCCGCACGCTGCCCCGGCCGCCAAGAATTTCTACTCTTCTCAAGGATCTCCATGAAACTGATTTTGTTGGGTGCACCCGGCGCCGGAAAGGGCACCCAGGCCGCCTTCATCTGCCAAAAATACGGTATTCCCCAGATTTCCACCGGCGACATGCTGCGTGCCGCCGTCAAGGCCGGCACCCCCCTGGGCCTGCAGGCCAAGGCCGTCATGGACGCAGGCCAGCTGGTCAGCGACGATCTGATCATCAACCTGGTCAAGGAGCGCATTGCCCAGCCCGATTGCGCCAAAGGCTTTCTGTTCGACGGCTTCCCCCGCACCATCCCCCAGGCCGACGCCATGAAGGCCGCCGGCGTGCACCTGGACTACGTGCTGGAGATCGACGTCCCGTTTGACGCCATCATCGAGCGCATGAGCGGCCGCCGCTCCCACCCCGCCTCGGGCCGTACCTACCATGTCAAGTTCAATCCCCCCAAGGTGGAAGGCAAGGACGACGTGACCGGCGAAGACCTGGTGCAACGCGAGGACGACAAGGAGGAAACCGTCAAGAAGCGCCTGGATGTGTACAGCAGCCAGACCCGCCCCCTGGTGGACTACTACCAGAACTGGGCCAAGCAGGATCCCGCTTCGGCACCCAAGTACCGAGCCATCAGCGGCCTGGGCAGCGTGGAAGAAATCACCGAGCGTGCATTGAACGCCCTGTCGAGTTGATCGCTTCTGTCCCGCCCAATAAAAAAGCACCCGCTCCGGGTGCTTTTTTTATGGCCTGCCAAGCCCCACCCGGCCCAGGGTGAAACCGACGTTGGCGCATTCGCGCCCGGGCAGGCGCAGCGGATTTTTTCGGCAGCGTAGCTGTCTCCGTTCAAGAAGGCTCCAGGGCCAGATCCAGCATCATGGCCACGCGCGCCTTGGCAGGCGGCAGCTGGACCACGGCCAACGCCTGTCCACCCACGGCCCCGGCCGGCACCAGCCACTGCTTCAGCCAATGCTCCCGGTCGGCCGCCAATCCCGCTGCCCCGGGCGGCAGTACCGGCACACCTTCCAGGCAACGGGTGCTGCACCACACGCGCACGCCGGCCTGGCGGGCATCGAGCAAGGCCTGCAGCATATGCGCATGCACCGTGGCATTGCCGGTCCCGGCCACCACCAGGCCTTTCACACCCGCAGCCACCAGCGCCCTCACGGCCCTGGCGCTTTGTACCGCACCGGAGGCAACGATCTCCACCCAAGGCAGCGCATCGCAATCCAGCCACCGCGCCAGCCGCGCACCCGCATCCACCGCCGCACCCGCCGGCCTGCCAACCCAGCGCAGCATGCCTTCTTCCATATAGGCGCATGGCCCTCCCTCATAGGAACGCAGCGCGTCGAGCCGGTACGGGTGGACTTTCTGCACCGCCAGGCCCGCGTGCAGCGCGCCCGCCGCCATCACCCAGACACCGGCTCCGCCGGCGCCTGCATCGGCGGCCTGCGCCGCTGCAGCCACGGCGTCGCGCAGATTCTGCGGCCCATCGGCCTGCAGCGACGTGACCGGGCGCATGGCGCAGGTCAGCACCACGGGCTTGGCGGGCTGCAGCGCGGCCTGCAGCAGCCAGGCCGTTTCCTCCAGGGTATCGGTGCCATGGGTGATCACCACGGCGCGCGTCTGCGCGTCCTCCAGCAGCTGGGCCACGCCGCGCAGCAGAAGTCTCCACACCGCCCAGTCCATGTCCTTGCTGTCGATCTGCGCCAGCTGCACCGCTTCCAGCCGGCAGGCACCAGCCACTGCGTCCAGGCCGGCAATGGCCTGCAGCAATCCCTCCACCGAGATCTGTGCCGCCGTGTAGCCCACGCCGTCACCCTGGCTTGGCGCCCGGCCGGCAATGGTTCCTCCTGTGCCCAAAATGACAATCTTTGCCTCAGCCACTTGCCCCTCGCAAAAAACTGGTTAAAAATACAGATACTGTATAAATTATCAGATCACTGTTCGGAAATTCTGATCCAGAACTCCAAGCCGCCCGACATGTCCGACCATCCCAAGCTCACCCCCCGCCAGCAGCAGATCCTGGATCTGATCCAGTCGACCATTGCGCGCACCGGCGCTCCACCGACGCGTGCCGAAATCGCCAGCACCTTCGGGTTCAAGTCCGCCAATGCGGCCGAGGAGCACCTCCAGGCCCTGGCGCGCAAGGGCGTGATCGATCTGGTCAGCGGCACCTCGCGCGGCATCCGCCTGCGCGCCGATACCGTGCGCACCATCAATGCCGCCCGCGGCACCAGCTTCGCCCTGCCGCTGGCCGCGCTGGCGCCGCTGGTCCTGCCCCTGGTCGGCCGCGTGGCGGCGGGATCGCCCATTCTCGCCCAGGAACATATAGACCAGAGCTATTCCGTGGAGCCCGGCCTGTTCGCGGCCAAGCCCGACTACCTGCTCAAGGTGCGCGGCATGTCCATGCGCGATGCCGGCATCATGGATGGCGACCTGCTGGCCGTGCAGTCCACGCACGAGGCCCGCAACGGCCAGATCGTCGTGGCCCGTCTTGGCGACGACGTCACGGTCAAGCGCTTCAGGCGCACGCCGCAGGGCATAGAGCTGCTGCCCGAAAATCCCGACTACAAGGTCATCCACGTCGCACCGGACGAACCTTTCGCCATCGAAGGCCTGGCCGTAGGCCTGATACGCAACAGCATGTTCATGTAGCGTGCTTCCACGGCGCCGGCACTGGCGCCCTGGGCCGATTCCCACAGCACTGCCCGGGTGGTAGGCGCAAGGCTTGAAGGCCTTGCCCCGGGCGGAGCCTTGCCTGAAAACGCAATCCTGCCCCGTCCACAACCTCGCAAGAACTTTCTTGGAACAGGAGTTGCCACATGGGATTCGCTTTGCCTCTGCTGTCTCTGACACGCTTTGCCCTTCAGGCCCATCGCCATGCCGCCGTGCGAGAGAACTCCGCGTCGCAAGCCTCATCGCAGGCACCAGCCAAGCCAGCACAGTCGCAGCCTCGCGATGCAATGCTCTCCAATTCCCCATCCGAAGATACGCGGGCCCGGCCTGCCGTTTTCACCATGCGCCGAAGCCGCTCCCGACGCCGCGCCACGGCGCCCGCTGTTCCCTCCGCCCAGATGCCCTTGCCGCTCGAAGCCACTCCCGCCTGCAGCCAGCCGCGCATGCTGCGCATCGTCCAGCGCGAGCCGCGCAATCAGCCCGAATGCCTGCTCATCTCGGGCCGCATGGCCGATGTCTGTGCTGCGCTGGAGCGCATGGCCGCCAACGAAGGCGCGCTGCACGCCTGATGCATGGCGGCCCCGCCGCGCCATAGAAACCGGCAAGGCCTGCATCCGATTTTTGAAGTATTTGCAAACAGTTCCATGCGCCGTGGCCGTTGAATGCTCACAAAAATGAGTCTATTCAAGGCACAATCGGGTGCATGAACATCGTGATCCTTGACGATTACCAAGATGCTGTGCGCAAGCTCGAATGCGCCCGTCTGCTGGAACCTTTCAATGCAAAGGTCTACACCAATACCGTCAAGGGTGTGGGACAGTTGTCGGTGCGCCTGCGCGATGCCGACATCATTGTTCTGATCCGCGAACGCACCCAGATCACCAAGCAGTTGCTGGAAAAGCTGCCGCGCCTCAAGCTGATCGCCCAGACCGGCAAGGCGGGTGCGCATATCGATGTCGCGGCCTGCACGGCCCATGGCGTGGCGATCGCCGAGGGTGTCGGCTCCCCCATTGCGCCGGCGGAGCTGACCTGGGCACTCATCATGGCTGCCATGCGGCGAGTGCCCCAGTACATCGCCAATCTCAAGCACGGGGCCTGGCAGCAGTCCGGGCTGAAGGCCGCCTCCATGCCCCCCAACTTCGGCCTGGGCAGCGTGCTGCACGGGCGGGTGCTGGGCATCTGGGGCTATGGACGCATCGGCCAGCTGATTGCCCGCTATGGCAAGGCCTTCGGCATGCAGGTCTGCGTCTGGGGCAGCGAGGCTTCGCGCCAGAAAGCGGCGGCGGACGGACTGATCGCCGCCCCATCGAAAGAAGCCTTCTTCGAAGAGTGCGACGTGCTTTCCATGCACCTGCGCCTGAACGACGCCACGCGCGGCGTTGTCAGGGCAGACGATCTGGCCCGCATGAAGCCCACGGCCCTGTTCGTCAATACGTCGCGCGCGGAGCTGGTGGAGTCCGAGGCCCTGCTTTGCTCGCTCAATCGCGGCCGGCCGGGCCTGGCAGCCATCGACGTGTTCGAGAGCGAGCCCATCCTGCAAGGCCACGCCTTGCTGCGCCTGGAGAACTGCATCTGCACGCCGCATATCGGCTATGTGGAGCAAGACAGCTACGAGCTGTATTTCCGCGCCGCTTTTGAAAACGTGGTGAACTTCGTCAACGGCCAGGCCAGCAACATCTTGAACCCTGAAGTGCTCAGCGGCCCCCTGCGCATGGGCCGCTCCTAAGCCGCCCCTGGCGCTAAGAACTGGCAGGGCCCGGCGGCCATTGAAGCTGCGAGGCCAACTCCTGCGCCACCGCTTGCTGCAGCGATGCTCGCACCAGCGTCTCCACTTCCTTGCGCAGCTGCAAGGCCATGGACCGTGCCTGGTCCTCAACCACGGCTGAAATCGCCTCGCGCAGCCGCTCCTCGAGCATCTGGTCCACGCGATGCATAAGCCTCTGGGTAAGCTGTTCCCTGAGTTGCTGCGCGTGCGGGTCATTCCAGTCCGCATCAGGGGCAAGCGGAGCATTGGCACCCGCAGCCACCGAATTTTCAAGCGCCGGCTCGGGCAGGGACAAAGCAGCCGGCCCCTGGGCCTCGGAAAAAACTTCCGACGAGAGCGGCTCCCTTTGGGAGTCGCCAGCAAGCGTCCGCGCTGGCGCATGTTCCGCCGCGGCTTCCTGCGCTTGCCCGCCCGACACGGAGTCCAGGTCATCTACGTTTACCTGCGGCGCAATGGTGTCGGCATTGACGCTCTCGGATAACTCGGCATGCGCAGGCATGACCCCGCTTCCCGACAGCGATTGCTGCGGCGGCAGGGAGTCCGGCAGAGGCGGCAGGTTGCGCGGAATCGCGGAAATTCCGCGTACGCCGACCACGGCATCAGCCAGCCTGGGTGAGTGCAGAACCGGCTGCAGGCATGGCGCTGAAGCATTCTGCGGCACCGCAAGCTCCGAGGGAGGTTCGGCCGACAGATCGGCCTCCATGGCGTCCAAGGTAGCAGCTTCGGGATCGATCGATGCCGGCACCACCTCGGTCAGGGTGGGAACAAAGCGCGGCGGCGTTTTAGAAGAGGAATTCATGCCCTAGCCCTTGAGCTTCAAATCATGGCGGACGATGGCCACGCCCTGCGCGGCATAGCTTTTCCAGCGCGCCCGCGCTTCTTGCCGGTCCATCTCGTCGGTTGCCGAAACAATCTCGATGACTTTGGCAAATTGCTCATAGCCCGCTGGCACTTCGCTGCCCAGATTGACCAGCACATCATGGTGCGGCAGATTGTCAAGCCGCTGCGCCAATACGATGCCGGATGCCGCCAGCAACTGCCCTCCATCGCTGGCAAAGGCATGGGCCAGAAAATCCGTGGGAGACACTGCCCACAGCTTCGGAGACAGCGCAGCCAGCACAGGCTGGCTGCCCACCACCACCAGCCGCGCCCCATGCCGCAAGGCCTTGCGGGCATACCGGCATACATAGGCCTGCTTGTCGGGCGCGTTGAAATGGAAGGCGACTTCGGTCATCTCACGCTCCCGCGTCGGCAACCAGCACGCCGGCCATATTCCAGGTCACACAGCAATGCGTCACTCCTGGCTCAAGCCTTGGCCTCTGCAGTGGCGGCTGCGGCGCGGCGCGAACTGCGGGGCTTGGTGACCGCTTTCGAGGATTTGGCGGCTTTGCCGTTCAGCTTGCCGGCAGGGGCCGCAGCCTTGCGGGAAGCATCTGCCCCGCCTTGCCGGGCCAGCAGATAGTGCAGCAGCAGGCCCACCGGCCGACCCGTCGCCCCCTTGGCTGCGCCGCTCTTCCATGCCGTACCCGCGATATCCAGGTGCGCCCAGGGAATGTCGCCCACGAATTTCTGCAGGAACTTGGCGGCCGTCACGGCACCGCCGGCACGACCGGCCACATTGCCCATGTCGGCGAAGTTGCTCTTGAGGCCCTCCGCATATTCGTCATCCAGCGGCATGCGCCAGCAGGGATCGAGGGCCGCGTCACCGGCCTTCTGCAAAGCCTGCGCCAGCTCGTCGTGCGCCGAGAACAGACCGCTACGCAGGCCGCCCAGTGCCACCACGCAGGCGCCGGTCAATGTCGCCATGTCCACCAGGGCCGCAGGCTTGAAGCGCGCGGCATAGGTCAGCGCATCGCTGAGCACCAGTCGGCCTTCGGCATCGGTGTTGAGAATCTCGATGGTCTGGCCGCTCATGCTGGTGACCACGTCGCCGGGCTTGACAGCGCCGCCGTCGGGCATGTTCTCGCAGGCAGGAATCAGGCCGACCACATTGATGTCCGGCTGCAGCCGCGCCAGCGACTGGAACACGCCCAGCACGCTGGCCGCACCGCCCATGTCGAATTTCATTTCGTCCATTTCGGCCGCAGGCTTGAGCGAGATGCCGCCCGTATCGAAAGTGATGCCTTTGCCCACCAGCACGATGGGCGCCACATTCCTGGCGGCACCGTTGTAATGCAGCTCGATCAGGCGCAAGGGCTCGCGCGAACCCTGGGCCACAGCCATGAAGGCTCCCATGCCCAGCTTGGCAACTTCGGCCGGACCGTGGATCTTGCAGCTCAGCCGCGTCGACCTGGCGGCAGCCACCATGGCCTTGGCGGCGTCGGCCAGCAGCGTGGGAGTGGCATGGTTGGCAGGGCGGTTGGCCCATTCGCGGGCCGTGGCCACGCCTTCGGCCTGCGCCACCGCGACATTGAAGCCCGAAGCAATGGCTGCAGTCCTGGCCGCCACGCCGATCACCACCTTCCGCAGCTTCGCAGGCTTGGCCTGCGGCTTTGTGTGGGTATAGACATAGCAGGCATCGGCAATCGCCTGCACGGCGGCCGATACGGCTGCGGCCTCGGCATCGAACGCAAAGCTCACCACGGCCCTGGCCACGCCTTCGGCCTTGAGCACGCCGGCGCAGCCTGCCAGCGCATTGCGCACATCCTTGGCCGAACCCGCACCCGTTCCCAGCAGCAGCACACGGCGCGCGGCGATGGCCGGCACCTGGTACAGGGGCAGCTGCTTGCCGGCGGACAGGGCAAAATCGCCCTGCTTGACGGCATGCGCCACCAGCGCACCGATGGCATCGCTGCCCAATGTGCCCGGGGCGGCCTGCTCGGAAACCAGCACCAGCAGCAGGTCGCATTTTTCACGTGCTGCGGCCGCAGCGCTCAGAGCCTTGAGTTCAAAGTCCATAATCGGTGTTTTCCTTTTAGCCAATGTTATTCGATTCATCCATACGCAAAGAGCTTGCCCGCAGCTTCGGTGCGACAGCCGTCGTCCTGGTCACCGTGGTGATGACCATGATGCTGATCCGCACGCTGGGCCAGGCTTACAAAGGCAGCGTCAGTCCTTCGGACGTGCTGCTGGTCATGGGCTTTACCGTGCTCGGGCAGTTGCCCACCATCCTGGGGCTGAGCCTGTTCGTGGCGGTCGTCGGCTCGCTGTCTCGCATGTACCGGGACAGTGAAATGGTCATCTGGTTCGCCGCAGGCCAGGGCCTGGCTTCGCTGCTGCGGCCGCTGCTGCGGTTTGCCTGGCCCATTCTGGCTGCAACCGCCGTGCTGGCTCTGGGCGTGCTGCCCTGGGCCAATCTGCAGATCGAGCAGATCAAGGCCCAGTTCCAGCAGCGCAGCGATATTGACCGCATCGCCCCCGGCGAGTTCCAGGAATCCGCAGGCGGCACGCGCGTGTTCTTCATCGACAAGGACATTCCGAGCGCCCAGGCGGCCAGCAATGTCTTCATCGTCTCCAACGATCCGGGGCGCGAATCCGTCACTTCGGCCAAGGGCGCCCGCCTGGAGGTGGTCAAGGGCGAGCGCATGGCCATTCTGATGGACGGCCAGCGCATGGAAAGCCGCGCCAGCGACGGTACCGTGAAGATCAGCGACTTCAAGGAATACGGCACGCAGATCGATGGCGGCAACCCGGTGTCCGCCGAAGAAATGGCCGCGCGCAGCATGCCCACTTTGGAGCTTGCCCGGCGCGACGAGCCGATTGCACGCTCCGTGCTGGGCTGGCGCCTGGGCCTGCCGCTGGCAGCACTCAATTTCGTGATCCTGGGCCTGGCGGTCTCCAGCGTGAATCCGCGCGCCGGCAACAGCAGCAGCCTCATGATCGCCCTTTTTGCCTTCATCGTGTACTACAACCTCATGACGCTGGGCGAAAGCTGGGTCGGTGCCAACAAGATCAGCATGTGGAGCCTGCTGCTGCTGCTGCATGGCACCACGCTGGCAGGCAGCCTGCTGGTGCTGGCCGCGCGCCACAAGCGCTGGTCGCCGCGCGATCTGCTGCGCCGGCGCAGCGCCACGGGAGGTGCGGCATGAAAGTCCTGCGAGGCCTGATCTACCGCCAGATTCTGGCGGCCGTGCTCTACGTGACACTGGCTTTCCTGGCGCTGTTCTTCTTCTTCGACCTGGTCGACGAGATGCGCTGGGTCAACCGCAACTCGGCCTACAACATCACGCATGCGCTGATGTTCGTGGCGTTGGCCATTCCCGGCCATCTGTACGAACTGCTGCCCATCACGGTGCTGATCGGCACCATCTTCGTGATGGCGCGCTTTGCCCAGAGCTCGGAATTCACCATCATGCGCACCAGCGGCATGGGGCCGTGGCTGGCGCTGCGCACCCTGCTTTTCATCGGCCTGGGCTTTGTGGTGCTCACGATTGCCGTCGGCGACTATGCGGCCCCCGCCGCGGAGAACCTGGAGCAGAAGCTGCGCGCAGTCCAGAAAGGCCAGATCACCACGGGCGCCACCGGCGCCTGGCTCAAGGAAAAGCAGGGCGACCATTCGATCGCCGTCAATGTGCGCGCCATCAAGGCGCCCGGCGACTTCCTGAACGTGCGCGTCTACGATTTCGATGCCAATGGCCGGCTCGCCGCACAGATCCATGCCGAAACGGCCCAGGTCGACGAAGAGCATGACCGGTGGACCATGCAGAACGTGCAGATCAGCCGGCTGAGCCAGGAAGGTGAAAAGACCAAGCTGGTGCGCAGCAACGAAAAAAGCTACGACTGGCCAACGCAGGTGACGGCCGAGATGGTCTCGGCCGCACTGCTCAAGCCCGACAACATGTCCACGCTGGCGCTGTTCCAGTTCATCCGCCACCTGGAAGCCAACGGCCAGGCCGTGCAGAAATACGAGATCGAGTTCTGGCGCAAGGTCTTCTATCCGCTCAGCTGCCTGGTGATGGTCGTGCTGGCCCTGCCCTTTGCCTATCTGCATTTCCGCTCGGGCGGCATCGCCACCTATGTGTTCGGCGGCGTGATGGCCGGCATCAGCTTCTTCCTGCTCAACAACGTGTTCGGCTATGTCGGCACCCTGCAGTCCTGGTGGCCCTGGCTGACCGCGGCCGCGCCAGGGCTGCTCTACACGGCGCTGTCGCTGACCGCATTCGGCTGGCTGGTGCTGCGCCGCTGAGGGCAATCGCCATGACCCATTCCCATTGCACACCGTCCGCAGCCGTCGTGCCCGGCCTGGTGCTGCTGGCCCACGGCTCGCGCGATGCGCTGTGGCGCCAGCCCATCGAGGCCGTGCAGGCCGCCGTGCAGGCGGCACAGCCTGCGCTGGCCTGCCACTGCGCCTATCTCGAAGCCTGCGAGCCCGACCTGCCGGCGGCCGCCGCAGCCCTGGTCCAGGAAGGCGCCAACCACATCACGGTGCTGCCGCTATTCCTGGGGACGGGCAAGCATGCGCGCGAGGACATTCCGTGCCTGGTGGAGGCGCTGCGCCGGCAATATCCGGAGTGCCGTTTCGAGTTGCAAGCCGCCGTGGGCGAGCATCCGCGCGTCACAGGCCTGCTGGCCGAGCTCGCCATAGAGCAGGCGCTGGCGGGCACGGCGCCGCCTTCTCCAACGGCTCCGGACAAAGAAATGTCGGGATAAAAAACCGATTTCTTATATAAATGAAGCATAATGACGCAAGCTCTCTGTCTATGCCGTCATGAATCTTCACCAATTCCGATTCGTCCAAGAAGCCGCGCGCCGCAACCTCAACCTGACCGAAGCGGCCAAGGCCCTGCACACCTCACAGCCCGGGGTATCCAAGGCCATCATCGAGCTCGAGGAGGAACTGGGCATCGACATCTTTGCCCGCCATGGCAAGCGCCTCAAGCGCATCACCGAGCCGGGTCAGGAAGTCATCAAGAGCATAGAGCTCATCATGCGCGAAGTGGGCAACCTCAAGCGCATCGGCGAGCAGTACAGCGCCCAGGACAGCGGCACGCTGAGCATCGCCACCACCCACACCCAGGCCCGCTACGTGCTGCCTCCGGCCGTGGCGCGCCTGCGCGACATGTACCCCAAGGTCACGATCAGCCTGCACCAGGCCACGCCCGCCGAAGTGGCGCGCATGGTGATCGACGAAGTGGCCGAGATCGGCATGGCCACCGAATCGCTGGCTGACTATCCCGATCTGGTCACCCTGCCCTGCTATGAATGGCAGCACGTGCTGGTGCTGCCCACCGGCCATCCTCTGGCGCAGAAGGAGCGCGTCACGCTCGAGGACATCGCCCACGAGGCGCTGATCACCTACCACCCGTCGTTCACCGGGCGCGGCAAGATCGACCAGGCTTTCGATGCGCGCCGCCTGCATCCGCGCATCGTGCTGGAAGCCATCGACGCCGACGTGATCAAGACCTATGTGCGCCTGGGCCTGGGCGTGGGCATCGTGGCCGAGATGGCCATGCGCGACGATCCGGTCAACGATCTGGTCGTGCGCCCCGTCGGCCACCTGTTCGGCACCAGCGTGGCCCGCGTGGCCATCAAGCGCGGCGCCTATCTGCGCAACTTCGTCTACAAGTTCGCCGAACTGCTGAGCGACCGCCTCTCGCGCGACCTCATCATGCGCGCCATGAACGGCAGCGTGGACGACTTCGGCCTCTGATCCTTTCCCGCGGCGGGGCCGCCGGTCCCGCCATGCCCCACGTTTTGCACCGCACAACGACCGTGACTCCCACCTTTCCCAGCAAGCTGCCCCATGTGGGCACCACGATCTTCACCGTCATGTCGGCACTTGCCGCCGAGCACCAGGCCGTCAATCTGGGCCAGGGCTTTCCTGACTTCGGCTGCGACCCCAGGCTGCTGGACGCCGTCAATAACGCCATGCGCGCAGGCCACAACCAGTACCCGCCCATGAGCGGCTGGCCCGCTCTGCGCGAGGCCGTGGCCGCCAAGATCGCGGCGCTGCACGGCCGACGCTACGACGCCAATGCCGAGGTCACGATCACGGCCGGCGCCACCCAGGCCATTCTCACGGCCATCCTGGCCACCGTGCAGGCCGGCGACGAAGTCATCGTGCTCGACCCCTGCTACGACAGCTACGTGCCCAATATCGAACTGGCCGGCGGCGTGGCCGTACGCGTTCCGCTGACGCCTGGCACCTTCCGCCCGGACTTCGCCAGGATCTCCGCAGCCATCACGCCGCGCACGCGCCTGCTCATCATCAACAGCCCGCACAATCCCAGCGCCACCATCTGGAGCGATGCGGAGATGCGCCAGCTCGAAGAGCTGCTGGCTCCCACCAACGTGCTGCTGATCAGCGACGAGGTCTACGAGCACATGGTCTTTGACGGCGGCCAGCACCAGAGCGCCGCCCGCTTCGCGGGACTGGCCGATCGCGCCTTCATCGTCTCCAGCTTCGGCAAGACCTACCACGTCACGGGCTGGAAGGTTGGCACGGTGGCCGCGCCCGCAGCGCTGACCGCCGAATTCCGCAAGGTCCACCAGTTCAATGTGTTCACCGTGAACACGCCCATGCAGGCGGGTCTGGCGCAGTACATGCAGGACCCGGCACCCTATATGGATCTCCCGGCCTTCTACCAGGCCAAGCGCGACCTGTTCATGCGCGGCCTGCAAGGCTCGCGCCTGAAGCTGCTGCCCACGGCCGGCACCTATTTCCTGTGCGCCGACATCTCGTCGGTCTCGGACCTGAACGAGGCCGAGTTCTGCCAGTGGCTGGTCAAGGAAATCGGCGTGGCGGCGATTCCGCTGTCGGCCTTCTACGGCAACGGCTTCGATCAGCGTGTGGTGCGCTTTTGCTTCGCCAAGAAGGACGAGACGCTGGTGGAAGCCGCGGCCCGGCTGCGCAGGCTGTAAAAGCTGCCATGCATAAAAAGGAGCGCTTTACGCGCTCCCTTTCTTGTTTTCAGCCCTATTTTCATCAGAAGTCAAAGCCGGGCATGCGCTGTACGCTATGGAGTTTGCTGCATCTGCCGGCACTTTCCCTGTGTGCCAGCGATACCGGGCAACAGCCACCGTGGTGCCCACGCACCGCCGGAGCGCCTATCGGCCGCACACTCCCAGCCGTGCCTGCCGAATTCCGACACCCCCGACAGCTGTCCTGCGCCGCAGCGAACCGCCGGGCCTTCTGCAGGGTGTCCCGCGGCGCGATAATGAAGCTTCATTCTCCCGAGCGCTCCAAAACACAAGGTGACGCCATGCCAGCTTTGCGCGCCCCGCTGCCCTCCGATATTGCCTCGCTCACAAGGCCCGACGAATTGGCCTCGTTTCTGGCCGAAGCCGCCCGGTCCCTGGGGTTTGACTACTTCGCCTATGGCCGCAAGCCCGCCCTCCCTCTTGCCAATCCGCCGGCAAGCATCATCTCCAACTATCCGAGCGCCTGGCAGCAGCGCTATGCGGAAGCCGAGTATGTGAAAAACGATCCGACGATCGCGGCAAGCCGGCGCTCCATGCGTCCCCTGGTCTGGAGCGATGAAGTCTTCGCCGGCGCCAAGCAGCTATGGTCCGAGGCCCGCGACGCAGGCCTGCAGGTCGGATGTGCGCAGTTCATCACCGATGGCTTTGGCAATCGCGGCATGCTGACGTTGGCCCGCAGCCACGAACCACTGACCGAACGGGAACTGCAGGCCAAAAGCACGCAGATACACTGGCTCTCGGTGCTGGTCCACGAGCACTTTCCACGCATTTATCCGCAAGAGCAGCATGCCTTCGAAATCCCTTCGCTGACCGAACGGGAAATTGAAATCCTGCGCTGGTCCGCGGACGGAAAAACGGTGGCCGAGATTGCTGCAATGCTGCCCATCTCTTCCCACACCGTGAATTTCCATATGAAAAATGCCATGGAGAAACTGGCTGCGCCCAACAAGTCGGCGGCCATCCTGCGCGCCGCCATGCTGGGGCTTCTCGAATAGCGCTCGCCGGACGCAGCAGCGCAGCCGCATTCCAGCCGGCATCGGCCCCGGCCGTCCGATGGGCGCCATGCCGTCAGGCGGCAAGCACGCCCGGCAGTTCGATCCAGCAGGCCAGAATCGGCATGCCGTTCACCATCACCGGGGGTCCGGCCCGGTGAGCCATGAAGCCCGTGTTGCGCAGGAGACGCTCGATGCCCAGCGGCGACACGGTGATGAGCCGCTGCGCCCCATGGGCAGAAGCCACCGCCGCAGTGGCGCGCAGCAGCTCCAGCGTCAGATGGGAGGAAAACTGCCCCAGCGGGCCGGGCATGCTGCCGTTGAAATCCACCGCGGCAAACCTGGACAGCTCCCAGATCGCAGGGCTGCGGGGAACCGGCGCGCCGCCCATCAGCTGCGGAAATACTTCACCCAGCAGATAGGGCCTGCTGGTGGGCAGCAATCTTGCCGTGCCGACGACCTCGCCCGCCTCGTCCTCGCCGACGACATAGACCGTGTCCTGGCGGTCGAACTGGTCCAGCTCCCGGCCCTCGTCGCATTCGAGCTGCCAGCCCAGTTTTTCCACGAAGACCCGATACCTGTAGGAGGCCATCTTCGAGATGACCTGCGGGTTCAAGGCCTCCTGAGTGCCGGTGATGAATTGCATGCTGATTTCTCGCGGTTTCCTTCCCTGCGCCATTGCACCGGAACCGCATCGATCGCATAACTACTCACCTAGGCGGGTGACGGACTGGGCATTCTGTGCCATACCTGCTCCCGCCAGGGCAGCACATCGATCACCGTCTCCAATACCTCAAGACTTTCCAGCCAGCCGAAATCCCGGCCGCACCTGTCGACCAGCATCACATTGCTTCGAAGCGCGCCGTCCCTTTCGAGCGCCAGCTTGCCGTTCCTGTCCGCGACGACACACCAGTCCCAGCCGACAGAGATCGGCCTCGCGTCAAGGCTTTGCCACTCGGAATATCCATACGCCCAGACGCAGCGGGCCAGATTCGCATGATTCGGAACATGAAGGTCGACGTCCGACATCAGGTGGACGAACCTGGAGCTCAGCACCGATTCAAGTGCCACTCTCAGGAATCCGTCGTATGCCATCTGGTTGATTGCCACATTCATCCCTTATCTTGCGGGGCGAACCAAAATACCGGAGCCAATGGCGCTGCACCCAGGCTGCACCGGTCGGCGATCCCTTCATCCAAAGCCCGCTCGCATGGGTACATTGGCGCAAACCGCGCAGCAGGTAGTGTATTGAACCGCGAGCCTGCGGCATGGACGCAGGCGGCAAGGACAAAACCCCGGGCCGCGCCGGGATGTCGCCGCGCCCGGCCCGGCTGGGACAAGCAGCGCTTGCTGCGCCGGCAGATACGGCGCATTGCAAGACCCCTGCAACAGGGCGGGCCTGTGCCCGGGCTGGCTAGCCGTGGGTCAATCGAGCAAGCCGAGATATGCGGCTCGGGCCACTGCCGCCGTGCGGTTGGAGACATTGAGCTTTTCAAGCACGTTGCGGGTATGAAACCTCACGGTGTCCGCCGAGATGAGCAAAATATCGGAGATATCCGGTATCGTCTTTCCGACCGCAGACCACTGAAGCACCTCTTTCTCGCGGCTCGTCAGCTCGACGATTTCCGGACAGACGATGCTTCGTGTATCCACCAGGCGCTGGAAACCCACATGCGCAATGCTGGACAACCAGCGCATGCGCAGGCTTTTTGCCTCGAGCTCTGCAGCGGACAACGGCTCCGCCGACCGGGCCAGTGTGAGCATCCCGGCCACACCGTTGCGCGTGGGGCTTCCCTGGGCCCACCCTACCCGAAGCCCCGCACACCTGGCCTCTTCCCATAGTTCAGGGGCCGGAGCAAACAGCTCGTCGCTCCACACCAGCGGCTCGGGCGAGCGTGCTCCATGCATCACGGTGGGATCCTGCTCGATGTAGCCTCTGCGCTCGTAGCGGGCGCACCATTGCGAGGAATAATTGTTTATCAGGAAATGTGCGGGCCTGGAAACCGGCAGAGCCAGCCGCATGCCGTAAGCGCAGTACTCGAAACCGATTTCATAGGCAGCGCGCCGCACCTCTTCGAAAAGCTCGTTCTCCGTCTTGGCATTTGAAGAAGCGTTCAGCACATCCTCTGCCCAGCCCAGTATCTTTTCCATATCGCCGTTGATTCCCGCAAAAGCCGCATCGAGCATCAGCCTGCTGATTCATGCCTAGCCGGCCGGTTGAATCGCTGAAGTCCCAAGGCAAGTTGAATATTTCAGCATCCGCTTCATGCAAAGCAGCCTGCTGGCTCAAGGTCGCCGCGCCACCGGGACGGAACAGGTCAATGCACGATCTGCAACAGAGTGCCTCCTGGGCCGATCGCTTCGGCGAGCAGGCGCAGGTCTTGCCGTAAAAAATGCGTTTGAAAAAGGGAAGCAATATGCCCAACCGGTATCGGGCATGCCGGCACCAGCCGATGGTTCAGGCCGCAGCGGCCTGGATTCGCTTTCTGATTCCGATGCAGCGCGCCTGACAGGTACTTGGCCTTCCTGGCGGTTGCGCCCCTGGGGGGCCCGCACTACCCGTGCCAGGCGCCGCAGCAGAAAACAGGGACATTCAGTTGACCAGCATATCTTCGGGTTTCTTGCCGGCCGCCAGGGCCTCCAGGAACCAGGCGGGAGAGCGACCGCGACCTGTCCAGGAATTTCCGGCCCCGTCGCTGTATTTCACGGGAACCGTTTTGGTTTCGGCGGTACGCGACCTGGATTTGGCGGATTTTCCCGTCCCGAAAATGTCCTCTGCGGTCAGTCCGTAATTCGAAACAGCCTCTCTGACCCGGGCCACGGCATTGGCGATTTCCGCACGGCGCAATACTTCGGCCTCTTCCTGCAGGATCTTGATCTGCTGAAGAACTTCTGCATAGGTTCGAACGGGACTGGTCTGCGTCATTGAATCACTCCATTGAATTTGATGGCATACAAACCCCGCATGCCATTCCTGGAGTCTAACCAAAGCAGCAGCCTCTACCTACAAAAATTAGTAGGTTTTCCCTTCCAAACATTCGCCAGGCTGCCTTCCGAATCAGCGGTTTGCCTCTCCTGCATTGCGCCATGAGTATTTGGAAATCGCACGGCCCGCTATTTCATGTCCATACGCCGCCGGTCCGCGATTCAAAAGCTGAAAAATCCCCAAGACGGCAGGAGCGAGCCGGAATCATTGCCTATCCGGAAAAACTGTCCCTGCCCTTCTGCGCACGCATTGGCCACAAGACGGTTTCCTTTTCTCGCCGTTTGCGGGCTGCCCGATACACGATTCCGATGGAAACGGGTACCCCAAAGCAAATCGCCAGACAATGGACCTGTCTGGCGACGCCTATGCGAAATTCAGCCCGTCTCGTGCTTCACAGCAAGACGATGTCGTATTGCTCCTGCGCCATGGCTGTCTCGGCCTGCAGCGAAATCGGCTTGCCGATGAAGTCCGAGAGGCTGGCCAGATGCTGGCTTTCCTCGTCCAGGAACATTTCCACGACCTTGGGCGAAGCCACGACACGGAATTCCCTCGGATTGAACTGGCGCGCCTCGCGCAGGATCTCGCGCAGCACTTCATAGCAGATGCTGCGCGCCGTTTTCACGTTGCCCTTGCCCGCGCAGGCCGGGCACGGTTCGCACAGCATATGGGCCAGCGATTCGCGCGTGCGCTTGCGCGTCATCTCCACCAGGCCCAGCTGGGAAAAACCACCGGCCATGGTCTTGACACGGTCCCGCGCCAGCTGGCGGCGAAATTCCGAGAGCACCTCGTTCTGGTGGTCCTCGCGCACCATGTCGATGAAGTCCACGATGATGATGCCGCCCAGATTGCGCAGGCGCAGCTGGCGCGCAATCGCGTGGGCCGCTTCAAGGTTGGTCTTGAAGATGGTGTCGTCGAAGTTGCGCGCGCCGACAAAGCCGCCGGTGTTCACGTCGATGGTGGTGAGCGCCTCGGTCTGGTCCACGATCAGGTAGCCGCCCGACTTGAGGTCCACGCGCCGCCCGAGGGCCCGGGCGATTTCCTCGTCTATCGAATACAGGTCGAAGATCGGCCGTTCGCCCTTGTACAGCGCCAGCTTGGGCACGGCCGCCGGCATGTATTCCTGGCCGAAGGCCTTGAGCAGCGCGAACTGCTCCCGGGAGTCGATGCGTATGCTCTGGGTGGTCTCGCCCACAAGGTCCCGCAACACGCGCTGCAGCAGGTTCAGATCCTGGTGCAGCACCGACATGGGCGGCAGCTTCTGCGATGCGTCCTTGATGCGGGCCCAGGTCTTGCGCAGATAGCGGATGTCCTCGGCCAGTTCGCCGTCGCTGGAATCCTCTCCATTGGTGCGCAGGATGAAGCCGCCGCCACCGCCGGTCTCCTTGGTACCCACCAGCGCCTGCAGCCGCGCACGCAGCGCATCGCGCTCGTGCTGGGGAATCTTCTGCGAGATGCCGATATGGTCGTCCTGCGGCAGGAACACCAGCAGGCGCCCGGCAATGCTGATCTGCGTGGACAGGCGCGCGCCCTTGGTGCCTATCGGATCCTTGATGACCTGGACCATGATGGTCTGGCCCTCGAACACCTGCTTCTCGATGGGTATCTGTGGCACATCCTTGCGCGCGAACATGGGCGCCTCGCCGTTTTCCTGGCGCTGCCACACATCGGCCACGTGCAGAAAGGCGGCGCGCTCCAGGCCGATGTCGATGAAGGCCGACTGCATGCCGGGCAGCACGCGCGAGACCTTGCCCAGATAGATGTTGCCGACGAGGCCACGCTCCAGCGGCCGCTCCATGTGCAACTCCTGCACGGCTCCGTTTTCGATGACGGCCACCCGCGTTTCCTGCGGCGACCAGTTGATCAGAATGTCCTGCTGCATTGGCATGTTGTCTTTCGTGTACGTTGTTGTTCTTTTCGGCAGGCACCAGTGTGCGGTGCGGGCATGGCATCCGCAAGACACAGACCCGAACGGTTTGCGTGAAATTGCAGCGCCGGAGCCGGCCCGTCCTTTGCGGCCCGGACAGGACCGGCTTCCCTTCGGAACGCGTGCCTACAGCGCCCAGCCTAGCGCGCGCAGCAGACCTGCAGTCTCGAACACCGGCAGGCCCATGATGCCCGAGTAGCTGCCGCGGATTTCCTCGATATGGGCAGCCGCCCGGCCCTGTATGCCGTAGGCGCCTGCCTTGCCCATGGGCTCGCCCGTGGCCACATAGGCGGCGATCTGCGCCGCCGTCAAGGGCGCAAAGCGCACGCTGGAAACCGACAGCGCCTGCAGGCGCTGCTGCCCGTGCTGCACGGCCACGGCGGTCAGTACCTCGTGCGCCTGTCCGGAGAGCAGGCCCAGAATGCGCGCGGCATCCACGGCATCCGCCGGCTTGCCGAGGATCTGCGCGCCCAGTGCCACCGTGGTGTCCGAGCACAGGATGGGCGCCGGAGCCAGGCCGCGGCGGCCATGGCGGGCCACGGCCGCATCGAGCTTGGCAGCGGTCACGCGCTGCACATAGTCGCGCGGCGACTCGCCCGGCCGCTCGAGCTCGATGGCCTCGGCATCCTCGGCAATGTCGCCCGCCGCATTGGGCAGCAGCAACTCGTGGGCCACGCCCAGCTGCTCGAGCAGTTGGCGGCGGCGGGGACTTTGGGAGGCAAGATAGATGAACGGCGCCATGATTCGAATGAAATGTACTGCCAGCACTTGCCCATCAAGCGCCAGCGGCTATCAAAATCATAGTATCACGCTGTTCGCCGCTCTGCAGGGCGCACAGGACACCGGCCCGGCGCAGAAGCCTACTCGCGGTGGTAGGGGTGGCCGGCATTGACCGACCAGGCGCGGTAAAGCTGCTCGATCAGCAGCACGCGCACCATGGCATGGGGCAGTGTCAGGTCCGAAAGCCGGATACGCTCGTGGGCACCGGCCTTGAACTCGGGATCGAGTCCGTCGGGTCCGCCGATCACCAGCACCACATCGTCGCCCTCGAGCTGCCAGCCCTTGAGGCGCTGGGCCAGGGCCTTGGTCGTGAGGCTGGTGCCGCGCTCGTCGAGCACCACGATGCGGGGGGTGCCGCGCGCCGCCGTCCCGATCGCGGCCTCGATGCGCTTGCGCTCGGCCGCATAAAGCGTCTCCACCGTCTTGGAGCCGCGCGGCTCGGTCTTGACGGCCTTGAGCTCCACTTTGAGCTCCGGCGGAAAGCGCTTGGCATAGTCGTCGTAGGCCGTCTGCGCCCAGTCGGGCACATGCTGGCCCACGGCCACGATGGTCAATCTCATTGCGCGAGCAGTGGAATGAGCAGCTTAGGCCTTGGCGCGGGAGGCGCGCTTGGCAGCGGGCTTTGCCGCCGTCTTGGCTGCGGACTTCGCGGGCCGGTTCACCACCACGGTCTTCACGGCCTTGGGGGCAGCGGCTTTTGCCGCGGGCTTCGCGGCAGTTGCAGGCTTGGCTGCGGTTTTCTTTGCGGCGGGCTTGGTGGCCGTCTTGGTTGCAGCAGGCTTGGCCGCAGCCTTCTTTGCAGCCGGTTTCTTGGCTGCGGGCTCGGCGGCCTCGGCATCCGCCTTGACCACATGCTTTCGGGTGCTGGCGGCCTTGGGCTTGACTGCGCCCAGCTTCATGCGCACGGGCGTTTCGCCCCAGATTTCTTCCAGGCGGTAGTACTGGCGGATGGCCGGCTGCATGATGTGCGCCACGGCAGAGCCGCAGTCCACGATGATCCATTCGCCGTTTTCCTCGCCTTCCTGGCGCGGCACGGGAAAGCCCGCCTTCTTGACGGCTTCGCGCACGCTGGAGGCCAGCGCCTTGGTCTGGCGGTTGGAAGTGCCCGATGCCACGATGACGCGCTCGAACAGGGGCGACAGCGCTTCGGTGTTGAACACCTGGATATCTTGGGCCTTGACGTCCTCGAGGCCGTCGACGATGGCTCGCTGCAGTTTGGTGACGTCGCGCTTGGCTGCGGAATCCGATTTGATGGAGGTGGTCATCAGGCGATGGAATCAGTAAAGATGGGGTCAATATAGCGTGTGCTGCGCCCGGCCCGTATCAGGGTTGGCTCAGAAGCGGAAAGCTCGGCCCGTAAAGCCTCGTCCACCACGCCTTGAAAGTGTCGGTGCGCCTGGAGCAGGAAGATCCGCCCAGCGCACACAGCTATGGAAATTATAGTTTTCTGGAAATTTCCCTGCTGACGGGGCTTTATGCGCTGCCGGCAAGGCAATTTCCAGCTCCGGTCACAACCAGTCCCGGCGCACCAGGAATTTGTCCACCAGCTCGCGCTCCGGGGTGCCCGGCGCATCTTCGCGCTGGTAGCTCCAGCTCGCATGCAGCGGCATGGACAGCAAAATGGATTCGGTGCGCCCGCCCGACTGCAGGCCGAAATGCGTGCCGCGATCCCAGACCAGGTTGAACTCCACATAGCGGCCACGGCGGTAGCGCTGGAAATCCACCTGCGCCGGCCCGTACTCGGCGTTCCTGCGGCGCTCCACAATGGGCAGATAGGCCCCCAGGAAGGAATCGCCCACCGATTGCAGCATGGCAAAGCTGCGCTGCTGGCCCAGTTCGGCAAAGTCATCGAAGAAGATGCCGCCGATACCGCGCTGCTCGTGGCGGTGCTTGAGGTAGAAGTACTCGTCGCACCACTGCTTGAAGCGCGGATACAGCTCGGCGCCGAACGGCGCGAGCGCATCGCGGCAGCTGCGGTGGAAATGCACCGCATCCTCTTCGAAGCCATACACGGGCGTCAGGTCCATGCCGCCGCCGAACCAGCAGGTCTTGGGCTGGCCCTCATGGCCGGCCGCGATCATGCGCACGTTCATGTGCACCGTCGGGACATAGGGGTTGCGCGGATGGAACACCAGGGATACGCCCATGGCCTCGAAAGGCGCGCCGGCCAGCTCGGGCCGGTGCTGCGTGGCCGAAGGCGGCAGCTGCGGCCCCCGCACATGCGAGAAGCCGCAGCCGGCGCGCTCGAACACACGCCCGCCTTCCATGATGCGGGTGATGCCATCCCCCTGCAGCTTTTCCTCGGGGCCTTTGCGCCAGGCGTCGTGCACGAAGCGCGCGCCGCCCTCGCCTTCAAGGCCTTCCAGCGCCTGGGTGATGCGTGCCTGCAGCCCCGTGAGGTACTCGCGCACCTGGGCCACGGGCAGCTGCTCGCAAGGCGATACGTTCGCCGGGCTTGCCATACGGCCGTCAGCCCTTGACTGCGCGATGGCCGATGTCGCGGCGGTACTGGGCTCCATCGAAATGGATGCCGCGCGCCACGTCGTACACCTTCTGCTGGGCCTGCTTGACGCTGTCGGCCAGCACGGTCACGCACAGCACGCGGCCGCCGCTGGTCACGGGCACGCCGTCGCGCAGCTGGGTACCGGCATGGAAGACCATGGCGTCATCGGCCGCGGCCGGCAGGCCGGTGATGGCATCGCCCTTGCGCGGGTCCTCGGGATAGCCGGCAGCGGCCATCACCACGCCCAGCGCCGTGCGGCGGTCCCATTGCAGCTCGACCTGGTCGAGCTTGCCATCGGTGGCCGCCAGCATCACATCCACCAGATCGCTCTTGAGGCGCATCATGATGGGCTGGGTCTCGGGATCGCCCATGCGGCAGTTGAACTCCAGCGTCTTGGGATGGCCGCTCTTGTCGATCATCAGGCCGGCGTACAGGAATCCGGTGTAGGGAATGCCGTCCTTTTCCATGCCGCGGATGGTGGGCAGGATGATCTCGCGCATGGCGCGGGCGTGCACGTCGGCCGTGACCACGGGCGCGGGCGAATACGCGCCCATGCCGCCCGTGTTCGGGCCCTGGTCGCCATCCTTGAGGCGCTTGTGGTCCTGGCTGGTGGCCAGGGCCAGCACGTTCTTGCCGTCGCACAGCACGATGAAGCTGGCTTCCTCGCCGTCGAGGAATTCCTCGATCACCACGCGGGCACCGCCCTCGTTGTGCGTGACGCCGTACTTGTTGTCCACCAGCATGAAGTCCACGGCATCGTGGGCCTCCTGCAGCGAAGTGGCCACGACCACGCCCTTGCCGGCCGCCAGGCCATCGGCCTTGATGACGATGGGCGCGCCCAGGCGTTCCACATAGGCGTGGGCAGCCGCGGGATCGGTAAAGGTCTCGTACTGCGCCGTGGGAATGCCGTGGCGCGCCATGAAGTCCTTGGAGAAAGCCTTGGAGCTCTCCAGCTGGGCTGCGGCCCTGGCCGGGCCGAAGATGCGCAGGCCGTGGGTACGGAACTCGTCGACCACGCCGGCCGCCAGCGGCGCCTCGGGGCCGACGACGGTCAGGCCGATCTTCTCGGCCTGCGCCCATTCGCGCAGGGCCTGCACGTCGGTGATACCGAGGTTTTCAATCTTGCCGCCGGCCAGGGCGGTACCGCCATTGCCAGGAGCCACATAGACCTTGGTCGCCTTGGGCGATTCGGCCAGTTTCCACGCCAGGGCGTGTTCACGGCCACCGCCGCCAATCACAAGAATTTTCATAGTTCAGCGTTGTGGTAGACGTCCTGCACGTCGTCCAGATCTTCAATCATGTCCAGCAGCTTCTGCATGCGGGCTGCGTCGTCGCCTTCCAGGGCGACGGTATTTTCGGGGCGCATGGTCACTTCCGCCACCTCGGGCGTCAGGCCCGCGGCCTGGAGCGCATCGCGCACGGCTTCGAAATCGGCCGGCGCGGTCAGTACCTCGATGGCGCCTTCGTCGTCGGTGATCACGTCCTCAGCGCCGGCTTCCAGCGCCACTTCCATGACCTTGTCCTCGCTGGTGCCGGGCGCAAAGACAAGCTGGCCCACGTGCCTGAACTGGAAGGCCACCGAGCCTTCGGTGCCCATGTTGCCGCCGTACTTGCTGAAGGCGTGGCGCACGTCGGCCACGGTGCGCACGCGGTTGTCGGTCATGGTGTCCACGATGATGGCCGCGCCGCCGATGCCGTAGCCCTCATAGCGGATTTCCTCGTAGCTCACGCCTTCGAGGTTGCCCGTGGCCTTGTCGATGTTGCGCTTGATGTTGTCGGCCGGCATGTTGGCGGCCTTGGCCTTTTCCACGGCCAGGCGCAGGCGCGGATTGGCGTTCAGGTCGCCGCCGCCCTGGCGCGCAGCCACCATGATTTCACGAATAATCCGTGTCCATATCTTGCCGCGCTTCTCATCCTGGCGACCCTTGCGGTGCTGGATGTTGGCCCATTTGCTGTGTCCTGCCACAGAGAGTCCTTTGATATTTGATTTAACCTAGCAGGCGAGATTTTACTTTTGACTGAACGCTAGCTCCGAGGAAACCCGAAATGGCTTCACCCCTTTTGATTGCCCAGCACTCTGCCACAGAATGCGCGCTGCTGCCCGGCATGGCCAATCGGCACGGCCTGATCACCGGCGCCACAGGTACCGGCAAGACCGTGACCCTGCAGAAACTGGCCGAGAGCTTCTCGCAGATCGGCGTCCCGGTCTTCCTGGCCGACATCAAGGGCGACCTCGGCGGCATCAGCCAGAGCGGCAAGGTGGGCGACAAGCTTGCCGCCTCGCTCAAGGACCGCGGCATCGCTCTTCCCGAGCCCTTGGCCTGCCCCGCCACGCTGTGGGACGTGTTCGGCGAGCAGGGCCATCCCGTGCGCGCCACCATCTCCGACATGGGGCCGCTGCTTATCGGCCGCATGCTCAATCTCAACGAGACGCAGATGGGCGTGCTCAATATCGTGTTCAAGATCGCGGACGACAACGGCCTGCTGCTGCTGGACCTCAAGGACCTGCGCGCCATGCTCCAGCACGTGGGCGACAACGCCAAGCAGTTCACCACGGAATACGGCAACATCAGCTCGGCCAGCATAGGCGCCATACAGCGCGGCCTGCTCGCCATCGAGTCCCAGGGCGGCGACAGGTTCTTCGGGGAGCCCATGCTCAACATCAACGACCTGATGCAGACCGATGCCGACGGCCGCGGCATGGTCAACATCCTGGCCGCGGACAAGCTCATGAATGCCCCGCGCCTGTACTCGACCTTTCTGCTGTGGCTGCTGTCCGAGCTGTTCGAGCAGTTGCCCGAGATCGGCGACCCCGAAAAGCCCAAGCTGGTGTTCTTCTTCGACGAGGCCCATCTGCTGTTCAACGATGCGCCCAAGGTGCTGCTCGAGCGCATCGAACTGGTGGTGCGCCTGGTGCGCTCCAAGGGCGTGGGGGTGTATTTCGTCACCCAGAACCCACTGGACGTGCCCGATTCCGTGCTGGGCCAGCTCGGCAACCGCGTGCAGCATGCGCTGCGCGCCTTCACGCCGCGCGACCAGAAGGCCGTGGCCTCGGCCGCCTCCACCATGCGCCCCAACCCGGGGCTGGACATTGCTGCGGCCATCACCGAGCTGGCCGTGGGCGAAGCGCTGGTCAGTTTCCTCGACGAAAAAGGCCGCCCCGGCGTGACCGAGCGTGTCTATGTGATTCCCCCGGGCAGCCAGATCGGCCCCATCACGCCCGAGCAGCGCAAGGATCTCATGGCCCGCTCCCTGGTGGCCGGCGTCTACGAAGAGGCGGTGGACCGCGAATCGGCCTATGAAGTGCTGCGCGGGCGCGCCGCTTCCGCCACGCCGGCCAAGCCCGGCGATGCGCCTGCCGCGGCGGGCGCTGCCGGCGCGGCGCAGGAAGCCGGTGGCAGCGCCATGATGGACGGCCTCAAGGAGCTGCTGTTCGGCCGCACCGGCCCGCGCGGCGGCCAGTATGACGGCCTGGTGCAGACCATGGCCAAGTCCACGGTGCGCACCGTGGGCAACAGCATAGGCAAGGAAATCCTGCGCGGCGTGCTCGGCGGCATCCTGGGCGGCAAGAAGCGATAGGCCGATCCAGGCAGCTGCAGGCCGCTTTTGAAGAACAGCCACCCGGCCGCAAGCCGGGTGTTTTTATGTCCCGGCCTGCGCCGAAGCACCCCGGGAATCCCCCCATGCCGCCCGGCGGCAGCCAGTCGCCAGCGTGACGGCGCGCCCCGCCAGGGCAGTCCACCATGTGCGCCATGCCGCACGACACGCCCACCCCGCCCCTGCAGCTGAGCTGCTTTCGCCTCGATCTGTCGGACCGGATTGCCCATCTGATCCTGAATCGCCCCGAAGCGCTCAACACGCTCAACCCCACGTTCTGGCAGGAGCTGGACCTGGTGCTGGACAGGCTGCACCGCAGCGGCGATTCCCGCGCGCTGGTGATCAGCAGCACGGGCAGGCATTTCTCTGCGGGCATGGCGCTGGACACCTTTGCCGATCCGCAATTCGCGCCCGACGACCGCAGCCCCGAAGGCCGGGCCGCGCTGGTCGACACACTGGCCCGCATGCAAAGCACCTTCAACCGCATCGAAGAGCTGCGCATGCCCGTGATCTGCGCCATTCACGGCGGCTGCGTGGGCGGCGCGCTGGACCTGGTGGCTGCGGCCTGCATCCGCTACGCAAGCCGCGAGGCCTTTTTCTGCATCCAGGAAATCAATATCGGCATGACGGCCGACCTGGGCAGCCTGCAGCGCCTGCCCAAGCTCATGCCGCTGGGCATCGTCAAGGAGCTGGCCTATACCGGCCGGCGCATGAGCGCCCAGGAAGCAGCCAGCCACGGCCTGGTCAATGCCGTGTTCGAGAGCCACGAGGCCGTGGTGACCGCAGCACTGGCCTGCGCACGCGAGATCGCCGCGAAGCCGCCGATCGCCATCTGGGGCAGCAAGCAGGTCATCAACTATGCGCGCGACCACGGCGTGCACGACGCCCTGCAGCAAATGGGCTGGGTGCAGAGCGGCATCTGGAGCAACCGCCATGTGATGGAAGCCGTATCCGCCATGCAGGGCAAGCGCGAAGCAGACTTTCCGCCGCTGGCTGCAGTGCGCGGCTTTTCCGTCTCGACAGACCCGCAATCCTGATTCCATAGCTGAAAACGCTTTGCCAACGTGGGTTGCCATCCATTTTCATGGAAACTCCCTGACAAGCACCAGCCTGCGGCTTCGGAACGGGTCGCGTCAAAAGCGCCGCCTATCTGGCGGCAAACAAAGGCTCGGCCGGGCAGGCCGCCCTCACCGATTCCCCGGCCCGGGCGCTTTCATCGCCCAGCAAGGCCAGCAGGCCACAGGCCAGCGAACCCTGCCAGTGCACATAGTCGTGGCCCGTGCTGTGCTCGCGCCGGATCACCGCATAGCCCCTGGACTGCAGCACATCGCCCAGCTCCCGGCTGGTTTCGCGGATGCCGGCCTGGCCGCCGCGCGCGCCCTCGTACAGGCCCGCATCGAGGTAAAAGCGCACAGGCAGGCGCGGGCCGGCCGCATACTGCCGCGCCAGCCAGTTGGGCGGCTGCTGCCCCGGAGCCCACCAGTACGAACCCGACAGGCTCAGCACATTGCCAAAGCGCCCCGGATGGCGCATGGCCACATAGCTGGCAGCCAGCCCCCCATAGCTGGAGCCGGCCAGCACCGTACGGGCCGCCGGCGCCGCCATGCCCCGCTGCTGCAGCCAGGGCATGAGCGTGGAGCCCATGAAGTCCGCGAACGCGGGATTGGGCGGCAGCTCCTCGGCCCGGGCATTGCCGCCCGCGTTGGCCACGAGCACGATGGCCGTGGCGGACAGCAGTCCGTCGGCCATCAGGTTCTCGACAATGCGCGGCGTGGGCACCTGCTGCAGATAGGCGTGGGCATCGAAGAGCACCAGCAGGTTGCGCTGCAGCCATGGCGTGCGCTTCCAGCCTGCCGGCCGGTAGACCCAGACGTCGCGGCCGTTGTCCAGCGCCCGGCTCTGCACCCAGTACCGTGCCAGTTCACCCGTACCGGAGGAGCCTTCCGCCACCTGCCCGGCCGCCCGGGGCGCCACCCAGGGCTGCAGGGGCGCCCGCGGCAGGCTCAGCACCGAGCGCCCGTCGAAGGCATCGGCCGCGCCACGCTGCGGATCGGCCTCGCCCCAGGCCTGGGGATTCAGCGGGTCGCGCTGCAAGGTGGCGAGAATGGCCCGCCGCTGCTCCATGGCCGAGCCCTGGACATGCGGCACATCCGGCGCCAGGCCGTAGCTGAGCCGGGCATCGTCGGGCATCACAAAGCTGGCCCACCAGACATCGCTGCCGCCCAGTTGCTGCAGCAGATCGTGGTTGCCCGAGGGGCTGCCGAAAAGGCGCACGGACTCGCGCGCGCCGCGCCACAGAAAGGTCACCAGCCGGTGCCGGCCATCCCAGGGTTCGACCAGCGGAGTTCCCCGGGCGGCCATGGCTTTCCAGAAGGACTCGCTCCCCTGCCCCCGCTCCAGCTGCGCGCGCAAGTCCTGGAGCGTGGGGCTCAGCAAAGGTTGCTGCGCCGCGAGCCCGGGCGCCGCGGGGGCCGCAGCCGCAGGCCGGACGCTGTCTATCTGCAACCGGTAGCGGCCCGGCCCGAAAGCCTTGCTCTCGCCTTGCGCACAGGGCTGCAGGCCCGCCTCCTGCTCGCACAGCTGCTGCGCGTAGGGCGCGGACGCCAGGCCGCCCGCGCTGCGGCGCAGCACCAGCCGCTCCTGCTGCGCGCCCCGCGTCTGCCAGGTGAAGGACTGCTCCACGCCCAGCCCGGAGGACAGCCGCCGGATATGCCGGCCCGCCGGCGTTTCCACATCCAGCACCAGATCCAGCGCCTGCAGCCGTCCCTGCACCACCGCGCCGGCAGGCGCCTGCACCGTCCAGCGCCGGGCCTCCCATGCCTGCAGCTGTCCCGAGGCGGCCTGCATCGGCATCAGGGGCGCGGCGCTTTCTGCGGCATTGGCGGCTGCGGATGCCGCCGCTGCCTCCCTGGCATCGCGCCGGGCGCCGGCCGTGCAGCCGGCTGCCGCGAGCATGGCGCATGCCAGGGCCAGCCCGGCGGAAAAGGTGCCGCATCGCCAGCCGTGCAACGGCTTGCTGGATGCATGGCGGTAGGTGCGTGCCGCGCGGCAGCCGGTGCCCGCGCCATCGAAGTTCTGATCCATGTCGACCTCGTAGACTCCACTCCCTTGGCTAGAACGAGATGCTTGGCTCAGGATTCATCAAGAATGATTTTCATTCTCCAAAAATTGTAGCGTCGTTCCCCCACGGCGAACCGGCCTTGTTAATGTGGCGCTCATCTGCCCTCGCCAGCATGCGCGGCTGCACCGCTCGCGACAACCACGGCGGCGCAAACCGATATGCTGCGGTATCGGGAGTCCCTCTTGCTTGCGGCCGCCAGGCCGCATGGACGGGCACCCGCCCCGCCTCCAGACCGCCACGCCATGAACCACAATGCATACAGCACACACCAGCGCCGCAACATGGGCCTGCTGGTAGCAGCCCAATCCCTGGGCGGCGCCTCGCCGCCCATCATCATTTCGCTGGGCGGCCTGGCCGGCCAGCAACTGTCCAGCAATCCCACGGCCTCCACGCTGCCGGTCAGCATCTACCAGCTGGGCCTGGCCCTGTCCACGCTGCCCGCGGCCTGGCTGATGAACCGCCTGGGCCGGCGCCAGGCCTATGTATTGGGTGCGCTGCTGGGCGTGCTGTCCGGCGTGGTGGCCGCCCAAGGCATCGCCCATTCCGATTTCGTGACCTTCTGCATAGGCACGGCGCTGGCCGGCTTCTATGCGGCCTGCGTGCAGAGCTACCGCTTTGCAGCCACCGACATGGTGGCGGAACCTGCACAGCAGGCCAGGGCCATCTCGCGTGTCATGGTCGGCGGGCTGATCGCCGCCATCATCGGACCGCAGGTGGTGATCTGGACGCGCGACGCCCTGCCGGCCACGCCGTTTGCCGGCAGCTTCTACAGCCAGGCGGCGCTCGCCCTGCTGGCTCTGCCGCTGCTCATGGGCCTGCGCCTGCCGCCGCCCCAGTCCAGGGCCGTGGCCGGCGAGGCGCGGCCGCTCAAGGAGATCGCGCGCTCGCCGCAGTTCGTCGTGGCTGCGGCGGCCGGCGTGGTGAGCTATGGCCTCATGGCATTCCTGATGACGGCAGCCCCCATGGCCATGGTGGGCTGCGGCCACAGCGTGGGCGAAGCCGCGCTGGGCATACAGTGGCATGTGCTGGCCATGTTCGCGCCCAGCTTCGTCACGGGCCGGCTGATCGCGCGCTTCGGCAAGCGCCGCATCACGGCCCTGGGTCTGGTCATGATCGCCATGGCCGGCGGCCTGGCCCTGCTGGGCCTGGAGTTGCTGCATTTCTGGGGCGCGCTCGTGCTGCTGGGCGTGGGCTGGAATTTCGGCTTCATCGGTGCCACCGCCCTGCTGACCGAATGCTACCGCCCGGCCGAACGCGCCAAGGTCCAGGCCTTCAACGATTTTCTGGTATTCGGCACCGTGGCCGTGGCCTCGTTCGGCTCCGGCGAACTGCTGCATACGGCCGGCTGGAACGGCATCAACTACGGCATGCTGCCCCTGGTGGCCGTGGTACTGCTCATGCTGGGCCTGCAGGCGCGCCGCCAGCATGCATCCGCCTTATAAAAACAATAGCTTTCAGCGCTTGAACGGCAACGGTTTGCGGCAGTTTTTCTCCTACTCCCGCACTGCCGGCGAGCGGCGGCCCAGCCATAGCACGGCCAACCAGCTGGTCAGCGCCATGCAGGCCAACCAGGCCAGATGCGGCAGGGCAGCGACCAGGGGTGCGCCCAGTTGGTTGTAGCGCAGCGAGGCCTGTATGCCGGCCGTGCTGGGCGAGAGCCAGCGCAGCCACTGCAGCGGCTCGGGCAAGGCCTCGACGGGCCAGGTGAAGCCTCCCAGAAACGCCAGCGGAATCGAGGAGAACAGCACCACCTGCAAGGCCCGCTCGCGATCGGCCAGCCACCAGCCCAGCAAGCAGGCGCAGCCCACGACGGCCGGCACAAAGCAGGCCAGCAGCGCCAGCGCGCCCCAGGGGTTGCCGCCGTGCGGAAAGTCCTGCCAGATGAAGATCCAGCCGAAATAGAACAGCCCCGCCAGCCAGCCCGGTACGCACAGTGCCAAAAGCCGCGCCAGCCATTGGCGCGAGCCAACGCGGTCGGCACCTTGCTCGCGCCAGGTACCGACCAGCAGCGCACTGCCCATCAGCAGCGTCTGCTGCAGAATCAGCACGGACACGGCCGCCACCACAAAGCTGCCATAGCCCTCGGTGGGGTTGAACAGGGCCACGGCCTGGGCGTTCACGGGCGAGCGGCTCACGGCCGCCTGCGGCGCGCTCTGCCCACCGGCCTGCAGGCGCTTGATCTCCACGCCGGCCGAGACGGTGCCGAAAGCCTCGGCAAAACCGTATTGCACCTGCTTGCTGACCAAGGGATAGGCGCCATTGGCGTAGACCGGAATCACCACATTCGCGCGGCGCAGCACATCGCGCTTGAAGTCGCGCGGCAGCAGCGCATAGCCCATGACCTCGCCGCGCAGCACGGCCGCGCGCGCCTCGCCCTCATCGGCCGTGACCAGCTGCGCATGGATGCGCGGGCTGGCCTGGGCAAAGCGCAGCATCTGCCGCGCCAGGCCCGAGTTGTCCTGCACGACCACGGCCACGGGCACGCGCTGCACCACTTCGGAGCTGTAGAACCAGGGATAGAAGAAACCGTAGAGCACGGGTGCGCCCAGCAACAGCAGGGCCGCGCCCTTGTCGCGCAGCATCGCCGCCAGGCTGTCCAGCCACAGGCGCAAGAAACCGGTTGGGACCGCCATGGCTCAGCGTCCTCCCCATTTGTCGGGCCGCTGCAGGCCGCGCAGCAGGCCGGCCGAGGCCAGCGCCAGCAACACCAAGGCGGCCAGCAGCAGGCCGCAGACCACGGGCAGGGATTGCGCCACGGGCGCGCCCATCTGCCACTGCTCCATCTGCAGCCGCGCGTAATGCGTATACGGCATGGCCAGGGCCCAGCCGCGCGCGCTGCCCGTCATGGCCAGCAGCGGAAAGCCCACGCCGCTGAATGCGAAGGCCGGGGCCGACAGCAATCCCGTGCCAGACAGCGCCGTGCGCAGCGACAGCGTGATGCCGGCCAGCGCCGCGCCGGCCGCCAGGCTCAAAACGATGAGCGCCGCCAGGCCCGCGCCGATCCACGCCATGCTGCCGGCCACGGCCCAGCCGCGCAACTGCGCCAGATACAGCAGCGCCGCCATGCCGCTGCCCCAGAGCAGCGCGGCCGGCAGCAGCAGCTTGCCCAGCAGGGCTGGCGCCACTCTGGCCAGACTCGCGGACTGTCCATCCGGGCTCAGCCACTCACCCAAGGTGCGCTCGCGCAGCTCCCGGCCCACGGACCAGGCACCGGCCGTCATGGCCAGGATATGGAGCAGCGCGGGCACCAGCGTGGCGGCCAGGAACTGCTCGTAATTGGTGGAGACGTTGAACAGCGCCACCAGTTGGGTCTTGATGGGCTCCATCTGCACGCGCAGTGCCTGGTGGGGCGAGCCGCGCTTGGCCGCAGCCTGCATTTCAACACCGGCCGACAGCGTGCCCACCACCTGGCGCACATCGCGCTGCAGCAGGCTCGATGCGGTGGCCAGTTGCGCGTTGTGCAGCAGCGTGATGGTGCCGCCGGCGCCGCGCTTCACGTCGCGCGCCAGGTCCGGCGGAATGTGCACCACGCCATAGACCTGCATGCGCTGCAGCGCATCGGCGGCCTCGCCGCGGTTGAGCACGGTCTGGCGCACCTGCAGCCCCGGCGTGGCGTCGAGCATGCGCACCAGCTGGCGCGACAGCGAGGAGTGGTCTTCGTTCCAGACGGCAATCGGCAGCCGGTAAGGCTGGCCGGCCGAAAAAATCCAGCACATCAGGCCCAGGGCCAGCAAAGGCACCCAGCTGACCATGGCCCAGTCCCAGGGGCTGGCACGCAGCCGGCCCCATTCGCGGCGCAGGCTGGCGGCAAAGGGACTCACGCACCGCTCTCCACGATGACGCTCATGCCGGGACGTGCGCCCTCTATGGGCTTGGCCGGCCGCGCCCGCACTTCGAAGGTGCGCGCATCGAAGCCCTGGCTGCCGCGCGTGGTGCGCCAGGTGGCGAAATCGGGCAGCACGCCGAGGAAGAACACCTCGAACTCGGCCTGGTGGTCACCCAGCGCCGGCAGCCGGCCCGTGAAGCGGCTCTTCATCGCAAAGCGCTGCAGCTGGTCTTCGCGCACATTGAGCACCACCCATTGGTCGTTCAGGTCCACCACGGTGACCACCGAAACGCCCTGGGGCGACAGCTCGCCCTGCTTGGCCAGCACATTCGCCACCTCGCCGCCCACGGGGCTGCGCAGCTGGGTTTCGGCTTCGGCGGCCTTGACCTCGGCCACCACGCCCTCGACCTGGCGCGCCTGGGCGGCAGCGGCGGTCCTGTCCTCCGCGCGCGCACCGCTGGCCGCCATGTCGTACTGTGCCTTGGCAGCCCGTGCCTGGGCATCCGAGGCACGCCAGTTGGTCTGGGCCTCATCGCGCTTCTGGGCCGAAACCAGCCCTTGATTGAACAGGCTCTGCACGCGGTCGTACGAGGTCCTGGCCAGTTCGGCCGCTGCCTGGGCGCGCTGCCAGCTCAGGCGGGCCATCTGCACCTCCTCGGGCCGGGCTCCGTTGCTGGCCTTGGCGGCCACGGCCTGGGCCGCATCCCGGGCCGCCTGGGCCTGGGCCAGCTTGGCCTGCACCTCGGGGCTGTCCATTTCCACCAGCAGGTCGCCGGGCCGGATGACCTGGCCCTCGGTCACATGCACCTTGGAGATACGGGCCGTGACCTTGGGCGCGATGTCGGCCTCGCGCGCTTCCATCTGGCCCTGGAAATACGGGGCCGCGGGCTGGGCGGCGCGCCAGAAGCCCCAGACAATGAAGATCAGCACCGCGGCCGCGGCGATCAGCACGGCCACGGGCAGGCGCCTGGCCTGCTTCGGCACTTCAGGGCTGGGGCTGGAGGGTGGCGGGGTCGGAACGGGTGTATTCATGGTGCGTCTGCGGTGATCCGGATATCGGCACGGGCCATGTAGCGGGTGAACTCATCGGTCTGGCCCGTGCTCTCGAGCAAGGCGGCCAGCGCCTGCACATACTGGTTGGCGGCGGCGGCGCGTTCGGTCTGCACCTTGGCCAGGTTGAGCTGGGCATCGATCAGCTCCAGCGCCGTACTGGTGCCTTCCTTGAGACCGGCCGCGCGCAAGCGCAGCAGCTCGCGCGCCAGATCCTCCTGGGCCTGGCCGGACAGATACTGGGTGCGCGACTGCTCCACGGCCAGCCAGTTCTTCTCGACCAGCAGCGCGATGTCGGAGCGCACCTGAGCGTCGGTGAGTTCGGCCTGCTCCACCTTGCGCTGGCCGGCGGCCGCAAGCTTGTCGCGGTCTATGCTGTCCCACAGCGTCCAGCGCACGGCCACGCCGGCCACCCAGTTGGGCTTTCCCGAGGTGTTGACTTCGCGCATGCCGAAGGCCAGCACCTGCGGCTTGCGCAGCGCCTCGGTGGCATCGTGCAGCGACTCGGCCTGGCGGCGCTTGGCCGCCACCTTGCTCAGGCCCGGATGGCGGCTCTGGGCCGCATCCAGAAACTGCTGCAGCGGCGGCAAGGCCTCGCTGCTGACGAACAAGGGGGAGCTGGGGCGCACGCCGCCGGCTGCATGTACCGTACGCAGCAAGGCGCTGCGTGCCAGGCGCGCATCGTCGTCAGCCTTGCGCGCCTGCTGCTGGGCATCGGCCAGGGCCGCGCTGGCCTGCAGCCGCTCGACCTGGGCGATCACGCCGGCCTTGAGCATGCGCTGGGCCGCGTCGTCGTGGGCGCGCACGCCCTCCAGCGCGCGGCGGCGCAGGGCCGCGGCGCGCTCGGCCAGCTGGGCCGTGAAATAGCGCTGCACCAGCAAGGTGTTGAGCTGGTCGGCGCTGGTGGCGGCATCGGCCAGCGCTTCATCGGCCATGGCGTCGAGCTCGCCGCGCACCGCATCGCCCAGGCCGCCCATGTAGATGGGCCACACGGCCGAGAGGCTGGCCGAGGCCACATTGCTCTTGCGCTGCAGGTCGTAATTGGCCGGCAGGCTGGGCAGTTGCCCCACGGCGCCGCCCAGCTGCGGTGGCAGGTGCAAGATGCCATTGCCCAGGGCGCGGCGCGCCGGGTCGAGGTCCAGGTCGACATTGGCCGAATAACGGTAGCCCATGCCGGTGATGGCCACCGACGGGCCGCCCAGCCCCTGCATGCCCTCGCGGCGCAGGCGGGCGCTGACCACGGCCTTGGCCGAGGCGGCCAGCTGCTCGGAGCGTTCGAGCAGCGCCGCGTGGGCCTGCTCGAAGCTCAGGGTACTGGCAGTGGCGGCCGGCTGGGCCTGCACCGGGGGCTGGGCCCGGACCGGCAGCGCGGCCCCGGCCAGCAGGCTCAGTGCCAGGGAAAAGCAGCTGGAATGCATGAAGGTCGACAAGCGCGGATGAACGGACGGGAGAAAGGCAACAGGATGTTCTGGCGGCATGGGCAGGTATGCGCAGGCACGCGCCGCTGCGGTGAACACCCTCTCGAGGCCTGCCCCGGCTCCGCGATCGCTGCACGACCTGCTCTTTTTCGATGGGAGCATTATCCATGGGCGTTTTCGGCAGTTTCGCCGCCGTGCGTCGGACATCGTCCTTTTCCGCTGTGCGCCTGGGGTGCAGCCGCTAAACTACGGCCTGCTTGCGCGCCTGTCCGGCCCGCAGGCTTTTTTTGTCCAGTCCGGCCGCCGCCTCCTGGTGGCGCCCGGGAGCAGCCGCCCCTCACAAGGCTCTCACGCATCACCCCATGTCCACCGTCTTCAACTTCACCTTCGTTCCCTGGTTCCGGTCCGTGGCTCCCTATATCCACAAGTTCCGACATCAGACCTTCGTGGTGGGCCTGACGGGCGAAGCCATTGCCTCGGGCAAACTTAGCTCCATCGTGCAGGACCTGGCCATGATCCAGGCCATGGGCGTGAAGATCGTGCTGGTGCATGGCTTTCGCCCCCAGGTGAACGAGCAGCTGCGCCTCAAGGGCCAGGAGCCGCGCTACTACAACGGCGCGCGCGTGACCGATTCCATCGCGCTCGATTGCGCCCAGGAAGCCGCGGGCCAGCTGCGCTACGAGATCGAGGCCGCCTTCAGCCAGGGCCTGCCCAACACGCCCATGGCCGGCGCGCGCGTGCGCGTGATCTCGGGCAATTTCCTCACGGCGCGCCCGGTGGGCATCGTCGACGGCGTGGACTTCATGCACACCGGCCTGGTGCGCAAGGTGGACGTGGAAGGCATGCGCAGCGCCCTGGAGTCCGAGGCGCTGGTGCTGGTCTCGCCCTTCGGCTTCTCGCCCACGGGCGAGGCCTTCAACCTCAGCATGGAGGAAGTGGCCACGCGCGTGGCCATCGAGCTCAAGGCCGACAAGCTGCTGTTCCTGACCGAGGTGCCCGGCATCCGCATGGACCCCACGGGCCCGGCCGACGAGAACAACCCCATCGACACCGAACTGCCGCTGGATGCGGCCCGCCGCCTGCTGGCGCAGCTGCCGCCGGCGCAGGAGCCCACGGACGTGGGCTTTTACCTGCAGCACTGCGTGCGCGCCTGCGAGCACGGCGTGGAGCGCAGCCACATCCTGCCGTTTGCCACCGACGGCGCGCTGCTGCTCGAAATCTATGTGCACGACGGCATCGGCACCATGGTCATCGACGAAAAGCTCGAGGAGCTGCGCGAGGCCACCATCGACGACGTGGGCGGCATCATCCAGCTGATCGAGCCCTTCGAGCGCGACGGCACGCTGGTCAAGCGCGACCGCACCGAGATCGAGCGCGACATCGCCAGCTACACGGTGATCGAGCACGACGGCGTGATCTTCGGCTGCGCGGCGCTGCACCCCTACCTCGAGGCCAAGACCGCCGAAATGGCTGCCGTCACCGTCTCGCCCAAGAGCCAGGGCACGGGCGACGGCGAGAAGCTGCTCAAGCGCATCGAGCAGCGCGCACGCGCCCTGGGCTGCGAAACCATGTTCGTGCTCACCACGCGCACCATGCACTGGTTCATCAAGCGGGGCTTCCAGCCCGTGGACCCCGACTGGCTGCCCGAGGCCCGCAAGGCCAAGTACAACTGGAACCGCAAGAGCCAGGTGCTGGTCAAGAAGCTGTAAGCCAGCCTCAAGCCAAAACAGGCTCCAGCGCTTGTCAATCAAGCGCTGGAAGCTATTGTTTTAGATAGCAGGCAAGCATTCTGCGCTGGCGCAGGGCCAAAGCGGCGGCCGAAGGCGCCGCAGGGGGTTTGTTGCGTTGCGTCACAACCGTTTCGGCCATCGTGGGTACAACAGGCGTATTGCCATGACTGGATACGCCATGCCTGCCACCACCCCGCCTGCCCTGCCGCCCCAGGCCATCAGCCTGGATGTGCTTGCCGAAAAATACCTGGCGCCCGGCGAGCAGACGGCCGAGGACCTTTACCGCCGCGTGGCCAAGGCCCTGGCCGCCGTCGAAAAGGAAGCGCTGCGCGCGCACTGGGAGGCCAGGTTCTTCGACAACCTGATGCGCGGCGCCATCGGCGCGGGCCGCATCATGGCCGCTGCCGGCCTGCAGACCAAGGCCACGCTGATCAACTGCTTCGTCCAGCCCGTGGCCGACGCCACCAACGGCTTCGATGCCCAGGGCAATCCCGGCATCTACACGGCCCTGTCGCAGGCAGCCGAGACCATGCGCCGCGGCGGCGGCGTGGGCTATGACTTCTCCAACCTGCGGCCCAGGGGCGCGCTGGTGCACGGCACCCATTCCTTTGCCTCGGGTCCCTGTTCCTTCATCGATGTGTTCGATGCCTCCTGCACCACGGTGGAATCGGCCGGCGCGCGGCGCGGCGCGCAGATGGGCGTGCTGCGCATCGACCATCCCGACGTGCGCGAATTCATCACGGCCAAGCGCCAGAAAGGCCGCTGGAACAATTTCAACGTCTCGGTGGGCGTGAGCAATGCCTTCATGCAGGCCGTACGGGACGACGCACCCTGGCAGCTGGTGCACCCGGCCGCGCCCAGCGACGGCCAGATCGCGGCCGGCGCCCACCGGCGCGAGGACGGGCTGTGGGTCTACCAGAGCCTGCCCGCGCGCGAGCTGTGGGATGCCATCATGCGCTCGGCCTACGACTTTGCCGAGCCCGGCATCCTGTTCCTGGACAATATCAACGCCGACAACAACCTCTGGTATGCCGAGCACATCGCCGCCACCAACCCCTGCGGCGAGCAGCCGCTGCCGCCCTATGGCTGCTGCGACCTGGGGCCAGTCATCCTCACGCGCTTCGTACAGGCGCCGTTCACGCCCGAAGCGCGTTTCGACCTGGATGGCCTGCGCGAGGCCGTGGCCGTGCAGGTGCGCATGCTGGACAACGTGCTGGACGCCACCGCCTGGCCCCTGCCCGAGCAGCAGCGCGAGGCCCAGCAAAAGCGCCGCATCGGCGTCGGCTTCACGGGCCTGGGCGATGCGTTGATCCTGCTGGGCCTGCGCTATGCCAGCCCCGAGGGCCTGGCCCAGGCCGAGGCGATTGCCCGCGCCATGCGCGATGCGGCCTATCTGGCCTCGGTGGAGCTGGCGCGGGAAAAAGGCGCATTCCCGCTGTTCAACGCCAGGCAATACCTGCGGGGCGGCTTCATCCAGCGGCTGCCCAAGGAGATCCGTGCGGCCATCAGAAAGCACGGCATACGCAACAGCCACCTGCTGTCCATCGCACCCACGGGAACGGTATCCCTGGCCTTTGCCGACAATGCCTCCAACGGCATAGAGCCGGCATTCTCCTGGACCTACACGCGCAGGAAGCGCACGGCCGACGGCGGCGCAGAGTTCTATCTGGTGGAGGACCACGCCCACCGCCTTTACCGCGCGCTGCATGGCGACAGCGCGCCGCTGCCCGACTCCTTCGTGAGCGCGCTGGAACTCAGCGCCTCCGAGCATGTGGCCATGATGCGCGCCGTGCAGCCCTATATCGACACCTCGATCTCCAAGACCGTCAACATCCCGGCCGACTATCCGTTCGAGGACTTCAAGCATCTCTACATGCAGTGCTGGGAGGCCGGACTCAAGGGCTGCGCCACCTATCGCCCCAACGACACGCTGGGCGCCGTGCTGGCCGTGGAGCCGCCTGCCGCGGCCGGTGCCGCACCGGCCGCCGGCGGAGCGGGCATGGACACGGTGATCGAGCGCCGCCCCGAAGGCCCGCTGAACGCCGTGGTGGACAAGATCGAATACTTCACGCGCGACGGCGTGCGGCGCCTGTACCTGGTGGTGAGCTTCATGGTGGTCGGCGGCCAGGAACGCCCCATCGAATTCTTCATGCCCGTGGGCCAGACCGGCGAGAGCCAGCAATGGATCACGGCCACCATGCGCAGCCTGAGCCTGGCAGCGCGCGGCGGCTTTCTCGACAAGGCCCTGGCCGACCTGCGCAAGGTGGCCTGGGATCGCGGCCCGGTGCGCTACGGCTTCAAGACCCGTGAGGACGGCAGCCGCATCCCGCTGTGGCACGACAGTGAAGTGGCGCTGCTGGCATTTGCGATCCAGAGCATCATCGCCAACCGCGGCCAGCCCCAGCCGGCGCCAAGCACCTCGGCCGCTCCGGCATCGCCGCCCGAGCCCACCCTGCCGGCCGGCGGCAGCAAATGCCCCGAATGCGGCGCCCATGCCGTGATCCGCAAGGACGGCTGCTCGTTCTGCACGGCCTGCGGCTACATAGGCTCCTGCGGATGAATGCCGAAGCAGGCCCGGCGCCTGCGCACCGGGCTGCCCGCCGGTACGCCGGCCCGGTCAGACGGCGTAATACCAGCGCCGCACGGCTTCGCCGGCCCGGGCCAGCGCGGCCTCCTGGGCCGCGGTGTCGAGCTTGCTGCCCGTGAGATAGGCCGTGACCAGCACGGGCTCGGACTGCGGCGTGGGCCAGACGATGATGGCGTCGCAGGCCGTACCGTTGTTGCCGGTGCCGGTCTTGCCGCCGATCTTCCAGCTGCCGGGCATGCCGGCGCGCAGCCGCCTGTCGCCCGTGCGGCTGTCCACCAGCCACTGCTGCAGCAGCGCGCGGCCGAAGCCCTCGAACACATCGCCCAGCAGCAGGTTCTGCATGGTGTGCAGCATGGCCCGGGGCGTGGTGGTGTCGCGCTCGTCGCCGGCCAGGGCTTCGTTGAGCGTGGGCTCGTTGCGGTCCAGCCGCGTGACCTTGTCGTCCATCTCGCGCAGCCAGGCCGTCAGGCCTGCGGGGCCGCCGGTGGCGTCGAGCAGCACATTGGCCGCCGTGTTGTCGCTGAGCACCACGGCCGCCTCGCACAGATCCTGCGGCGTCATACCGCCATCGGCGCCGGCACGCTTTTCGGTGGCCGGCGAATACGGCACCAGTTCGGACGGCGAGTAATAGATCTTGCGCCACAGGCTGATCTCGCCCTTTTGCGCCAGGTACAGCACGCGCGCGGCCAACAGCAGCTTGAAGGTGCTGCACATGGGAAAGCGCTCGTCGCTGCGCCAGCCGGCCTCGGCGCCCGACACCGTGTCCAGTGCATGCAGGCCCAGCCGGCCCTGCGCCTGGGCTTCGACGGCCGCCAGTTCGTCGGACAGCGCACTGGCAGCCTGCAGCTGCTTCCTGGTCGGTATGGCACAGCCGCCCAACCCCCAGGTGCTCAGGCCCAGAGCGATGGATGTCGCTACAAAACTGCGTCGTTGCATAAGTCCCTCTTTGGTCACGCTATATAAGTTGGAGCATACAGCGGCTTGCAGCTGCAGACCAACGGTAATATTTGGCATCAGTCATTAGAAAAACTAAGAGATCAACGCATGCAACTCCCCCTGAACGCGCTGCGCATGTTCGACGCCGCGGCGCGCCACCTCAACCTCACGCGCGCCGCCCAGGAACTGCACGTGACCCAGGCCGCCGTCAGCCAGCACATCCGCAACCTGGAGGAGCGCCTGGGCAAGCCGCTGTTTCGCCGCCTGCCGCGCGGCCTGGCGCTGACCGACGAAGGCCTGGCGCTGTGGCCCGTGGTGGCGCAGAGCTTCGAGCGCATCGAGCAATCGCTGCAGCAGGTGGCCGAGCCGCGCCCGCGCGAGATCCTGACCGTGGGCGTGGTCGGCACGTTCGCGATCGGCTGGCTGATTCCGCGCCTGGGCCAGTTCCAGCAGTTGCATCCGTACATCGACCTGCGCCTGCTCACGCACAACAACCGCGTGGATCTGGCCGGCGAAGGGTTGGACGCGGCCGTGCGCTTCGGCGACGGCTCCTGGCACGGCACGCGGGCCGACATGCTGCTGCGCGCGCCGCTGTCGCCCATGTGCACGCAGGCACTGGCCCAGCGCCTGCGCCAGCCCGCCGACCTGGCCGGCCAGACCCTGCTGCGCTCTTACCGCATGCAGGAGTGGGAAGGCTGGTTTGCCGCCGCCGGACAGCCCGCACCGCTGGCGCGCGGCGCCATGTTCGACTCCTCGCTGACCCTGGCCGAGGCCGCCGCCCAGGGTGCCGGCATCGCGCTGCTGCCCACGCGCCTGTTCGAGCACATGCTGCGCCAGGGCCGGCTGGTACGGCCTTTTACACAGGAGGTGGACACCGGCGCCTACTGGCTCACCCACCTCAGGTCGCGCCCGGTCAGTGCGGCGCTGCAGACCTTCAGGCACTGGCTGCTGGCGCAGCTGCAGGACGAAGGAAATTCGGCAAGCAGCTTGCCGACCGAATCGCTTGATCCGGAATCGGCCTGACAGGCACGAATACGACTTACGCAAATCAAGCTCGGACAAGCCCTTTCCCATAAGAAAACCGTCTGATGCATCCCTGCCTGTACAAGACTCAACAGAATTGCGCCGTATCACATTAGGCCGCCCGCATGTAACAAAGAATCTCCACTGAACCTGCATACTTGCAGTTAAGGGATTTCATTTCAGGTGAACCCAGCCAACCTCGCGCATCTGTTGCTCATGAACCATCGTTCCTCGCCCCGCGCTCGCATCGGGCTGCAGGCATTGCTGGCCGTCTTGCTCTGCGTCGTCATGCTGGGACTGACCTACCTGTACTGGCACAGTGAGGACCAGGCTACACATGAACGCGAGCGCCGCAATTTCGACCTGGCGGTGGAACAGATTTCCAGCAGCCTCCAGGACCGCCTAGCCACCTATGAGATGGTGCTGCGTGGCATCAAGGGCTATTTCGACGCCTCCGAATTCGTGAGCCCTGGCGAATTCCGCTCCTACATGCAAGCTCTGCACCTGGAGGAAACGCGCCCGGGCCTTGCCAGCGTATCCCTGATTGCCCACGTGCCAGCACGGGAACTCCATGCTCATGAAGCCCGGATGCGTGCCGACGGAATGGCCGGCTACCACATTCATCCTGCGGGCGGGCGCGAAGCCTATGCCCCGATGACGCAGATCGAGCCCTGGAGCGAGAGCAAGCGCGCTGCACTGGGCTTCGACCTCAACACCATTGATGTGGCCCGCGAGGCCATGGCGCAAAGCGCCGACACGGGGCAGCCAGCCTTGAGCCGAGGCTATGTGCTGGCGCGGGACAGGAACACAGACCGCAACCAGGACATTTCCTCGGTGCTTTATATGCCCTTGTACAGCCACGGTACAAAATCGGCCGCGCTGCGCGGCTGGGTAAGCCTGCCGTTCCGGGTCAAGGACATCGTGCACAGTCTGGCTCCGGAATTTGCGCCCGACGTGGCCCTCACCATCTACGATGCGCCCGCTGCAGACCCTGCGCATCGGCTTTTCACCCTGGATACAAAGCCTGCTCCGAATGCCGTGGCCACGTTGCGCCATTTAGAGGTGGGCGGGCGCACCTGGACGCTAGCCATGTCGCCCACCGCCGCGTTTTCACAGCGCACGGACCACCAGCACAGCACCGTGGTGGCAGCACTTGGCGCGGTTGTGAGCCTGGCCACGGGCTGGTTCGCCTGGGTGCTCATGACGGCACGCGACCGTGCGGAGCAACTGGCCAGGAACATGACCCAGGAACTGCGCAGCGCCCGCGACGAGCTGGAAAGCACGCTCAGCGCCATCCCCGACCTGTTGTTCGAGCTGTCGCGCGACGGGCGTCTGCTGCGCCATCGCACGTCGCGCAGCGATCTGCTGCACTCGCCTCCAGATGATTTCCTGGGCCGCATGCTTCCCGAAGTCGTACCACCCGAGGCCGCATCCGCCTATATGAACGCCATCGCGCAGGCTGAACGCGACGGGAACACGCGCGGCTGGCAGTTTCCACTACGCGTGGCGGATGGAAGCACGCATTGGTTCGAGTTGTCTATCGCACGCAAGCAGGGTGAACAGCCCGGCGACCAGCCCACGTTCATTGCCCTGTCGCGCGACATTACCGAACGCAAGGAGGCGGAATCCCGCACCCACCGTCTGGCGTACTACGACGCACTCACCGGTCTGCCCAACCGGCGCATGCTCGTGGAACAGGCCCAGCATGCGCTGACGCGAGCTCGGCGCAACGGGAGCATGGGAGCACTGTTCTTCATCGACCTGGACCACTTCAAGCGCATCAACGATGCGCAGGGCCACGCCATGGGCGACACGCTGCTGATGCAGGTGGCCCGGCGCCTACAGGACCTGCTGCGGCCCGAAGACCTGGTCGGCCGTCTTGGTGGCGACGAATTCGTGGTATTGGCCCAGGATCTGGGACAGGACCTTGCAACGGCCAGGCGTGCAGCCGAAGCGCTGGCCAGACGTCTGCGCGAGGCGCTGGACACGCCTTATGCACTGCAGGACCGCCCATACAGCAGCACGGGCAGCATCGGCGGCACCCTGTTTCCGCGCGGCCAGGCCGATGCCCAGGATATGTTGCGGGAGGCTGATACCGCCATGTACCGCGCCAAGGCTGCGGGACGCAATCACATGGCGTTCTATGAGCCCGAGATGCAGGCCAGTGCCCAGGAAGAGCTGAGCCTGGCGCAGGACCTGCAACGCGCATGGGAGCTGGACCAATTTGCCATCTATGCGCAGTCACAGGTCAATGGGGCAGGGCAAATCATTGGCGCAGAGCTGCTGTTGCGCTGGTTCCACCCTGAGCGCGGCGCGGTAGCGCCGGACCAGTTCATTCCGCTGGCGGAAGAATCCGGCCTCATCCTGCGCTTGGGAGAGTGGGTGCTGGAGCGGGCCTGCACCACATTGGCTTTACTGTCTGCTACGCATCCACAGCTCACGTTGTCGGTCAACATGAGCCAGCTCCAGTTCCGCCAGGACGATTTTGTCGAGCGCATGGCTTCGCTGCTGGAACGCACGGGCGTGCCTGCCGAGCGTCTGGTGCTCGAAGTCACGGAAAGCCTGCTGATCGCCGCCGTGGACGACACGGCCGAGCGCATGACGCAGCTCGTGGCCCTGGGCCTGCGGTTTGCGATCGACGACTTCGGCACCGGCTATTCGAGCTTTGCCTACCTCAAGCGCCTGCCGCTGTACGAACTCAAGATCGATAAGAGCTTTGTGAAGGACACGCCAGGCAGCGCCAGCGACACCGCCATCGTCCAGTCCATACTTTCGGTCGCACACCATCTCGGTCTGGTCGTGGTTGCCGAAGGCGTGGAAACCCAAGCCCAGGCGGCCTTTCTGGCTGCCAACCACTGCCAGTGCCTGCAGGGATACTGGTTCGGTCGACCCATGCCACTGGCGCAATGGCTGAGCGAGTTACCGCCCGGCGATGCAAGCCTCCTGGACACAACGGACAGCAGCGATCACCCGAAATAGTCCCAGACATGGCCCTATGCACATGGCAATGCAAGGCTTCGTGGCAGCAGGTACATTAGCCAGCCTGGCCGCGCATTCTGCCCCTTTCTGCGCCTCTCTTTCCGGAGGCCATGTTTCCATGTCCGACTTACCCCACTCCCCCGCCGCCCTGCCCACGCTGTATTCCTTCCGCCGCTGCCCCTATGCCATCCGCGCCCGACTGGCGCTGGCCCATGCGGGCCTGGCCTGCGAGCTGCGCGAGATCAATCTGCGCAACAAGCCCCAGGCGCTGCTCGATGCCTCGCCCAAGGGCACGGTGCCGGTGCTGGTGCTGCAGGACGGCCAGGTGATCGAACAGAGCCTGGACATCATGCTGCATGCGCTGCGCAGCAACGACCCCGACGGCTGGCTCGCCCCCACGCACGGCAGCCTGGAAGAGATGCTGGCGCTGGTCGAGCGCAACGACAGCTTCTTCAAGCAGGCGCTGGACCGCTGCAAATATCCCGAGCGCCATGATGCCGAAGCCGTCAACCAGGCCCAGGCCGATGCGCTGACCTGGCTGTCCGCGCTCAACGACCAGCTCGAGGAAACCGGCTACCTGTTCGGCCTCAACCCCAGCCTGGCCGACATGGCGCTGCGCCCCTTCGTGCGCCAGTACGCGCGCATCGATGAGGCCCAGTGGAACGAGCAGCCCTGGCCCCATCTGCAGGGCTGGCTGCAGCGCTGGATCGACTCGGCCCTGTTTGCCGAGGTGATGGAAACCTATCCGGGCTGGGTGCCCGGCACGGCGGGCCCGGTGTTCATGGGCAGCAGCGCAGAAAGCGACTGACACGGCGCCTGGCGACAAAAAGCCCTGCCGAAATCCGGCAGGGCTTTTTATATCCGGCAATCGCGCAGTATCAGCGACGCCTGCCGCGCACCAGCAGCACGAGCAGGACTACGGCGAATACGGCAAAGCAGATGAAGGACCAGTTGGCGATCGATCCGCCCAGCAAGGTCCAGTCCACGGCAGCGCAATCGCCCGAGCCCTGGAAGATCATGGGAATGGAGCGGCTGAAGGAGTAGTGCTCGATCATGCCGTAGAAGTCGCGACCGCAGGTGGCGAACTCGGGCGGATACCATTGCAGCCAGCTCTGGCGGGCGGCGACGAAAGCGCCGAAGCCGCTCATCAGCAGTGCGAGCAGGCCAAAGCTCATCCACCAGCCTTTGGAGCCTCTGAGGCTTGCCAGTCCTGCGAATATCGCCACACCGATCAGGGCATAGCGCTGCACGATGCACATGGGGCAAGGCTCCAGCCCCACCACATGCTGCAGATACAGGCCAAAGGCCAGCATGGCCACGCAGGCAGCGCTGATCAGCGCCAGAACTCGCCGGGGCGCGGTTTCCATCCATTCGAGCATGTTGTTCTCTCTCGGCACGAATACCGAATAGTCAAATTAAAAAAGCTGCAGCACCCGAGATGCTACAGCCTTGCCTGCAGGACAAGCGGGACGGCGGCGCCTCAGATGCCCGCAGCCTCATCCAGAAAGACCTTGGCGCGGCGCGGCGTGACGACAAGGGTCTCGCCTTCCCGCAAATCCATGTCCTTGAACTGCTGCGCGGGAATCTGGGCTTCGATCAGCCCGTCGTCCCCGACATTGCCAGAGGTTTGTGCCGACTCGGACGGAATAAGTTCCAGCCGCGCAATGGGCCCGACCACGATGGCACGCGACAGCTGGGCCACGATGCCCGTGGGCCGGCCCTGGGCGTCGAGGTTCTGGCCCGGCGAATAGCGCTCCACCTCCAGATCATGCGGCCGCACGTAGGCAAAGGCCTGGCTGTGGTGCACGCCCTTGGCGTCGGAGCTGTCGAGCTCCATGCCCTCTTCCAGGTACACCCGGCCTTCGCTGGCGCGGCCCTTGAAGAGGTTGACGTCGCCGAGGAAGCCGTAGACGAAAGGCGTGGCCGGGTTGTCCCAGACTTCCTGGGGCGTGCCCTGCTGCTCGATCTTGCCCTGGTTGATGACGACCACGCGGTCGGCCACTTCCAGCGCTTCTTCCTGGTCATGGGTCACGAAGATCGAGGTTACGTGCAGCTCGTCGTGCAGCTGGCGCAGCCAGCGGCGCAGCTCCTTGCGCACCTTGGCGTCAAGCGCGCCAAAGGGCTCGTCCAGCAGCAGCACCTTGGGTTCGACTGCCAGGGCGCGGGCCAGGGCGATACGCTGGCGCTGGCCGCCCGAAAGCTGGGAGGGATAACGGTCCGCGATCCAGTCCAGCTGCACCAGCTTGAGCAGGCTCATGACCTTGTCGCGGATGAAGGCCTCGCTGGGCCGCTGCTTGCGCGGCTTGACGCGCAGGCCGAAGGCCACGTTCTCGAATACGGTCATGTGGCGGAACAGCGCGTAGTGCTGGAACACGAAGCCCACGTTGCGCTCGCGCACGTGCACGTCGGTCGTGTCCTCGCCGCTGAAATGGATGCTGCCCACATCGGCCGTTTCCAGGCCCGCGATGATGCGCAGCAGCGTGGTCTTGCCGCAACCGGACGGCCCGAGCAGCGCGATCAGCTCGCCCGATCGGATATCCAGGCTCACATCGCGCAGGGCCTGGAAGTCGCCGAATTGCTTGCTGACATTGCGGATTTCAATACTCATGATGGCTCTCTTGTTCTGATGGATCACGCGGCCTTGGTGTCGCTGGGGACGCTGCCCTTCGCGTGCAGGCTGATCTGGCCCGGGCGCTCGGGCGGCGCCTCGGCCGCAGCCTTGGCCAGCTGTTCGGCGCGCCACTCGGCAATCGACTTGATGACCAGCGTCACCAGGGCCAGCAGCGCCAGCAGCGATGCCACGGCAAAGGCGGCGGCGGCCTGGTAGTCGGCGTACAGCACCTCGACATGCAGCGGCATGGTGTTGGTCTGGCCGCGGATATGGCCCGAGACCACGGACACGGCGCCGAACTCGCCCATGGCGCGCGCATTGCACAGGATCACGCCATAGACCAGGCCCCACTTGATATTGGGCAGCGTGACCTTCCAGAAGGTCTGCCAGCCCGAGGCGCCCAGCACGATGGCGGCCTGCTCCTCGTCGCTGCCCTGGGCCTGCATCAGCGGGATCAGCTCGCGGGCGATGAACGGGAAGGTCACGAAGATGGTGGCCAGCACGATGCCGGGTACGGCAAAAACGATCTGCATGTTGTGGGCGGCCAGCCAGTCGCCGAGCCAGCCGTTGGCGCCGAACACCAGCACGTACATCAGGCCGGCCACCACAGGCGAAATGGAGAACGGCAGGTCGATCAGCGTGGTCAGAAAGGCCTTGCCCTTGAACTCGTACTTGGCGATGCACCAGGCTGCGGCAATGCCGAAGACCAGGTTCAACGGCACGGAGATCAACGCCGTCAGCAGCGTGAGCTTGATGGCGGAAATCGCATCGGGCTCGGTCAGGGCCGCGGCATAGGCCTCCAGGCCCTTGCGCAGCGCCTCGCCGAACACGGAGACCAGCGGCAGGATCAGGAACAGTCCCATGAACGCCAGCGCAATGGACGTCAGCACCCAGCGCACCCAGCGCGGCTCGGTGGTGGAGAGCTTCTCGGGCCTGGCGCTGCGGGGCGGTGCAGTGATCCTGTAGAGCGCCAGCACCACCAGCACCAACAAAAACACGGCGGTGAGCAGATGCGCCCAGATCGGCGGCAATTGGGGAAACAGCGACATCACCAGATCATGGAGAGCTTGCATCAGCGGCCTCCCACGGTCTTGCGCTGCCATGCCTGCAGCGCGTTGATCAGCAGCAGCAGCACGAAGGAGATGATCAGCATGACCACGGCCACCGCGGTGGCGCCGGCCAGGTCATGCTGGTCCAGCTTGGCCATGATGATGAGCGGAGTGATTTCGGAAACCATGGGGATGTTGCCCGCGATGAAGATGACCGAGCCGTATTCGCCCACGGCGCGTGCGAACGCCATGGCAAAGCCGGTGAGCAAGGCCGGGCCGACGTGCGGCAGGATGACCTTGTAGAAGATCTGCCAGCGCGAAGCACCCAGGCTGGTGGCGGCCTCCTCCAGCTCTTTCTCGAAGTCCTCCAGCACCGGCTGCACCGTGCGCACCACGAAAGGCAGGCCGATGAAGATCAGCGCGATCGCGATGCCCTTGGGGTTGTAGGCCATCTGTATGCCCAGCGATTCGAAGTACTGGCCCACCCAGCCGTTGCCCGCATACAGCGCCGACAGCGAGATGCCGGCCACGGCGGTGGGCAGGGCGAACGGCAGGTCCACCAGCGCGTCCACCACCTTCTTGCCGGGAAACTGGTAGCGCACCAGCACCCAAGCGATCAGCATGCCGAACACCACGTTCACGCAGGCGGCAATGAAGGACATGGAAAACGACAGCCGGTAAGACGCCACGACCGGCGGCGCGGCCACGGCATCCCAGAACTGGCTCCAGGTCAGGGACAAGCTGGCCGAGATCAGCGCCACCAGCGGAATGAGCACGATGATGCTCAGGTAGAAGATCGTGTAGCCCAGCGTCAGCCCGAAACCGGGCAGGACGCGCCTGGCGCTGCGCGCCTTGCGTGGGGCTGGAACAGCAGATGACATATTCAGAGGCAACTCGGGAATGAGGGCGCGACAGGCGCTGCCCATGGAAAGGGAGCGCTTCGGAAACTGCGGCGGCCCGGCTCGGGAAGGCCGGCAAGAACTGCGCCGGCACAGGCCGCCGCCCCCCGGAGGAAAGCCGCAACGCGGCCGGGAGAGATTACTTGCCCGGCGTGTACAGCTTGTCGAACTGGCCGCCGTCGTTGAAGTGCACCTTCTGCGCCTCGGTCAGCGAGCCGAAGTACTTGGCCACGGTGAACTGCTTGATGGGCTTGAACTGGTCGGCATGCTTCTTGAGCACGGCTTCGGAGCGCGGACGGATCGCATGCTTGGCCGCGATTTCCTGGGCTTCGTCGGAATACAGGTACTGCAGGTAATCATGCGCCAGCTGGGCCGTGCCCTTCTTGGCCACGGTGCGCTCGACCACGGCCACGGGATTCTCGGCCACGATGCTCACGGACGGGTACACCGCGTCCACCTTGCCCTGGCCGAACTCGCGGTCCACGGACACCACCTCGGATTCGAAGGTGATCAGCACATCGCCGATATTGCGCTGCAGGAAGATGCTGGTCGCGTCGCGGCCACCCTTGCCCAGCACAGGCACGTTCTTGTAGAGCTTCTGCACGAAGTCGGCGGCCTCGGCATCGGTACCGCCCTTTTCGCGCACCGAACCCCAGGCAGCCAGATAGGCGTAGCGGCCGTTGCCGCCGGTCTTGGGGTTGACCACCACGACCTTGACGTCAGGGCGAATCAGATCCGACCAGTCCTTGATGTTCTTGGGATTGCCGTTGCGCACCAGGAACAGCATGGTCGAGGTGGTGGGCGATGCGTCGTTGGGGAACTTCTTGTTCCAGTCCTTGGCCACCACCCCGTTGGCGGCCAGAAAGTCCACGTCGGTGGTCGTGTTGAAGGTCACCACATCGGCTGCCAGGCCGTCGTTGACGGCGCGCGCCTGGGAGCTGGAGCCACCGTGCGACTGGTCCACCTTCACATCGACTCCCTTGGTCTTCTTGTAGTGGGCGATGAAGGCTGCGTTGTAATCCTTGTAGAACTCGCGCGCCACGTCATAAGAAGCATTGAGCAACTGGTTCTGCGCCGAAGCCGCGCCTGCCGCGGCCAGCGCCATGGATGCCAACAAAGTCTTGATCTTCAGGGAATGCATGTTTTCGCTGCCTTCTTATGAATGTGTATGGAGATGTACGCATTGTGCGAACATTGGTTTAAAACTCAAAAGAATATATTTTTCTTTGTTTTCTTCTATAGCGATATAAAGCCTGCAGCAAGATGGGTAGACCCGGAAAACGGTAACCGAAATCGTCACCGCACCGCCCTTGCGCTCCCGTCGATGGCTTGACGCAAAACCCAGGGGAAACACCCGCCAGACAAGCGCCAGCAGCTATGAAAAAGGCAGCTTTCGCTGCCCTGGGCTCCCGTCTTTCAGCGGGCAAGCGGAGCCAGCCCGGCCTGCCTCGCATCGGGCGGTGTCCTCGCTGCCACCGATTGCTGCGCGCTCCAGCTCGCATCGTCCAGCAGCGACTGCAGCAGGGCCAGGCCCAGCGGCCAGGCGCCAAAGCCCGACTCCACGTTGATGTGCCCGGCATTCTGCAGCCGCACCAGCTCGCTGCCCCAGGCCCGGGCGTAGGCGCCCGCGCGGCGTATCGGGCAAAAGGGATCGTTGCTGCTGGCCACCAGCACGCTGCGGTACGGCAGCGGTGCGTAGGGCACGGGAGCGAAGTCGCTCAGCTGTGCCCGGCGCTCCGGATCGGCGGGCGCCACCAGCAGCGCACCCCGGACCCGGCTGGCCGCCTGCTCGCCCATGTGCACGGCCGCAATGCAGCCCAGGCTGTGCGCCACCAGCACCACGGGGCGGCTGTCTGCGAGCACCAGTTCTTCCAGCGCGCCCACCCAGGCGTCGCGGTGCGGCACGAGCCAGTCGTCCTGCTCCACGCGCTCGGCGCCTGGCAGCTGGCGGGCCCACAGGCTTTGCCAGTGCGCGGGGCCGGAGTTGCGCCAGCCGGGCACGATGACGATGCGGGGATGGGTATTCATGCTGCCTCCTGAGACGTTCCATCACGGCCGATACAAAGCAGCCGGGCAAGGCGCTCACCCCCGGGAGGACGCAGCCTTGGCGCATCCTGGTTTGCGTAAGCGCTTCAATAGGACGGCATTGTGCGGAGGCGCATTCCAAAACCCAACAAATGTTTTGTTGTTTTCTTATGTGCAGAAGCTAATGGCGCAGGCCCCGCGCGGCCTGCCGGCCGGGCGATGGCAAGGCATGGCGGTCATCGAGCCGAAAAGCCGCGACCTGAAGAACGCCGGCCAGCCCCAGAGCGTGGCAGGCCGCCAATGCACCATCCCGAGACATTTTTCATTGCCTTCGCCGCAACCACGGTTGCATTTGGCTTTAAGCTGGCATCGTCGATGGGACATTGCTGCCAGGCCGTTGGGCCGGCCATTGTTCGCCCTCACTTTGAGCAGCATCATGCGAAATAGCAAAAGTCTGAAGAAGCAGCCCTTTTTCATGAATGACGGCTGCTAACGCCGCTGCATCTTCCATCCTGCAAGGTTTCTCTCCATGAAATTGGGCTACGCGATCATTTATGTCCCCGATGTCTCTGCATCGTTAGATTTTTTCACCAAAGCATTTGGCCTGAAGCCCCGATTTCTTCATGAGTCAGGCACCTACGGAGAAATGGAGACAGGACAGACCACGCTGGCATTTGCCGCTCATGAACTCGGAGCGCTGAATTTTCCAGGAGGCCATGTTGCGGCTCATTCTTCTCCCAGCCCGCTGGGGTTTGAAATTGCGCTGGTCACGGAAGATGTACATCAGGCCCATCAGAAGGCGCTTCATGCAGGAGCAGCCGAGTTGGCGCCCCCCGCTGCCAAGCCCTGGGGCCAGGTCGTGTCCTATGTACGGTGCCCTGACGGTTCTTTGGTTGAGCTTTGCACACCCGTAGGCTCTGCTTCTGATGCGTAGCTGCTCGTGAACATCGGCGGCGATGAAGGGAATCCGGCGCATGATCGGGTACCGGCCGCTGGAGCTGCTCGACCCTTTCTCTTCTCCAGCCGCTTGTTGCAGCCGCAGGAGATAGTTCCCCCACGACCAGGAAATGAAATGCTGCGCATATTGGGCAAGACATCGTCAATCAATGTCCGAAAAGTCCTCTGGACCTGTGCCGAGCTGGACATCCCTTTTGAACGGGAAGATTGGGGCTCAGGCTTCAGGTCGACGCATACGCCTGAATTTCTCGCTTTGAATCCCAATGCGATGATTCCTGTCATCCAGGACGGTGATATCACCCTGTGGGAGTCAAACTCGATCATTCGTTATTTGGCCAACCGCTACAACGGCGACAGGCTCTATCCTGCAGAGGCGAAAGCAAAGGCGGCCATTGATCAATGGATCGATTGGCAGGCATCTGACCTCAACAGATCATGGAGCTATGCTTTCATGTCGCTTGTACGGCAATCGCCACAGCATCAGGATCGTCATGCACTGGCAGCAGCATGCAGCGAATGGACAAGGCACATGGAAATCCTCGACAAGCAGCTCGCCTCAACCGGGGCCTACGTCGGCGGCAAAGAGTTTTCACTCGCGGACATACCCATCGGGCTGTCGGTGAATCGGTGGTTTGAAACACCGCTTGCGCATAAGGACTTACCTGCGGTACACGCTTACTACGAACGCTTGAGTCTTCGCCCTGGTTTCCTCCAATATGGAAGAAATGGCACGCCTTGAATACACACCAATGCGTGAAACCCCATGCGCAGCGCCATCACGCGGCTCAAAAAGGCACCAGAGCGCTGCCGAGCTGTAGCGCTGCTGCCCCCCCGTTCAGCGCATCACCAGGCCGCCGTCCACGAACAGCACCTGGCCGGTCATGAAGGCGCTCAGATCCGACGCCAGGAACAGCACCGGCCCGGCCACGTCCGCAGGGCTGGCCAGGCGCCTGAGTGGTGTGGCCGCCATCAGCGATTCGCGGAACGACTCCCTGGTGGCCTGCGTGCCCTGCGTGGGGTAGACCAGGCCCGGCGCCACGCAGTTCACGCGGATGCCCAGGGGGCCGAGTTCGCTGGCCAGGTTGCGGCTGAAGCCCACCAGCGAGGCCTTGGCCGTGGTGTAGTCGTGGTAGGCCACGACCGGATGCTCGACCAGGTTGCTGGCGATGTTGACGATGCTGCCGCGCGCACGCTGGCGCATCTGCGGCAGCACCGCGCGGCAGACGTTGAAGGCCGCGCCCACCGCGCCGTCGAACTGGGCCTGGTAGTCGCTCCAGTCCAGCGCGTCGAAGCGGCTGCGGCGCTCGGGATCGAAGGCATAAGGCCGGAAGGCGTTGTTGACCACGATGTCGATGGCGCCGGCCTCGCGGGCGATGCCATCGACCATGGCCTGCACCGCGGGCCCGGAGCCCACGTCGGCCTGCACGGCCCAGGCGTCGCCGCCGGCGTCCTGGCCCGCGGCCTGGCAGGCCGCCACCGTCTGCGCGGCAGCGACTGCGTTGGACAGGTAGTTGACCACCACCAGCGCGCCCTCACGCGCAAAGGCCGTGGCGATGGCCGCGCCTATGCCGCGGCCCGCGCCCGTGACCAGCACCACCTTGCCGCGCAGGTCCAGCGCAGAGGAGTCAGTCGAATAGGCCATGTCAGGCTGCCGGCAACAGGCTGGTGTCGACCACGTCCGACACCTTGATCTGCTTTTGCACCATGCCCAGCGCGCGGTAGGCGTCGGCGCCCTTCTGCAGCGCCGCGAGGTCGAAGCTGCCCAGGGGCTTGCCGGCCTGCACGGGCTGCGCGGAGGCGTTGCGCAGGCGGATCACGTCGAGGTTGATGTCGCGCTGCGTGCCGTCGATGGCGTACTTGCCGGCCAGCGTGGCGGCCTCTTCAGCGTTGGCCGCCATCCAGGCCGCGCTGTCGCGGTAGCCCTTGAGGAAGGCCTTGAGCAGGTCCTTCTTCTCGCGCAGCGTGTCCTCGCGCACCACGAACATGTCGCTGGAGATGTTCAGGTGCTCGCGCACCTGCATCACGTTGACCTCGCCCATGCCCTTGCGCAGGCCCACGGCCAGGCCGGTGTCGGTGGCGGCCGTGGCATCGACCTGGCCCTGCATCAGCGGCGCGAAGTTGAGCAGGCCGGTGACGACGACGGTCACGTCCGACTCCTTGAGGCCAGCCTGGTGCAGCAGCACCAGCAGGTTCTGGCGCGTGCCGCTCGAGAGGCTGTAGACGCCGATCTTCTTGCCCTTGAGGTCGGCGGGCTTGTGGATGCCGGCCGACTTCAGCGAGACCACGTTGAACACGTTCTGCGGGTAGATGTCGTAGATGGCGACCAGCTTCTCGCCCTTGTCCAGCGCCATGAAGAAGGAGCCGGGGTCGGTGAAGGCCACATCGGCCTGGCCGCTGAGCATGTTGCGGATGGCGTCGCCGCCGCCCGCGCCGGGCAGGTAGGCCAGCTCCACGCCCTGGGCCTTGAAGAAGCCCTTTTCGGGCTCGGCGAGGAGGTTGGTGATCTCGCTGATGGGCTTGCTCCAGCCCGCAAGGCGGATCTTGCCCTGGGCGGGCGCGGCCATGCCGGCGCCTGCCAGCGTCAGGCCGGCGACGCCGGCGCAGGCGCCGAGCAGCTGGCGGCGGGAAAGGGGCAGAGTGGAATGGTGCATGGCAGTGGTGGCGGTTAAGGTTGAAGGCTGGAAGTGTCTTGGGTATAGGCGTGGGCGCGCAGCAGCCTGCGCTCCAGCACCAGGCAGGCCTGGTACAGCAGCAGGCCCATGGCGGCGATGAGCACCAGGGCCGCGAACATCAGCGTGGTGTCCATCATTCCCTGGGCGGCGATGACCACGGCGCCCAGGCCGCGGCTGGCGCCCATGAATTCGGCCACCACGGCGCCGACCAGGGCCAGCACCACGGCCACGCGCAGGCCCGCGAGGATGGCGGGCAGCCCGGTGGGCAGCTTCAGGCGCAGCAGGGTCTGCAGCCGCGTGGCGCCCAGCATGCGGAACAGCTGCAGCCGCGAGGCATCGACCTGGCGCAGGCCCGTGAGCGTGTTCTCCATCAGCGGGAAAAAACAGATCAGCGCGGTGATCAGCACCGTGGGCAGCATGCCGAAGCCGAACCACAGCACGAACAGCGGCGCCAGCGCCAGCTTGGGCACGACCTGGCTGACGACGACATAGGGCTTGAGCACGCGCTCCAGCAGCGCCCATTCCGCCAGCGCCATGCCGGCCAGCAGGCCGACCACGCTGCCCGCGGCCAAGCCCAGCAGCAGGGCCTGCAGCGTGGACCAGACATGCGGCCAGAAGTAGCCCGAGGCCAGGCCCGTCCACAGCGACTGCGCGATGGCCGAGGGCGCGGGCAGCACCAGGGCCGACAGGCCCCATTGGCGCACCAGCAGCTCCCACAGGCCCAGCAGGAGCACGAGCAGCGCGGCGGAGATCCACCGGGCCTGGGACGGCGTCGGCATCATGCAGCGCTCCTGTCCATGGCAGCGCGCACGCGGGCGCAGTAGTCGTTGAAGGCCGCGCCGTGGCGCATGGCCTGGGTGCGCGGCGCGGGCAGCGCTATGGTCCAGTCATCCACGATGCGGCCGTGGTGCATCAGCGCGATGCGGTCGCCCAGGTAGACGGCCTCGTTGATGTCGTGGGTGACGAAGAGCACCGTGGTGCCGCGTTCGCGGCAGGTGCGCAGCAGGTCGTCCTGCAGCTCGGCGCGGGTGATCGCGTCCAGCGCGGCAAAGGGCTCGTCCAGCAGCAGCAGCGGCGGCTCCAGGACCAGGGCCCGCGCCAGCGCCACGCGGCTTTGCTGGCCGCCCGAGAGCTGGCGCGGATGGTGTCTGGCGTGGCCGGCCAGGCCCAGCTGCTCCAGCAGCTGCAGCGCGCGCGCCTGGTCCTGGGGCGTGGGCCGGCGCTGCAGCGACACGGGCAGCAGCACATTGTCGAGTGCGTTGTGCCAGTCCAGCAGCGTGGGCGCCTGGAACATGAAGCCCACCTGAGGCCCGGGCGCGGCCAGCTCGCCGCCACGCAAAATGATGTGGCCAGCCTGGGGCCTGAGCAGGCCCGCGGCCAGCTGCAGCAGCGTGGTCTTGCCGCAGCCGCTGCGGCCCAGCAGGCAGTGGAACTCGCCGGCCTGCATGCGCCAGTCCACGCCGTCCACCACGGGAGCGCGGCCGGGATAGGTGAAGACCACCTGCTGGATGTCGAGGAAGGCCATGCCGTCAGTCTGAATAAGGTGCGAACGGCTGCGCCGCCAGCTCGGCCGACTGCTCGATCTCGGTCATGCGCACCAGGTCGATCAGGTTGAAGCGCCCGTCGTGGTGCCAGCCGGCCTCGGGCATGCTCATGGAGCCAATGGCGCTGACGCGCGTGACGCCGGCCGCGCCCAGCAGGCCGGCCAGGCGGTACAGCTCCTCGGGCGAGGCCGCGATGCCGGCGGTCTGCAGGTATTCGCGCTGCGCGGCGGCCACGGGGACCACGGCGTCCAGGCGGTCCACGCCGACCACGGCAATCGTGCGGTACAGGGCCGTGGGCGCGAGCGGCTGCAGGCTGTCGCTGTAGGCCACGCTCCAAGGCGCATCCACCGGCCCCAGCAGCTGCTGGCCGTCGCCCGCCCATTCCACGGCCTGCTGCCAGCGGGCCACGGCCGTGCCCTCCTCCAGCGCCAGCGGGCGGCGCGCGAAGCGCCGCTGCAGATTGGCCAGCTCGGCCGCCAGGTAGTCGGCAAAGGCGCGCGGCGGCACGGGCGCGCCGCGCTCCACGTAGAACACCTGGGGCGAATAGCAGCCCTGCTGGTCGTAACGCATCACGTCCCAGGCCGCGAGCCGCGCCACGGCGGGAGCCTTGAGCGTGTCGAGCGCGGCCGCGCCCACCAGGCCGAAGCCCAGCTTGTGGCCGTGCGGCAGAAAGCGCGTGGTCACGGGCAGGCGCTGGCGCAGCGCGGCCAGCGTCGGGTTGCCGCCATAGGCCAGCACCGTGTCGGCCTGGGCATAGAGCGCATCAGCTTCCTCGCCGCCCGCGCCGCTCCACCAGACCACGGCCAGGCAGTCGGCCAGCGGCGGGTGGACCTCGGCCAGCAGCCGCACGAACCAGCCGGCGAACAGCGGCTCGGCGCTGGCCAGCTTGCCGATGCCGGGCGCCTTGACCAGCAGGCCGCAGACCAGGCTCCACAGCGACAGCGCGGGCACGTTGCCGGCCCAGCTGTGCACCAGCAGGTCGGGCCCGAAGGCGCGCACCGCGCCGCCCTTGGGCGCCGGCTGGAAGCCGTCGAGCACGGCGGGGTTGGCGAAGTCCTCGGCCACGAAGCGGCGCAGCTGCGCGGCGCGGAAGGTCTTGAAGAAGCCCGTCAGCCCCAGCCGCACCATGTCGGCGTCGTAGCCGCTGACCACGGGCAGCCAGGTTTCGGCCAGGCGGCGATACGGGTCATCACGGTCCAGCAGGCGGGCGATGGCGCGGTCCAGCACATCGATGATGTCGGCCACCGCCATCGTGCGCAGATGGCGGTCGGCGGCGATGCGCACGCGCTGCGCCAGCGCCTGCATCTGGGCCGCGCCCAGCACGGGCACGGAGACTTCCAGCCGCAGTCCGTCCTGCTCGAAAGGCAGCACCTGCCACTGCACCTCGTCGTCGCGCAGCCCGGGCAGGTAGCCGGCCGTGATCCGCTGGACCGTCATGCAGCGGCAGCCTTCACGAATTCCTCGACGGCCAGCGAGCAGCCCTTGGCGGCAGCGCCCTCGGCACGGCCCAGCAGCAGGAAACCGCCGTCCGCCCACAGCCCCACGTCCTCGGTCAGGATGGTGGTGACCGCGTTGTAGTTGGCCAGGTCGCAGTGCACGAGGATGCCGCGCTCGCCGGGCGCCACGCTGCGGCCGGTGATGGGCTCGACCAGGCGCGAGCGTATCCAGTGCGGACCCGACTTGACCGAGGGCAGCGTGGCGTTGCCGTCGTCGTAGAACTGCGTGCTCAGCTCGGTCATGCCGTACATGTTGATGCAGTGCGTGCGCGGCACGCCCAGCAGCTGCGACAGCTCCGCATAGAACGCTTCGAGCGGCAGCTCGCGCGACTGGCCCTTGTAGCCGCCCGTGTCCAGGATGCGGCTGCCCGCCGGCAGCCGGAAGCTGCGGCCTTCGGCGCGCAGCGCGTCCATCACATGCACCAGGCTGAAGCTCGCGCCCAGCAGCGCATAGGGCTGGCCGTTGCGCTCGGCCTCCTGCAGCGCCGCGCACAGGCCGGGCATATCCAGGCCCTCGGACGTGAGCCAGTAGCGGCTGTCCTGCGTGCCGAATTCGGACCTGGCCAGCGCCAGGTAGTGCGCCAGCGACGAGTTGGGCATGGCCTGCTCGTCGGGAAAGAGGATGCCCATGGGCAGGCGCTGCACGCCCCGCATGAAGCGCTGGGCGAAGTTGCGCGTCATCGACAGGTCGTAGACGTCGAGCTGGGGATGGAAGTGGCGCCCGCGTGCGGACAGGCCCTTGGCCTGGCCCGTGGTGCCGCTGGTCATGAACACGCGCTCGGCGGGCGAGGCCGGCTCGCTGCGCAGCTCCATGGCCTTGAAGGCGTCGATGGGCACGGCCGGGATGTCGCTCCAGGTCTTCACGTTGCGCGGCGTGGCGCCGCGCCGCTGGCAGAAGCTGCGGAACGGCGCGTTGGATTCGTACTGGTAGGCGAAGAGCCTGAGCGCGAGCTGGTCGAACTGGTCGTCGGTGCAGCCGTCCATCGCGATGAATGCGAGCAGGTCGGCGACCAGTGAAGCGGCCTTGTCCATGGAATTCCTTCGAGAGCTGGGACGTGGTGCTCCGAAGGCTCCCGCCCGTGGCGCCGGCAAATGCGGCCACGTGGGAATGCAAGCTCTTCTTCCGCCGGAATGACCCGGTTCAAGTTCTCGGGTGTGGATCTCAGCACTGGCGTGCACCCCGGAGCGGACGGCTATCATACCGCAGCGGTGCCGGTCGGCTCCTTCCAGGATTGAAAGCATGTTCACGATCTCCGTACTGCCGCGCGGGAGCGCCATCGGAGCGGGCTTTGTACAACGGGCACAGCCGCCGGCAGCTCTCAAATTTATGATGGCGCCATGACTGCCCCCCAGCCATCTCCCGACGACATCGACCCCGCACTGGCCCGCACGCTGCAGCGCTTTGCCCGGCTGGATGCCGACACCGCCACGCCCGGCCTGTCCTATGCACAGCGCCGGCGCCGGCTGAGCGAGCTGCAGGCGCGGCTGATCCGTTCGCCGCTGCCCAGCATTGCACGGCAGGACCACTTCCTGGCGGCAGAAGGCCGCGAGATCTGTGTGAGAAGCTATCAGAAGAAAGGCCAGCCGGCCCGGCTGACGCTGGTATGGCTGCATGGCGGCGGCTGGATGGTCGGCGACCTGAACACGCATGACGACCTATGCGAGCACCTGGCACATTTCACCGGTCACTGCGTGCTGTCGGTCCACTACCGCAGAACGCCCGAAAACCCGTTTCCCGCGCCGCTGGACGATGTGATGGCCGTGCTGCAATGGCTGCACCGCGAACAGGGCAGCGCCCGCGTGCTGCTGGGCGGAGACAGCGCGGGCGGCCATCTGGCGCTGGCCGCCGTCGTGCGCCAGCTGCAGGAGGAAGGTTCTGGCCCGATGGCGGGCGCATGCATCGCAGCGCTTCTGCTGCTCTATCCGCCGCTGCTGCCGGATGCCCGGACGTCCAGCATGCAGGCCTTTGCCGAGGGCTACGGCCTGACGCCGCAGGCCATGCAACGCTACTGGCAGGATCTGGGCCAGCCCCGGGGCATCGCCGCGCAGTGGCTGACGCCCGGCCGTTGCGATGCCGAGATGGCCCGGCTTCCGCCCACCGTCGTCATGACGGCCAGCCATGACATATTGCGCGACGAGGGCGAGGCCTTCGCCCTGCGCGCACAGCAGCTCGGCGCGCCCGTGCAACTGCTGCGCGCGCAGGGTATGGTGCACGGCTTTGCCCGCATGCTCGCGGCCAGTGCGGCCGCACGCCAGCAGGTGGAACAGGCCTGCGCGGCGCTCACGCAGCTGCAGGTTGCGCATCCCTGCACCCAGGGCAAATGAGCTTTGCGTCCCGCATGCGCCAAGGGAAAGGCATCCGGGTGTACTCTGGCCTTATCCGGAATCACATCCATTCAAGCCCTGTGCGCAATCCCATCAAGCGCCAGACGCTCTTTTTTCGATAGCAATGAAATCTCATCAGGAACTGATGCGCCAGGCCGTTGACCTGGCCCATGAAAACCGCCTGCGCGGCGGGCGCCCGTTCGGCGCCGTGCTCGCGCGGGACGGAGAAGTCATCTCCACCGGCGTGAACGGCATTGTTGCCAGCCACGATCCCAGCACCCATGCCGAGATGGAAGCCATCCGCGCGGGCACGCGCAAGCTGGCCAATCCCAGCCTGGCCGGCCTGACGATCTACGCCAGCGGCCACCCCTGCCCCATGTGCCTGGCTGCCCTCGTCATGGGCGGCGCCAAGCAGGTGTTCTTCGCCTTCGACAACCAGGATGCCGCGCCCTACGGCCTGTCCAGCGAAGCCGCCTACCAGCGGCTGCGCCTGCCTCTGGCGCCGCCGCCGCTTCCGATCGAGCGCATAGCCACCGGCATCCGCGCCGAACAGCTCTACGGCGGCGAGCCCTGGCCCCAGGCCTGAAGCCCTCAGGAACCGCGCACCCGGGGCCTGCCCCGACGGCACAAAAAATTCTCCAACAAGCCCTTTTCCACGGGACGGCTGCCCTTGCGCCCCGCCAGGCGCCGCCGGCCCGGACCGACCCATGTCCACATCCAATGCTTCACCGCGCCATGTGCCGCCGCTTCTGTGGCTGGCCGTGGTCGTTCTGGTCACCATCAATCTGCGCCCCTTCCTCACCGCGTCCGGCCCGCTGGGACAGGCCATACAGAGTGCCACGGGCATGGACCTGCGCACCTTCTCCTGGCTGACGCTGCTGCCCATGGCGCTGATGGGCGCCGGCGCCTGGCTGGCGCCTTCCGCGCTGCAGCGCATGGGCGCGCGGCGTGCGATTGCCTTCTCGCTGTGCCTGATCGGCCTGGGCTGCGGGCTGCGCCTGGCCGGCTCCAGCAGCTGGATGCTGATCGCCACGGCCGGCCTGTGCGGCTGCGGCGTGGCCCTGGTGCAGGGCATCTTCCCGGGGCTGATCAAGCGCCAGTCGCCGCACAACGTGGCTCCCATGATGGGCCTGTACTCCGGTGCCCTCATGGGCGGCGGCGCGCTGGGCGCCCAGATCTCGCCGCTGGCCGTGCAATGGGGCTGGAGCTGGCAGGCCGCGCTGGCCATGTGGGTGATCCCCGTGCTGGTCGCCCTGCCCCTGGCCTGGCATGCGCTGGGCCTGATGCAGGCCAAATCCTCCGCACCGCGCCCCAAGGGCGGAACGGCCGCTCCTGCCGCAACCAGCGATACCGGCTGGCTGATGCGCCGCGGCCGCACCTGGCTGCTGCTGCTGAGCTTTGGCGTGATGAACGGCGGCTATGCCTCGACCGTGGCCTGGCTGGCGCCCTTCTACCAGACCCATGGCTGGACGGCCACGCAAAGCGGTTCGCTGGTGGCCATTCTGTCCATAGCCCAGGCCGCCTCGGCCCTGGCCATGCCCGCGCTGGCCGCGCGCAGCACGGACCGCCGCCCCTGGGTGCTGGCTACGCTGCTGATGCAGATTGCCGGCTTTGCGGGCCTGGCCTGGTGGCCCGACGCCTTTCCCACGCTCAACGGCATTGTGCTGGGCATGGGCCTGGGAGGCTGCTTTTCGCTCTTCATGGTGGTGGCGCTGGACCACCTGCCCTCGCCCACGCAGGCCGGCGCACTCAACGCGCTCATGCAGGGCGGCGGCTTCATTTTGGCCGCGCTGGCGCCGTGGATCATGGCCCAGCTGCTGCAGCTCAGCGGCAGCTGGATCACGGGCTGGCTCTACCAGGCCAGCGCCGCAGCGGTGGTCGGCATGCTGATGCTGCGCTTCAATCCCCGGCACTATGCGAGCGCGATGCGGGCACCCGAGGCGCATTGATTGTTTCAGCTTTAGAAATAATATGTTGTGCAATGCAGCATTTTTCTGAAGCCGCTTCGCTTCTAAAGTTCAGGCCATGGGTTCGACGCCACAACGCGATTTCCGCGGCGGACACCGGCCCCACACTCGAAGTGAAGGAAAGAAAATGAAAAACACCAGCCGCATCGCTCTTGCCGCCGCCGTGGCCCTGTCTGCCATTGCCGCCCAGGCCGGCCAGGACTTTACCGCCGACCATTACCCACCGCAGGTGCAAAGCCAAAGCACGCTGACACGCGCCGAAGTCATCCACGAACTCAAGCTGGCCCAGGAACAGGGCACACTGCCCAACTACGACTTCACCTATGTCAGCCCCAGGCAGGAACAGGCCTCGACCGTGACGCGCGCCCAGGTCCGCGCCGAAACGCTGGCTGCCATGCAAAACGGCGGACTGAGCTTCGGCAGCTAAGCCCCGCGGCCGCCCATGAAAAATGCCCCTTTCGGGGCATTTTGTGTTTCTGCGCAGGCCGTGCTGGCAATACAGCCATGCTTCAATGGACGGGCATGGCCGCATTGAAGATCAGCACCATGACCAGGCCCACCACGGCGACGATGGACTGCACCACCGAAATCGTCTTGGTGGCTTCGCCCATGGTCATGCCGAAGGATTCCTTGACCATCCAGAAGCCCGCGTGGTTGGCATAGTTGAAGAACAGCGAGCCGCAGCCGATGGACAGGGCCAGCAAAGGCAGGTTCAGGCTGGGATCGGCTCCGGCCAGCGGGGCAAGCAGGCCGGCCGCGCCCACGATGCCCACGGTGGCCGAGCCGGTGGAGACCGACAGCAGCATGGCGATCAGCCAGCCCAGGATCAGTGGCGGGAAGGCAAACTGCTGCGTGAGGTTCACGATGGCATCGCCCACCTTGGCGCTGGTCAGCATCTGCTGGAAGGCGCCGCCGCCCGCAATGATCATGATGATCGAGGCAATCGGCTTGAGGCTCTTACCCAGCGCATCGCGCAGCTTTTCCGTGTCGCCGCCGCGCGCGACCACCAGGGCCACGATGGCGAACAGCACTCCCAGCAGCATGGCGATCAGCGGATTGCCCAGAAAGCCCGCCACCTGCATGGCCGGGCTGTTCTTGGGCAGCACCATCTCGGCCACCGCATGGACCAGCATCAGGATGGCCGGCAGCAGCGCCGCCAACACGCCCAGGCCGATGCCGGGCCGCTGCGCGTTTTCGGCTTTTTCGGTGATGGTGAACTGGTCCAGCAGCGTCTGGTCAGGCCTGGTGCTCATGCGCGGGGAGATGAAGGCGCCGTAGAGCGGGCCGCCGAGAATCATGGCGGGTATGGCCGCCAGGAAGCCGTACAGCATGGTGGGGCCAACGGCCGTCTTGAGCGTGGCAATCGCGGTCAGCGGACCCGGATGGGGCGGCACCATGCCATGCATGGCGGCAAGCGCCGAGATCACCGGCACGCCGACGTACACATAGGCCGACCCCTTGAAACGGGCATGGCCCTCCAGCTTGCGCGCCACGCTGAATATCAGCGGCAGCATGACGACCAGGCCCACCTCGAAAAACATCGGTATGCCCACGATGAAGGCCACCAGGGTCATGGCCCAGGGAATCATGCGGTCCGAAGCATGCTTCAGGATGGCTTCGGCGATCTGCTCCGTGATGCCGGCGTCGGCCAGAATCTTGCCGAGCATGGCGCCCAGCGTCTTGCCGGCGCCGTTGGTCAGCTGCTTGACGATGTTGCCCGGCTCCATGCCGGTCGCAAAGCCCACTCCGACGGAAACGACGAGCAGCGCTAGAAGCGGGTGCATCTTCAGGCGCGACACGATGAGCGCGACCAGCACCAGTACGCTGACCAGGGCGGTCAGCAACAGCTGTATGTCTAGATGGGTCATGGATGAACCTCGGTTTTGGCTGGCTGCTTCAACGCACACCCCGCAGGCCCATGTTAAGAAGGCGCGAACGCGCCAGCTGTAGGCTGTCGCCGTTCGCGCGATGCGCAGTGGAGCAGGAAGTGCCGCGCCGGAGGCGGCCGCCCATGTTGTGGTATTGATCTAGGGTTGACCCGGATTGTGCGCTTTTTGTATGGACAATACTGATGCGGATATTACGTAGGAACGGGAAAGCGCCCGCATGGCCGGCGGCACGAAAAAAAATGCCCCATGCGGGGCATTTCTCAAGGGCGCTCTGAAGCCAGCAGCTGCAGGCCGTGGGCTTCGGTGGGCAGCGGCACTTCCCAGCGGTGCAGCATGGACAGCAGCGCCGCATTGGACAGCGTGGTGTCGCGGTTGCGGTTGCGCTCCAGCAGCACGGGCTTGGCAGCCTCCAGGTGCACCAGCTGCACGCAGGCGCCATAGGCCAGGCACAGGTCCACGGATTTGCCGCGCATCTGGCGCGACAGGTGCGTGGCATTCCAGACAAAGGGCGCACCGGCGCGCAGCAGGGCCCTGGCCTTGTCCACGGCAAGGTGGGCCGCCGCGCCTTCGTTCTGCCCGTGGCGCAGGCCCAGCTCGGCGCGCGCATCGTCGAACGACACCACGGGCAGGCCCGGATGGTGCTGCGCCACCCAGGTGTTCTTGCCCGAAGCCGGCAGCCCGCACATCACCACCACCTGCGAGCCCGGCTCCTCGTGCAGCGCATAGTCCGGATGCAGCTCGGCGCCGCGGAAATAGCGCACCGCAGTCTCGGCCGACGCAAACCGGCGCGGCGTGCGCAGGCAGCCCTCCTCCAGCGCCAGCTCCCGCAGCAGCTCGATGTTGACCAGGACGTTGCCCACATCGGGGCAGATGCGGCCGCGAATATCGGCCCGCGCCAGCAGCACCAGCAGATGCAGGTCGACCTGCCAGGACAGTTCGCGCACGATGAATTCGGGCGACAGGCCGCGGCGCGAATCCGCAAATGCAAAGAACGGCATCTGGTGCACGGCGATCAGCCGGCATATCGCCTCGCGCTGGGCCACGGGCGCGCCCGCTTCCCAGAGCATGAGGCGCGCATCAAGGGCGCCCTTGCGCGAGTGGCCGGGCTGCGAGATACGGCCATGGCCATCGACCTGCGTGGTCGAACACTTGGCCACATCGTGCAGCAACGCGGCCAGGAACACGGTCTCGCGCTCGGCCGGCGCCAGCCGCGCATAGTCGCCGTCCTCCAGCAGCTCGCGCACCACCATCTGCGTATGCGTCCACACGTCGCCTTCGGCATGGAACACCGGGTCCTGCGGCGTGGCCCTGGCCAGCTCCAGCTGCGGAAAGGCCTGCAGGCAGGCCGTCCAGTCCACATCGTCGCCGGCCGCATGCGGCACCAGGGCCGCCATCTGTTTCCAGCTCCACATAAAAACTCCTTTCGCCGCAGCCCGCTTCGTTCGCTACGGTCTTGATAGCTTTCAACGCTTTACAGACAAGCGTTACCAGCATTTTTTGATTGCATCAGCAAAAATATCGACACCGGCACGCAGGCCGTTGGGCACAATGGGCCGCTCGCTGTGGTGCGAGCCCGAATCCAGGATCACCTGCACGAAGTCGGAGCGCACGAACTTGTAGCGCGCCACGGTCTGCCCGCCCTCCTCGACCTTGATGTACAGGCCTTCGGCCAGATCCGAGGCATCGGTCTGCCGCCAGGCCAGGGGCAGGTCCAGCTTCTGCCGCCGGACCTGCGCCTCGAAGGCGCACTTCCAGCCCGGGCTGCGCGCCAGCGAAGGCGCGAGCATGGCCAGCAGGTCCCGCTCGCGGTGGGGCGCCGTGCCGCTGTAGAGCACGGGCACCGAGACCACGGGTACGCCGGCCAGCAAGGCATGGCGGCGCGGCGTATCGAGGAAGTGCTGCGCCGAGCGGTCCCAGATGTCGAACTCGCAGAACCAGTGCGGCAACGCGTCGTAATACAGCGAATGCTTGGCATACAGCCATTCGCCGTACATCACGTAGCGGTCGTCAAGCAGCCGCATCAGCGCATCCTCGTGCGCACGCGCCCACTGCTTGTAGGCATTGAACTGGCGCTCGCGCCCGCCGCACTGGTCGGCCTGCAGATAGTGTCCGCGCGACTGCAGCAGCAGGCTGCCGTCGGCGCCGAAACTCAGCGCGGCATTGGCGCCGTCGAGCTTTTCCTCGACCACGATATGGCGGCCGGCCAGCGCCGCGTAGGGCACAGCATCGTCGTGGTCGCCGCTCTGCAGGCGCGAGCCGCGCAGGTGCGGCGTGCGCGGGTATTTGAGAATCTCCAGGTTGAATAGATGTTGTGGAGTCATGTCGAACTTTCCAAGGTCGAAGCAAGGCCTGCGCGGCATGGCGCAGGAATGGAGAGCCGACGACGACGCGCGCCGCAATGAAGCGAAGACTATGCTTGCCGCACCAGGAATTCAGGTCCGGGCAATCATGGAAGGATGTGGCGGAAACTCAGGCGCCGTATGGAAGCAAAGTCATACGGCAGCAGCCCAGGAGAGTTCTGGGCAGGTCGAGAGCCACGCACCGCAGCGCACAGGCAGGACTTCTGAAGGGTTTCAGAAATCAGCGTGTGACGAAGTCGTTCAGCAGAAACGAGAGCGGCGGGGCATGATGCACCTCAAAAATGAGAGCTGTTGATTCAGATGGAATAAGGGCCGCAAGTGTAGGCAATGCAATGGATGCTTGCCAAGCCTCGCCATCCGCTCTGTGGCGCAAAGCACACAGCTCCAGGCACGGATGGAGTCCGGCCGCCTTCAGCCCAGCTTGGGATGCAGATCCACATACTGCTGCTTGCGCACCTCCAGCGCCTGGATCTGTACCTGCAGCCGGGCGATCTCGGCATCGATGTCCTCAACGCTCTGCTCGATGTGCTCATAAGTCTGCACCAGCAGCTCCCGCGCCTCCTTCTTGCTGGAGGCCGACGGCGTGGCGCCGCGCAGCGGGCGGTTTGCCGTTTCCTTCATGAAAATGCCCGTGACGATGCCGATCACGGCCACCAGCATCAGGTAGTAGGCCGGAATGTAGAGATTGCCCGAGGAGTCGACCAGCGCGGCCGCGATGGTGGGCGTCAGGCCCGCGAGGATGATGGCGATGTTGAAGGCGCTGGCCAGCGCGCTGTAGCGGATGCGCGTGGGGAACATGGCCGGCAGCGTCGATGCCATGACGCCGGTGAATGCATTGAGGATCACGGCCAGGATGAACAGGCCCAGGAAGATCAGCCCGATCTCGCCGCTGATGATGAGGCGAAAGCACGGCACGGCAAGCACCAGCAGCGCCACCGAGCCGAACAGCACGAAGGGCCGGCGCCCGAACCGGTCGCTGGCCATGCCGATGACCGGCTGCACGAACAGCATGCCGATCATCACGGCGATGATGATGAGCACCCCGTGCCCTTCGGCGTAATGCATGTTGTGGGTCAGGTAGCTGGGCATGTAGGTCAGCAGCATGTAGTAGGTGATGTTGGTGGTCAGCACCAGCCCCACGCAGATCAGCAGCGGCCGCCAGAAACGCGTGGCGATTTCCTTGAAGGACACGCGCGGGCGGTTTTCCACGTCTTCCTGGTCCTCTCTTTCCATCATCTCCAGCTGCTGCTGGAAGGCCGGAGTCTCCTCGGCCGCATGGCGCAGGTACAGGCCCAGGAAGCCCAGCGGCGCCGCCATGAAGAAAGGCAGGCGCCAGCCCCATTCCACGAAGCGGTCCTCGCCCAGAATGCTCTGCAGCAGCACCACCACGCCGGCGCCCAGCACAAAGCCGGCGATGGAGCCGAAGTCCAGGAAGCTGCCCAGAAAGCCGCGCTTGCGGTCCGGCGCATACTCGGCCACGAAGATGGCCGCGCCCGTGTATTCGCCGCCCACCGAAAAGCCCTGCGCCAGCTTGCACAGCAGCAGCAGGATGGGAGCCCAGATGCCTATGCTGTCGTACGAGGGAATCAGCCCGATGCAGAAGGTGCTGACGGCCATGATGATGATGGTGGTGGACAGCACCTTCTGGCGCCCGAACCGGTCGCCCAGCACCCCGAAGAACACGCCGCCCAGCGGCCGCACCAGGAACGGCACAGAGAAGGTGCCCAGCGCCGCGATCATCTGCACGCTCGGCGACGCGTCGGGAAAGAACACCTTGCCCAGCGCATAGGCCACGAAGCCATAGACGCCGAAGTCGAACCATTCCATCGCATTGCCCAGGGCCGCCGCCGAGATCGCCTTCTTGAGCTTGCTCTGGTCGACGATGGTGATGTCGTGCAGCTCCAGCGTGCCGCTTTGCGTGGGAATCAGCGGCGGCATGCTGGCAGCGGCATCCTTGGGCTCGGGGGTCGTGCTCATCGGATCCTCTCTTGATTCATGCACATGGCTGATCTTGAGCGGATACGCCGTGCCGTGCCTGTAGGAGCAGGCCTGCGTTTGCCCGCCATGGCGGGCCCGGCGAGCGGCCCTAACGCGGCAGCCGCCGCCGCTTCTCCCTACAATCGCCCCCTGCGGTCGGTGTACCGCTTGTGGACTGATCTTCGCCGGGGCAAGCCCTGGCCTATCAACCGCCGTGTATCCGGACGGCGGTGGCAAATTGAACGGAGCATATCGATGAGCACTTCTTTCGCCCGCCGCCAGGCGCTGCGCGGCATGGCCGTTGCCGCCATGGCCGCTTCCTCCCTGGTTTCCCTGGCCCGCGCCGACACCCCGGCCGTGCTGCGCGTGTCAGCGATTCCCGACGAGGCGCCGACCGAGCTGCAGCGCAAGTTCAAGCCGCTGGGCGAATACCTCTCGCAGGCCACCGGCATGAAGGTGGTGTTCACGCCCGTGTCCGACTACGCGGCCGTGGTCGAGTCGCTGGCCACGCGCAAGCTGGACCTGGCCTGGCTGGGCGGGTTCACGTTCGTGCAGGCCAAGATCCGCACGCACGGCACGGCCATTCCCATCGTGCAGCGCGCCGAGGATGCGGTCTTCACCAGCAAGTTCATCACGGCCGATCCGTCCATCACCAAGCTCTCGGACCTCAAGGGCAAGACATTCGCCTTCGGCGCGCCGTCCTCGACCTCGGGCAGCCTGATGCCGCGCTACTTCCTGCAGCAGGACGGCATCAACCCCGAAAAGGATTTCAAGACCGTCGCCTATTCGGGCGCGCATGACGCCACCGTGGCCTTCGTGGCCGCGGGCAAGGCCGAAGCCGGCGTGCTCAACACCTCGGTGTGGGACAAGCTGGTCGAATCCAGGAAGGTGGACACCAGCAAGGTGCGCGTCTTCGCCACCACACCCACCTACTACGACTACAACTGGACCGTGCGCGGCGACCTGGACCCGGCCATCATCAAGAAGCTGACCGATGCCTTCCTGGCGCTGGACCCGTCCAGGCCCGAGCACAAGGCCATCATGGACCTGCAGCGCGCCAGCAAGTTCATCCCCACCAAGGCCGAGAACTACGTGGGCATCGAAGCTGCGGCCAAGTCCGCAGGCCTGCTCAAGTAAGCAGCGTCTCCGAGGGCGGCCTCTGCAGGTGCCGCCCTGCTCCTTTTTTTATGCATTTGGGCCGCTTTCGCTGATGCAGTCGGCGCTGGCAGCCCTGTTTTCCAAAGCACCAAGGCCATGAGTTTCGCGCTGGACGAGGTGGGCCTGACCCACAGCAACGGCTTTGCCTCCCTCTCGGGCATCACGCTGTCCGCCGCACAGGGGGAAAGCATTGCGCTGATCGGCCCCTCGGGCGCCGGCAAGACCTCGCTGCTGAACACCCTGGGCACAGGCCACCTGCCCACCGCAGGCCGCATGACCGTGCTGGGGCAGCCCGTCACGGCCTCCATCTCCGCCAGCGCCCTGAAGGCGCTGCGCTCGCGCATAGGCACCGTGTACCAGGCCACGCCGGTTCCGCTGCGCCAGCGCGTGGTCACGGCCGTGCTGGCCGGGCGGCTGGGGCGCTGGCCGCTGTGGAAGGCCCTGGCCTCGCTGGCCTATCCGCAGGACATTCCCGGCGCCCGCGAGGCCCTGGCCCGCGTGCAGCTGCAGGACAAGCTGTTCGCGCGCTGCGACCAGCTCTCGGGCGGGCAATTGCAGCGTGTGGGCATTGCCCGCGTGCTCTACCAGCAGGCCGAGCTGATCCTGGCCGACGAGCCCGTCTCGGCGCTGGATCCGGCCCTGTCCCTGTCCACGGTGCAATTGCTGGTGCAGGAAGCCGCCGCGCGGCAGGCCACGCTGGTGGCCAGCCTGCACGCGGTGGACCTGGCGCTGTCGTGCTTTGCACGCATCGTGGGCATACGCGCCGGGCGCATCCTCTTCGACCTGCCGGCCGCCCAGGTGAGCGAAGCGCAGCTGCGTGCCCTGTATGCGGGCACGCAGGACCGGACGCTGCCGCCGGGCCGTACCCCGGCAGCCGAACCGCCCGCCGCCATGGTGATGGCATGCCGTTGAACGCCGATCCGGGCGTTCGCGCCCCGGCCTTGCGCGATCCGGCCGCGCGCGGTCGCGTGGGCTGGCTGCTGCTGGCACTGGTGCTGCTGTGGCCGCTGCTGCAGGGTTCCGGCTTCCGCTTGGCGCCGTTCCTGGAACCCGACAATCTGCGGGTCATCGGCAATTTCCTGGCCAACTTCCTCCCGCCCGAGACCGGCAGCGAGTTCCTGGGCTACCTGGGCCGGGCCACGCTGGAAACCCTGGCCATTGCCACGTCCGGCATGGTGCTGGCCTTTGTCGTCGCCGTGCCGCTGTCCTATCTGGCCAGCGGCGCGGCGCGCGAGCGCATCACGCTCAACCCCGTCTCGCGCGGGCTGCTCACCATACTGCGCGGCATCCCCGAGCTGGTCTGGGCCCTGGTCTTCGTACGCGTCTTCGGCCTGGGGCCGACCGCCGGCGTGCTGGCCCTGGGGCTGACCTATGGCGGCATGCTGGCCAAGGTGTATGCGGAAATCCTGGAGTCCACCGACCCCACCCCGGCGCGCGCCCTCGCTGCCTGCGGCGCGGGGCGCGTGCAGGCCCTGCTCTACGGCCTGCTGCCGCAGGCGGCCCGGGAGCTGACTTCGTACACCGTGTACCGCTGGGAATGCGCGATCCGCGCCTCCGTGGTCATGGGCTTTGTGGGTGCGGGCGGACTGGGCCAGCTCATGGACCAGGCCATGAAGATGCTCAACGGCGGCGAGGCCGCCAGCATCCTGCTGTGCTTCATGGTGCTGGTAGCGGCCGCCGACCTGCTCTCCACCGGCCTGCGCCGCGCGCTGGACGCTGCCCCCCAGGCCCGCGCCCTGCCCTTTGGCTGGCGCAGCGGCCTGCTGATCCTGGCATTGGCGGCCGGCCTGTGGGGCAGCCTGCGCCTGCTGGACATGGACCTGCCAGCCCTTTTTACAGAGGATGCGGTGCACACCATGGGCGAATTCGTGCAGGGCTTCTTCCCGCCCGACCTCGGCCACGAGTGGCTGGCCAAAGTGCTCAAGGGCGTGTGGGAGACCCTGGCCATTTCCATCGTCGGCACCCTGCTGGCCGCGGCCGCGGGCCTGCTGCTGGCCCTGCCGCGCTGGCGCGCGCCGTGGAACCTGCTGCTCAATGTGCTGCGCTCCGTGCCCGAGCTGGTCTGGGCCACGATCACGGCGCTGGCCGTGGGCTTAGGGCCGTTTGCCGGCGCCCTGGCCCTGGCCCTGCACACGGCCGGCGTGCTGGGGCGGCTGTATGCCGAAGCACTGCAGAACACGCCGCCTGCGCCCGCACGGGCCCTCAGGCGCGCGGGCAGCGGCGGCCTGCAGGCCTTTTGCTACGGAACCCTGCCCGGCGCGGCCCCGCAGCTGCTGGCCTATACGCTGTACCGCTGGGAAATGAACATCCGCATGGCCGCCATCCTGGGCTTTGTGGGTGCTGGCGGCCTGGGGCAGCTGCTGTATTTCGAGCTGTCGCTGTTCCACTATGCCCAGGCCGGCACAGTCATCCTGGCCATGCTGCTGTTGTCCATGGCCGTGGACTACGGCAGCGCCTGGCTGCGGCGCGCCATGCGCGCGTGAGCAGCGGACGTCAGAAAGCGGATTCCGGCAGCTGCGCGCAAGTCATGTCGCGCTGCCTGACCACGTTCAGCCAGGCGCCGATGCGGGGCAGTTCGTAATGGAAGAAATAGCGCATGGCGCCCACCCTGCCGGCGTTTGCAGCTATGGATACAGAAGCATCACGTTCCAGCACGGCCAGCACCACGTCCAGCCAGGTCCAGGCCAGCACCACATGGCCGAAGGCCTGCATGTAAGGCACGGCATTTGCCAGCGCCTCCTGGGCGTCGCCGGTGGCCCAGGCGGCCTTGGTCGCGGCGCCGACCTCGGCCAGCGCCGCCGCCAGCTGGTTGGCATAGGCGGCCAGCATCTCGTGGCGCATGGCCTTCTCGATGGTGCCGTTGATGCGCCCGGCCAGCAGCTGCAGGCCGCGCCCGCCCTCCATCAGCACCTTGCGGCCCAGCAGGTCCATGGCCTGAATGCCGTGCGTGCCCTCGTGGATCATGTTGAGGCGGTTGTCGCGCCAGTACTGCTCCACCGGGAAGTCGCGCGTGTAGCCATAGCCGCCATGGATCTGGATGGCCAGGGAATTGGCCTCCAGGCAGAACTCGCTGGGCCAGCTCTTGGCAACGGGCGTGAGCACTTCCAGCAGCAGGCGGGCCTCGTCCACGGCCTCTGGCGTACCGGTGTGCTGTTCGTCCACCAGCCGGGCGCAGAACAGGTTCAGCGCCAGCGCGCCTTCGCCATAGGCCTTTTGCGCCAGCAGCATGCGTTTGACGTCGGCATGTTCGATGATGCGCGACTGGGGCTTGGTCGCGTCCTTGCCGCCGGCGCCGATCGGCCGCCCCTGGGGGCGATTTTGCGCATAGTCCAGGCTGGCGTAATACCCGGCCAGGCCCAGCATGGTGGCGGCCATGCCGATGGAGATGCGCGCCTCGTTCATCATGTGGAACATGCACTTGAGGCCTTCGCCGGGCTTGCCCACCAGATAGCCGATGGCGCCGGAAGCGCCCCGGACCGGGTACTTGCCCTCGCCGAAATTGAGCAGCGTATTCGTCGTGCCGCGCCAGCCCAGCTTGTGGTTGAGGCCGGCCAGCGCCACGTCGTTGCGCTCGCCCGTGAGCCGGCCTTCGGTGTCCACGAGCTTCTTGGGCACGATGAACAGCGAGATGCCCTTGACGCCCGGCACGGGCCTGCCGTCGGGCCCGGGAATCTTGGCCAGCACCAGGTGGACGATGTTCTCGGTCAGCTCATGGTCGCCCGCGCTGATCCACATCTTGTTGCCCTTGAGGCGGTAGCGCGGGCCCAGCGCGTCGCTTTCGAAATCGGCGCCGTCGGGCTCGGCGCGCGTGGCGATGTCGGACAGCGAGGAGCCTGCCTGGGGCTCGGACAGGCACATGGTGCCTGCCCAGCGGCCGTTGAATTCATTGGCGGCAAAGACCTGCTGCTGCATGGCCGTGCCATGGGCCATGATGGCGTTGGCATTGCCCGAGGTCAGCATGTTGGAGCCTATGCTGATCGAAGCCGCCGCGAAGAAGCTGTTGGCCGCGGCTTCCAGGGTATAGGGCAGCTGCATGCCGCCCATCTCATAGTCCTGCGCGGCGCTGAGCATGCCGGACTCGGCATAGGCCTGGCGCGCCTCGTAGGTGCACCGGGGCAATATCACCTTCTCGCCGTCGAATTGGGGCTCCTGCGTGTCCACCGTGCGGTTGAACGGCGCGTACTTCTCGCGCGCAATGCGCTCGCAGGTGTCGAGCACGGCATCAAAGGTCTCGCGCGAATGGTCGCCAAAGCGCTCGCGTGCCGTGAGCGATTCGGCTTGCAGCCAGTCGTAGAGCAGGAATTCGAGGGTGGAGCGTAAGGTGGTCATGCGGCAAATTATGGGAGGGCAACCTCACGGCCCCATGTCCGCTGCGCGACGCGCCGTGCAGCCGCCCCCTGTGCATGCAGCGTCCGCCCCCGGGCTGGCGCAAGTTCGGCTTCGGCGGCACAGGTGCCTTGGCTCGCCCATGCCGAGATTGCGCAGAGCCTCCCGAGCGGTGTATGTCCATGGCTTGGTGCCGCTGCCGTCCGCCATTCGTTACCTGGCCTCGAGGGACGCTCGCTGCGGCAGGCCATGGGAGGCGCGGCGCCGGGACCGCCATCGACAGGAAAGCAAAACCCCGCGCAGCCCTGTGGAAGCCGCGCGGGGCATGGCAGATATCCGGCGCGTTACAGCACTTCAAAAATGCCGGCCGCCCCCATGCCTCCGCCGATGCACATGGTCACGCACACGCGCTTGGCGCCGCGGCGCTTGCCTTCGATCAGGGCATGGCCCGTCAGGCGCTGGCCCGACACGCCATAGGGGTGGCCCAGAGCAATGGCGCCGCCATTCACGTTCAGGCGGTCGTTGGGAATGCCCAGCTTGTCGCGGCAGTAGATCACCTGCACGGCAAAGGCTTCGTTCAGTTCCCACAGGTCGATGTCCTCGATCTTCAGGCCCAGCTTCTTGAGCACCTTGGGAATGGCATAGACGGGGCCGATGCCCATTTCATCGGGTTCGCAGCCGGCCACGGCAAAGCCCAGGAAGCGGCCCAGGGGCTTGAGGCCCTTGCGCGAGGCGTAGTCCTCGCTGACCACGGCGCAGGCGCCAGCGCCGTCCGAGAACTGGCTGGCATTGCCGGCCGTCACCAGGCCGCCGGGCAGCGCGCTGCGCAGGCCGCTGATGCCTTCCTTGGTCGTGCCCTCGCGCGTGCCCTCGTCCTTGCTCGCCAGCACTTCCTTGGTGATCAGGCCGCGCACCTTGTCGGCCACGCCCATCACGGTCTTCATGGGGGCGATCTCGGCATCGAACAGGCCGGCAGCCTGGGCCGCACAGGCCTTTTGCTGGCTGGCTGCGCCGTACTCGTCCATGGCGTCGCGGCTGATGTTGTAGCGCTTGGCCACCTGCTCGGCGGTCTGCAGCATGCTCCAGTAGATTTCGGGCTTCATGGCCGTCAGCTCGGGGTCGAAGGCCATGTGCGGATTCACGAAGGGCTGCACGCAGGAGATGCTCTCCAGGCCGCCGGCCACCAGCACGTCGTTCTCGCCGGCGATGATGCGCTGGGCGGCCAGCGCGATCGCCTGCAGGCCCGAGGAGCAGAAGCGGTTGATGGTCAGGCCGGAGGTGGTCACGGGCAGGCCGGCGCGTACGGCAATCAGCCGCGCCACGTTGCCGCCGGTCGTGCCTTCGGGCAGCGACATGCCCATGATCACGTCCTCGACCTCGGCGCCCTCGATGCCGGCGCGCTCGACGGCGTTGCGGACGGCATGCGCTCCCAGCGTGGGGCCGTAAGTCATGTTGAAAGCGCCCTTCCAGCTCTTGGTCAGCGGAGTGCGCGCGGTAGAAACAATCACTGCGGATGTCATGGTGTGTCCTTGGATTCTTGATGGTGCACAGGCCGGAACCGGCGCCCGCTGAGGCGCTCGGTCCGGCTCCGCTGCGGCTTAGCTGAACTGCTTGCCCTCGGCTGCGAGCTTGGCCAGCAGCGGTGCGGGCTGCCAGAACTTGGCATCGTCGTGGGGGTTGCGGGCAAAGCGGTTCATGGCCTGCACCACGTTGAACAGGCCCACTTCGCCCGCGTAGTGCATGGGACCGCCGCGCCATACGGGGAAGCCATAGCCGGTGAGGTAGACCATGTCGATGTCGCCCGACTTGCCGGCAATGCCGTCTTCCAGGATGTGCGCGCCTTCGTTGACCAGGGCGAAAACCAGGCGCTGCACGATTTCCTCGTCGGAGATCTTGCGCGGCGTGATGCCCTTGTCCTTGCGGTACTGCTCGATCATCTCCTCCACCAGCTTGGAGGGAATCGCATCGCGCTTGCCGGCCTGGTAGTCGTACCAGCCGGCGCCGGTCTTCTGGCCGAAGCGTCCCAGCTCGCACAGCCGGTCGGCCGTTCCGCTGTATTTCATGTCGGGCTTTTCGACCGCGCGGCGCTTGCGGATGGCCCAGCCGATGTCGTTGCCTGCCAGGTCGCCCATGCGGAACGGCCCCATAGCAAAGCCGAACTTCTCGATGGCCTTGTCCACCTGCTGGGGTGTGGCGCCCTCGTCCAGCAGGAAGCCGGCCTGGCGCGAGTACTGCTCGATCATGCGGTTGCCGATGAAGCCGTCGCACACGCCCGAGACCACGGCCGTCTTCTTGATCTTCTTGGCGATCTTCATCACCGTGGCCAGGACGTCCTTGGCGGTTTCCTTGCCGCGCACCACTTCCAGCAGCTTCATGACGTTGGCGGGGCTGAAGAAATGCATGCCCACCACGTCCTGCGGACGCTGGGTGAAGGCGGCGATCTTGTCCACATCCAGCGTGGAAGTGTTGGAGGCCAGGATGGCGCCGGGCTTGGCCACCTCATCAAGCTGCTTGAACACCTGCTCCTTGACGCCCAGCTCCTCGAACACGGCCTCGATGATGAGGTCGGCGTTCTTGAGATCGCCGTAGCTCAGCGTGGTGCTGAGCAGCGCCATGCGCTCTTCGTATTTTTCCTGCTTGAGCTTGCCCTTCTTGACCTGGGCCTCGTAGTTCTTGCGGATGGTGGCCACGCCGCGGTCCAGCGCTTCCTGCTTGGTCTCCAGGATGGTGACCGGAATGCCGGCGTTCAGGAAGTTCATGGAGATGCCGCCGCCCATGGTGCCGGCGCCGATCACGCCCACGGTGCGGATTTCGCGCACGGGCGTGTCCGAAGGCACATCGGCGATCTTCGAAGCCGCGCGCTCGGCCATGAACAGGTGGCGCAGCGAACGCGACTCGGGCGTCATCATCAGCTGCATGAAGGTTTCGCGCTCCAGCGCCATGCCGTCGTCGAATTTCTTGGTGGTGGCGTTCTGCACGGCATCCACGCAGCGCACGGGCGCGGGGAAATTCTTGGACATGCCCTGCACCATGGTGCGGGCGAACTGGAAGTAGGCCTCGCCCTGGGGGTGCTTGCAAGGCAGGTCGCGCACGCGCGGCAGCGGGCGCCTGTCGGCCACTTCCAGCGCGAAGGCCTTGGCTTCGGCCAGCAGGGTCTCGGCCGAGGAAGCCATCTTGTCGAACAGGGTCTGGCCGGGAATGGCGGCCAGCATCTCGCTCTTGACAGCTTCTCCGCTGACGATCATGTTCAGCGCAGCTTCCACGCCCAGCACGCGCGGCAGGCGCTGCGTGCCGCCCGCACCGGGCAGCAGGCCCAGCTTGACCTCGGGCAGGGCCACGGCGGTGCCGGGCGCGGCCACGCGGTAGTTGCAGCCCAGCGCCAGCTCCAGGCCGCCGCCCATGCAGACAGTGTGGATGGCGGCCACCGTGGGCTTGCCCGACAGGTCCAGTTGCTGGATGACGGAGATCAGGTGCGGCTCGCGGTAGGCCTCCTCCTTGCCGAACTCGGTGATGTCGGCGCCGCCCGAGAATGCCTTGCCGGCGCCGGTGATGACCACGGCCTTGACGGCGGCATCGGCCAGGGCCTTGTTCAGGCCGTCGACGATGCCGCGACGCGTGGACAGGCCCAGGCCGTTGACCGGCGGGTTGTTCAATGTAATGACGGCTACGGCACCGTCCACTTGGTATTCAGCAGTCATGCTGTTGTCCCCTATGCGATAGAAAAGAACGATCGTGCGTTTTTGATTGTAGAAACTTTGCTGCAATGCGCCACTGCGGTTTGTCCCGACCGGGACAGATCACTCCCCGAGCCACTTCGCGCTGCCCCCAAGGGGGCGCCAGCGCAGCGAGGCGGCTCTTGCTCGGCGTCGCCGGCCTGTGCTGCGCCGGTTTCACAGGCTGCCGGCGCAGGCTAGACCTCCAGCCATTCCTTGCGGACCTTCTCGTTGGCGCGCAAGCTGGCCGGCGTGCCGTCGAAGACGATGTGGCCGTGGCCCATGACCAGGGCGCGGTCCGAGATGTTCATGGCAATGGTGAGCTTCTGTTCGATCAGCAGCACCGACACACCGCGGTCCTTGATCTTCTTGAGGTATTCGCCCACCAGTTCCACGATCTTGGGCGCCAGGCCTTCGGTAGGCTCGTCGATGATGATGAGGTCGGGATCGCCCATGAGCGTGCGGCACAGCGTGAGCATCTGCTGCTCGCCGCCCGACATCACGCCCGCCTCGGTGTGCTGGCGCTCCTTCAGGCGAGGGAACATGGCATACATGTCGTCAAAGCCCCAGCGGCTGCTCTTGCCCTTGCCCTTCTGGCCCAGCAGCAGGTTCTGGTGCACCGTGAGGTTGGGGAACACGTCGCGGCTCTCGGGCACATAGCCCACGCCCAGGTGCGCGACCTCGTAGGCCTTCTTGCCGGTCAGGCTCTGGCCCTTCCAGTCCAGCGAGCCCTCCCAGTGCACCAGGCCCATGATGGCCTTGGCCGTGGTGGAGCGGCCCGAGCCGTTGCGCCCCAGCAGCGCGACGATTTCGCCCGGATGCACCTCGAAGTCCACGCCATGCAGCACATGGCTCTTGCCGTAGTAGGCATGCAGATTGTTGATCTTCAGCATATTCAATGGACTCCTGCCTGCTGGTCTGCCACCGAGGAGCCCAGGTAGGCCTCCTGCACGCGCGCATTCGCGCGCACGGCCTCGGGCGTGTCGAAGGCGATGACCTCGCCATAGACCACCACGGCAATCTTGTCGGCCAGGCCGAAGACCACGCCCATGTCATGCTCCACGGTCAGCAGCGTCTTGCCTTCGGTGACTTTCTTGATGAGCTGGATGAAATGGGCAGTCTCGCTGTTGCTCATGCCGGCCGTGGGTTCGTCCAGCAATATGACGCTGGCGCCGCCGCCGATGGTGATGCCGATTTCCAGCGCACGCTGCTCGGCATAGGTCAGGTTCACGGCCAGCGTGTCACGCTTTCTGTGCAGGCCGATCATTTCCATCAATTCCTCGGCACGCGCATTGGCGTCGTGAAGGTTCGACAGGAAGCGCCAGAAGCTGTAGCGGTAGCCCAGGCTCCAGAGCACGCCGCAGCGCAGGTTCTCGAACACGCTGAGCTTGGGAAAGATGTTGGTGATCTGGAAGCTGCGCGACAGGCCCATGCGGTTGATCTCGAACGGCTTCTTGCCGTCGATGCGCTGGCCGTGCAGCAGCACCTGGCCGCCGCTGGGTTCGAAGCGGCCGCTGATCAGATTGAACAGCGTGCTCTTGCCTGCGCCGTTGGGCCCGATGATGGCCACGCGCTCGCCGGGCTCGACGGCCAGCTGGGCACCGCGGATGATCTCGGTCTTGCCGAACTTCTTGCGCAAGTCCCGCAGCTCCAGCGCATACGGGGGCTTGGCGGACAAGGCCGCATGCGCGGACCGTGCGGCATGGTCTGCCGGATTGTGGATTGCGACGCTGGACATGGCTCAGGCCCCTCCCTTCTTCATGATTTCCTCGATGTCTTCCTGGATCTGGCTCCAGCGGCGCTGGGTGAAGCGCCTGAAGACTTCCAGCAGGCCCATGCCCACCACGAACACCACCAGCGCCACGGCCCAGGTGGCGGCCGCGCTGGTATCGAGCTGCGTGCCCATGAAGGACACGCTGGGACCGAGCGCCGCGTTGAGCTGCATGTGGTAGATCATCTCGATCAGCGCCGCCCCGCCGCAGACCACGAACACGGCGCTCACGAGCAGGCCCAGATAGGGTGCGAGCAGGCGCTTGAAGCGGCCGAACTTGGCCACCCGCAGGTTCATCATGACCAGCCCGGCCACGCCGCCGGGCGCATACATCACCATCAGCAGGAAGACCAGCCCCAGGTACAGCAGCCAGGCCTTGGTCAGTTCCGACAGCAGCACCGAAGCCAGCACCAGCAGCACGGCGCCGATGATGGGCCCGAAGAAGAAAGTGGCGCCGCCCAGGAAGGTGAACAGCAGATAGCCGCCCGAGCGCACCACGCTGACACTGTCCATGGCCGTGATGATCTCGAAGTTGATCGCCGCCAGGCCACCGCCTATGCCCGCGAAGAAACCCGCGATGATGAAGGCGAAATAGCGCACGCGCTGGGTGTTGTAGCCCACGAACTCCACACGCTCGGGGTTGTCGCGCACGGCATTGAGCATGCGGCCCAGCGGCGTGCCCGTGAAGGCGAACATGGCTGCCGTGCAGACAAAGCAGTACACGGCGATCAGGTAGTACACCTGCAGGCCCGAGCCGAAGTCCAGACCGAAGAACTTGCCGTAGACCCGGTCCGTGGTGATGCCGCCCTCGCCGCCGAAGAATTCGGGGAACATCAGCGCCATCGATGCCACCAGCTCGCCCAGGCCCAGCGTGATCATCGCGAAGGTCGTGCCCGATTTCTTCGTGGTCACATAGCCGAACAGCGCCGCGAAGAACAGGCCGGCCAAGCCGCCGATGACGGGTATCAGCACCAGCGGAATGGGCCACTCTCCGGCGCCGGCCTTGTTCATCGCGTGGATGGCGATGAATGAACCCAGGCCCGTGTAGACCGCATGGCCGAAGCTCAGCATGCCGCCCTGCCCCAGCAGGATGTTGTAGGACAGGCAGATGATGATCAGATAGCCGATCTGGCTGAGCATGGTCAGGGCCAGGGAGCTGGTGAACACCAGCGGCGCGACGATGAGCGCCAGCGCGAACAGGCTCCAGATCACGATGCGGCCGATGTTCAGCGGCTTGAAGCGGTAGTAGCGCTGCTCGGCCGTGTCTTGGGGGGATGGCATGGATGCGCTCATCGTTTGCGTTCGGTTTTTGGGAATGGAAGACATGGCTCAATCCCCCCGTGTGCCCAGCAGGCCCTTGGGGCGGAATATCAGGATCAGCACCAGGAACAGGTAAGGCAGGATGGGCGCCACCTGCGAGACCGTGAGCCTGAGCACGGGCCAGCCGAAGGTGGACTCGTTGACGGCATGGCCCATGGAAGTCAGCGCGCTGGCCAGCGACCAGTCGATGGCCACGGCAAAGGTCTGCACGATGCCGATCAGCAGCGAGGCCACGAAGGCGCCGGCCAGCGATCCCATGCCGCCGACCACCACCACCACGAAGATGATGGAGCCCACCGAGGCGGCCATGGCCGGCTCGGTCACATAGGTATTGCCGCCGATCACTCCGGCCAGGCCGGCCAGCGCGCAACCGCCGCCAAACACCAGCATGAAGACGCGCGGCACGTTGTGGCCCAGGGCCTCCACCATTTCGGGGTTCTTGAGCGCCGCCTGGATCACCAAGCCGATGCGCGTGCGCGTCAGCAGCAGCCACACGGCGACCAGCATCAACAGGGCCACCAGCATCACGAACGAGCGCGACCTGGGAAACTGCGTACCGTACAGCGTGAACAGCGGCCCCTGCAGCGCGGGCGGCAGGCCGTAGGGCACGGTGCCGCGACCCCAGACCAGTTGCACCACCTCCAGGATCAGGTAGGACAGGCCGAAAGTCACCAGCAGTTCGGGCACATGGCCGAACTTGTGCACGCGCCGCAGGCTGTAGCGCTCGAACAGCGCGCCCAGCACGCCGACCAGGACCGGAGAGATGAACAGCGCCGGCCAGAAGCCGACGATGCCGCTCAGGGTGTAGGCGAAATACGCGCCCAGCATGTAGAAGCTGGTGTGGGCGAAGTTGAGCACGCCCATCATGCTGAAGATCAGCGTCAGCCCCGAGCTGAGCATGAACAGCAGCAGGCCGTAACTCACGCCGTTGAGCAGCGATATGGTGAAGAATTCCAGCGTCATCGAAGTGCCTTGCTCTCAAATGCGTTGCGGACAATTAGGAAAGAGCGCGGCGCCGCCGGCAGCAGGCCCGGTGCGGCGCCGCGGCGCGAAGGCGCTCAGGACGGGCGCTTCATCTGGCAGCTGGTCGGCGTGCTGGCCACATAGGGCTCGTAGTACTTCACGGGCACGAAGGTGTAGCCGGTGTTTTCGGCGTCATAGGGATACTTGCCGCCGGCCTTTTCCCACTTGGTGATGTACAGGCCCTGCTGCAGCTGGTGGTCGGTCTTGCGCATCTCGACCTCGCCGTTGAAGCTCTTGATCTTCATGCCTTCCAGCGTGGCGGCCACCTTGAGCGGATCGGTGGTTCCGGCCTTCACGAAGGCCGCATCGAGCAGCGCGAACACGTGGTAGATTGAGCTTTGCGTCAGGTCGTCGTTGAACTTCTTCTTGAACTCGGCCATCAGCGGCTGGATGGGCGGGCCCATGTTGTAGTGACCGTAGCCCACCACATAGACCTTGCCGTCGGACTGGGCGCCCATGGCCGTGGGCGCGCCCGCGCCGAACGCGTAATAGGTGTAGAACTTGACGTCGTTCAGGCCCGCATCGTTGGCGGCCTTGAGCAGCAGCGCCAGATCGGAGCCCCAGTTGCCCGTGATCACCGTGTCGGCACCCGACTGCTTGATCTTGGCCACATAGGGCGCGAAGTCGCGCACCTGGGC
>NZ_JBANEL010000029.1:0-41973 GCF_040187735.1 Comamonas sp. w2-DMI | reverse complement strand
GGGGGCATCCCTCCGGCAGAAGCTGAGGCAAACTACTGGAGGCAACTAGCCGTCAGCGACACCTCGGCAGAGGTGTCAACTTAAACCAATCGGCCTCCTCAAAACCCGGTGCGATTCACTCCAGTACGGACCTTACGTCGTAGAGCTGCTCAAAAACAATGAAATCTAACCTGTTTACCACCCAACCCATTTTGGGCATTACTGCTATGTAGCCTTCGCGCTGTAAGCGGACCAAAGCTTCACGTACTGGTGTACGACTCATTCCAAGTTTGGTGCCAACTTCGTTCTCGCTGAATCTGTCTCCAGGTAAATACTCGTAGTCATCAAGAGCTTGTCGTAGCTTGTCATAGGCTTGGTTTGCAAGGCTAGAGGATGCCATCTTGTCTCCGTTGTAGTTATTCATTAGCGTAATTACGCCGTGCTTCACACATGGTGTGCACGGCATTCATTGCCCTTCGTGTCTTATTGGGCCATTCGGTATGCGCGCCATCCGCCGAAGTGAGTGATGTCAACGGCATTTTGAAGTGCCGCACCTTCACAGATGAATCCTTTTACGGTGCGTCCATCTGCAAGAGTTACGCTGCCAATACCTAAGGGTGCAGGAATACCCGCCACAAAACGACCAAAGTGTGTAATCGGCATATTCCACACTTCAACCGCAATCGGTGCACCATTAGCAGCTTGTGCTAATCCGGGTTTTGCAGGCACTGTACCTTGCAATGCATACAGTCGATAGCTGCTCGAAGTGGTAGTAGCGTGCGAGAAACTGGCGCCGCACTCTAACAACTCATGGTTCAACGGCATCCCGCGCAAATGCGCACCTACAACTGCTAATTCAAGGGTATCTCCATTTGTTGGTACATGCCACGCTGGTAGAGCTCCAAGAGTTTGTGTAGATTGGCCTGTAGCACCTGCAGTTAAATGATGCATGCTCTCCAGGTGCTGGGCCCAGCGTACCAAGTCAGGCTCACGCCAGGCTGGGGCAATCAATGTGATGCCAAAAGGCAAGCCATTTGGTAATTTTGCTGCCGGAATCGCAATTGCAGACCACCCCAGCAAATTCACAAAGTTGGTATATGTGCCCATTTCAGAGTTGACTGCGATCGGGTCTGCTTGAACCTCGGCAATGGACGGGTGGCGGGGTGAGCTAGGTACGCACAACACATCACACCTTTCCCAGATTTTTTCTGCGGTGCGTTTGAGGTCTTGCAAACGGTATTGCGCAGCAAACGTATCTGCTGCATTGAAGCGTTGGTACACATCAAGCACTTGGCGAATTACGGGTAATAAAGCGTCTGGCTTACGCTCGTAAATACTGCGTGCACCCACTACGCGCTCTGCCACCCAAGGACCGTAGTAGAGCAAGTTAGCTACTTCAAAAAGAGTCTCAAAAGAGAGCGTGCTTACGTCTTTTGCTTGTGGTTTCAGTCGATCAATAAACTGAGTAAAAGCGAGTTCGTAATCGGTAGACAGCTTGCGGGTGTCAGGTATGGCTATACGTAATTCAGACAGTGGTTTGTGTTTGGTGACTGCAGGACGCACTTGCGAGTAGCCGTCTTCTGCATCTGGCCCTTCCATGAGTGACATCGTCAAGGCACTGTCAGCGACATTGAGAGCCAATACACCAATGCAATCCAAGGTACGACATGCAGGCACCAGACCAGTGCCACTGACTGCACCAGGAGTGGGCTTAAGTCCTACTATTTGATTGAAGGCTGCGGGCACCCGGCCAGAACCTGCCGTGTCAGTTGACAGCGCAAAAGGAACCAGGCCACGCGCAACAACTGATGCCGATCCAGAGCTAGAGCCGCCTGAAATGAGACTGGCATCAAAGGTGTTGGGGACGATACCGTAAGGAGATCGTGTACCAACTAAGCCAGTCGCAAACTGGTCCAAATTGGTTTTTCCCATCACGATAGCCCCTGCTTGCTTTAGTCGCTTGACTGCAAAGGCGTCACCCGTGGCTCGGTAAGCGAATTCAGCGCAAGCGGCAGTGGTTGTAAAGCCTTCAACGTCAATGTTGTCCTTTACAGCGAAGGGAATGCCATACAAGGGAAGTTGATCCCGGCCTACGGCTGTTTCAAGTGCTACCAATGCCTGTACTTGAGCTTGCAAAAGCTCTGGTGTTGCGATGGATATCCATGCCGTGTCATCACTCTTACAGGCTTGGCGCTGCTGCTCCAGCAGTTCAGCTGGGTCGGCCCCCTCGTTGTATGCGCGCTTCCAATCGTCGAATGTTCCTACCAACATGATGAATACCTATATGTATACAAGATGTTGCTAACAAGCAGTTTGTATGCCAAGAGCTTGGAGGCAAGTTAAGTAATGCCTATGAGGGTCAGCTGTATTTAGTTCCTTAGAGGGAAAAGGTGGCACACAGCTTGCTTGTATACCGGTATGTGCACCGCACAGCTGATTGAGTTCTGCGTGTAGCGATGTTTCACCATGTCAGTACAAGGAGTTGTAAATGCCGTCAATGGATCGAATTAATCGTCGTTCTTGGATTAAAGGTGTGAGTGCAGCTGGAGCCGGGTTGGCTTTTGGTGGTGCCTCTGGTCTAGCAGTTGCTCAGGCGGAAAAGAGCATCATCATCGGCATGGTGTATGTCGGACCACGTGATGACTTTGGCTACAACCAAGCCCACTACGAAGCCGCGCAAGAAATTCGCAAGTTGCCTGGCATCAAGATGGTTGGTGAAGAAAACGTACCTGAAACCCAAGCGGCTCAAAAAAGCATGCAGGGGATGATTTCTCAAGATGGCGCCACGTTGTTGTTCCCGACCTCTTTTGGTTACTTCAATCCCCATGTGCTGGAAGTAGCCAAGAAGAACCCAACAACCCGCATCGCGCACTGCGGCGGTTTGTGGGATGAGAGCAAGCACCCCAAGATGGTCGGCAGCTACTTTGGTTACATCGAAGAGTGTCAGTACCTGAACGGTGTGATCGCTGGTCACATGAGTAAGTCTAAGAAGATTGGCTTCATTGCTGCCAAGCCGATTCCACAAGTGCTGCGCAATATCAATGCGTTCACGCTGGGCGCACGCTCGGTCAACCCTGACATCACTTGCTCGGTAGTTTTTACTGGGGATTGGTCGATGCCTGTGAAAGAGGCTGAAGCCACCAACAGCCTAGCTGACCAAGGTGTGGACGTTTTCACCATGCACGTGGATTCGCCCAAAGTGATTGTTGAGACAGCAGCCCGCCGTGGCAAGTTCGTCTGTGGCTACCACGCCAGTCAGGCTAAGTTGGCTCCCAACGCCTACCTGACCGGTGCTGAATGGAACTGGGTCACACCTTACAAGCAAATCGTTGAAGCGGCTCGTACTGGCAAGCCACATCCCAACTTCCTGCGCGGTGGGTTGAAAGAAGGTTATGTGAAGACCTCTGCTTACGGCCCCATGGTCACAGAAGGTGCACGCAAGCAAGCTGATGAAGTCAAGGCGCTAATGTTGAAAGACCAATTCAGCATTTTTAAGGACGGGCTGAAGGACAACACCGGCAAGGTAGTAGTGCCCAAGGGAACGTCAATTCACCAAACCGACATTGTGCTGGAGCAGATGAACTATCTGGTTGAAGGCGTCATCGGCAAGGTTTGAGGCTAGGTGCCGAGAAGGAGAGGAGGGGTCATGAACGCTCCACGTTGGGTCGCTGTTTTTGACAGTGTGGTGCTGCCTTTACTGGCTTTGGTAGGGGCTGTGCTGATGTTCGGTGTATTCGTCTGGTTTGGCGGCACCGATCCGGTAGAGGCATGGACTTTACTGTTCAAGGGAGCCTTTGGTGATTCCTTCGCATGGCAAAACACTTTGCAGCGGGCGGCACCTTTGATGTTGACGGCTTTGTGTGTGGCCTTGCCGATTCAGGCGGGCCTCACGGTGATCGGCGGTGAAGGAGCGTTGGTATTGGGTGGGTTGGCAGCTGCTGGGTTACCTTATTTGGTAGACCCCTCCTCTGGTTCAATGGGCACGGCAGCGGTTTTGGCAGCAGCTGCCTTAGCTGGTGGTTTGTGGATTGGTTTGGTCGGGGTCATGCAGCAGTACCGCGGTGTGAATGAAACCATCAGCTCCTTGTTGATGGGGTATTTGGCTGTTGGGCTGTTCAAGCATTTGGTGGAGGGGCCAATGCGCGATCCAGAAAGTTTGAATAAACCATCGACGTTACCTTTGTCAGAAGACGTGTTGATGGGGTTGATTCCTGGTCAGGACGTGCATTGGGGTTTGGTTTGGGGTGCTGTGGTTTGTGTGATCGCAGGTATTTGGTTGTTTGGGACAACCCATGGTTTTGCCACCAGGGTGGTAGGCGGGAATGCCCGTGCTGCACGTTTGGTGGGTTTGCCCAGTCGACGTTTGGTGACCACTGCCTGCGCTTTGGGTGGTGCTGCAGCAGGCTTAGCCGGTGGCATTGAAGTGGTTGCAGTACACAACGCGGCCAATGCGTCCTTGATTGCAGGCCTGGGCTATACGGGCATCTTGGTGTCGTTCGTGGCACGTCACAACCCACTGGCGATCATTCCTGTAGCAGTGTTGTTCGGTGGTTTTGGTGCAGCAGGCAGCATGTTGCAGCGTCGCCTGGATTTGCCTGATGCATCGGTATTGGTGCTGCAAGGTTTTGCATTTGTGCTGATCTTGGCGGTAGAAGCTTTGCGTGGGCGTTTGGCCGCGAAGCTAGCTCAGCGTGGTGCGCTGCGTGCGGAGGCTGTATGACAGACATATCGATTTGGATGGATGTGTTGATTGCTGTGTTGGGTGGCGCCATCCGAGTAGGCACACCATTTTTGTTCGTGAGTTTGGGTGAGTGTCTCACCGAAAAAACAGGCCGTGTGAACTTAGGGCTCGAGGGTGTGCTGGTGCTATCTGCCATGGCAGGTTTTGGTGGGAGCTATATCAGTGGATCACCTTGGATTGGCGTGTTGGCCGCAGGTTTCAGTGGTGCTTTGTTGGCCATGCTGCACGGTTTTTTGTGCTCACTGCCTAAAGTTAGTGATATCGCCACCGGTATTGCCTTGATGTTATTAGGTGTGGGGTTGGCGTTCTATTTCGGCAAAAGCTTGATCCAACCGCAGGCCGTGCAAATTCCATCGATTGAATTGGGTGCTTGGAGTGATTCAGCACAAGTGCAATCAGCTCTGCGCATCAACGCTTTGTTCCCTATTGGAGTGGTTTTGGCGGTGCTGATGGCATGGATGCTCAAGCACACGCGTTGGGGTTTGATCTTGCGCATGGCTGGTGATAGCACCGATGCCGCACGAGCCTTGGGTTACTCGGTGAACACTGTGCGTGTCTTAGCAACCACGGTAGGCGGGTTCATTGCCGGCATTGGAGGTGCATCGCTGTCGTTGTACTACCCAGGTAGCTGGAACGAAGGTCTGTCGAGTGGACAGGGGTTGATTGCGGTGGCGCTGGTGATTTTTGCGCGTTGGCGTCCGATGCACTGCTTGGGTGCAGCATTGATCTTTGGTGGTGCTGGTGCAGTGGGCCCAGCTTTGCAATCTGTTGGCATCAGTGCTGGCTACCACCTTTTCAATGTCATGCCTTATGCCTTGACCTTGTTGATCTTGTTGTGTAGCTGCAGCCCGAAGCGTTCGCTGCAAGGTGCCCCTATGGAGTTGAAGTTGGCGCGCTGATCGCGGTGCATCAAGAAGGAGTGAAGTAATGAGTGGCTTGAGTGGTTTGAACAAGACGCCCAATGGTTTGGTGTTGGGTTTGGTGCAGTTGCAATTGCCGGTGGTTGAGACCCCTGAACAAGTGGCTTCACAAACACAGCGTATTGTGGATATGGTGGGTAAAGCGCGTCGTAGCTATCCCGGCATGGACTTGGTGGTGTTTCCCGAGTATGCCTTGCATGGCTTGTCGATGAGCACGGCCGATGAGCTGATGGTGAGTCTGGATGGCCCTGAAGTGGCAGCTTTCAAAGCAGCTTGTGTCGAGCACAAGATTTGGGGCTGTTTCTCGATCATGGAGAAGAACCCTGAGGGCAATCCTTACAACACTGGCATCATCATTGATGACCAGGGTGAGCTGAAGCTGTATTACCGTAAATATCACCCCTGGATCCCTGTTGAGGCTTGGGAGCCCGGCAACATGGGTATCCCCGTGATCACGGGTCCGAAGGGTGTGAAACTGGCATTGATCATTTGCCATGATGGGATGTTCCCAGAGATGGCGCGTGAGTGCGCGTACAAGGGTGCCGAGGTGATGTTGCGCACTGCAGGCTATACGGCACCGATTCGTCATTCTTGGCAAATCACCAACCAAGCTAATGCATTCCAAAACCTGATGGTCACGGCCAGTGTGTGTCTGTGTGGCAGCGATGGCACCTTCGATTCGATGGGAGAGGCCATGGTCTGCAACTTCGACGGCACGGTGATGGTGCAAGGAGGCAGTCGTCCTGATGAAATCGTGTGCGCTGAAATTCGCCCAGATTTGATCCGCGAAGCACGTGAGCACTGGGCCGTTGAAAACAACATTTACCAGCTTTACCACCGCGGTTATGTGGCAGTGAAAGGTGGTGCGCAAGACTGCCCTTATACCTTCATGCATGACATGGTCAACGGTCAGTTCCAGCTTCCATGGGAAGACAAGGTTGTGTACACCGATGGGCAATCGTGTGGCTTTGCTGCCCCCACTCGAACTTATGTGGGCAATGTACCGAATCTTTTGACACCTCAAGAGCGTGCAGCAGACGCCAAGGAGTGAGCATGACGAATTTTGTGAACGCACAACCTTACAACTGGCCTTATGACGGACACCTTCGTCCAGACAACACGGCGCTGGTCATCATTGATATGCAAACCGACTTCTGCGGAGAAGGCGGCTACGTTGACAAGATGGGCTATGACATCTCGGCCACGCGTGCGCCGATAGAGCCCATTAAGGGTTTGCTGACAGAGGCACGTCGCGTGGGGATGCATGTGATCCATACCCGTGAAGGTCATCGTCCTGACCTGAGTGATTTGCCCACCAACAAGCGCTGGCGTTCGCGTCAGATTGGCACGAATGGCGTGGGCATTGGTGATGCGGGCCCTTGCGGCCGCATTCTGGTACGTGGTGAGCCTGGCTGGGACATCATCCCCGAGTTGTATCCCGTTGATGGTGAGCCCATTATCGACAAACCAGGAAAAGGCTCGTTTTACGCAACCGATCTAGAGATGATTCTCCACACCCGTGGTATTCGCAACCTGATCCTCACTGGCATCACCACTGATGTGTGTGTGCATACAACCATGCGTGAGGCCAATGACCGTGGTTTTGAGTGCGTGATGTTGACCGACTGCACCGGTGCCACCGATTCAGGCAATCACGCAGCCGCTTTCAGCATGATCAAGATGCAAGGTGGTGTGTTTGGCGCAGTGGCTGATTCAGAAGCGGTAATTGCCGCGCTGAAGGCTTTCTAAGCAGGAGCAACAGCATGAGTGCGCTGGCCTTGTCTACCTATGAACTCACTAAGCGCTTTGGTGCCTTTACGGCGCTGGGTGGGGTTTCTTTGAATGTACGTCCTGGTACGGTGCACGCTTTGTTGGGCGAGAACGGTGCTGGAAAAAGCACTTTGGTGAAAGCCTTAGTGGGCTATCACCAACCGGATGAAGGTGCGATTTTGGTGGATGGTCGGGAGAAAGCGATCACCTCACCGGTAGTAGCGCGTGAGTTAGGTATCGGTATGGTCTACCAGCACTTCACCGTGGTGCCAGGCATGACCGTGGCTGAGAACCTGTTGTTGGGCAGAGGTGAGTTGCCTGCGGTGATCCCTTGGAAGAAAGTGCGTGCTGAGCTAGAAGATTTCATGGCTACCACGCCGTTCAAGCTCGACTTGGATGCGCGTCCCATGGACCTTTCGGCGGGTGAAAAACAAAAGCTCGAAATTCTCAAGCAACTGTTTTTGAAACCACGCTTGTTGATTCTCGATGAACCCACTTCGGTGCTGACTCCGCAAGAGGCTGACGAAGTCCTGGGTGTGTTGCGCGACCGTGCACATGCGGGTGATGTGACCATCATTTTGATCACGCATAAATTCCGTGAAGTGATGTCAGTGGCTGATGATGTTAGTGTGCTGCGCCGTGGTCGTCTCATGGGCAGCCACTGCGTGGTTGATGTCACGCCAGAGCAATTGGGCGCTGAGATGATGGGACAAGCTAATTTGGCTGCTGTGGCGGATGCTGAAAAGCCAGCTCCCAGTATCGACGGGACCGCTACCAGTGGCTGGGTGCGCAAGCCTCACCCAGATGCGTTAACGCGTTTGCGCATTGAGGCGCTGCATGTGATGGGGGACCGCGGTGAGCGTGCCGTACAAGACTTGAGCTTGTCTGTCAAAGTCGGTGAAATCGTGGGTGTGGCCGGCGTTTCAGGCAATGGCCAACGCGAACTAATGGAAGCATTGGTTGGCCAACGAGAAAGAACGTCCGGTAAGGTCTGGATTGATGATGAGGCTTACTTGGCGCGTCGTGACCAAAACCAACGCATGAACGTGCGCAGTCTGCCAGAAGAGCCGTTGCGAAATGCGTGTGTGGGTGAACTCAGCGTGGCCTTGAATATGGGTTTGCGCAGATTTGATCAGACACCGGCTGCCATAGGTGGGTGGTTGCGTCGCGGTGTGTTGCGCGAGCGTGCGCGAGCGTTGATCTCTGAGTACGGCGTGAAAACTCAAGGTGAAGACGCGCCGATTGCATCCCTGTCGGGAGGCAATGTGCAGCGTGCCGTTTTGGCGCGCGAGCTAGATGGTGAAGTGCGCGTGCTATTAGTGGCCAATCCGGTGTTTGGGTTGGATTTTGCAGCCGTTTCAGAAATTCATGGCCGCATTATGGAAGTGCGCAATCAAGGTGGTGCCGTCTTGCTCATCAGTGAAGACTTGGATGAGTTGCTCAGCTTGGCAGATCGGGTAGTAGTGATGAGCGAAGGTCGCATTGTGCACGCTTGTGATGCCGCCAATGCAGATCGTCATGTTTTGGGTAGCTACATGGCCGGTGACCATGGCAACCACAACATTGCGGAGGCTGCATGACGCACATCGTATCGGCGGCTTTACCGTCTGCGTTCGAGTTTGAACTATCGCGCACCGCATTGGTGATCATCGACATGCAGCGCGATTTTGTGGAGCCTGGTGGCTTTGGTGCCTCGCTTGGTAACGACGTTACTCCTTTGCAAGCCATCATTCCTGCCTTGCAAACATTGCTGCAAGCATGGCGACACCAGGGTGGGTGTGTAGTGCACACCAGAGAAGGTCATTTGCCGGATATGAGTGATTGTCCAGATGCCAAGCGTTTGCGAGGGCAACCCGACTTACGTATTGGTGACATTGGTCCAATGGGGCGAATTTTGATTCAGGGCGAAGCGGGCCACGCCATCGTGCCTGAGCTAACGCCAATTGATGGAGAAATCATCATTGATAAACCTGGCAAGGGGGCGTTTTATGCGACAGCTCTGGATGATTTCTTACAAGCCCAGGGCATCACCCATCTGCTGTTTACAGGGGTGACTACAGAAGTGTGTGTGCAAACTACGATGCGAGAGGCTAATGATCGGGGCTATGTTTGTTTGCTAGTTGAAGATGCGACAGACAGTTACTTTCCTCATTTCAAGCAAGCGACGTTGGAGATGGTGCGAGCTCAGGGTGCAATTGTCGGTTGGACTGCAGCAAGTACAGAGGTCCTATCAGCACTTCATTCTTACGCTTCCCAAGATTGATCAGATGAAAACTAAGAAAACTGCTATTGAAGAGGTTACAGAGCTTTTTTATTCATATGAAAAAGCACTAATGGCGAATGATATCGATGCCTTAAACAGTTTTTTTTGGGCGGATCCAGCTGTTACCCGTTATGGGGTTTGTGACAAACAACTGGGCTATGAGGCATTAGTTGAGTACCGAAAAAGCGTTCCTGTCCCAGACTTCACTCGTGAGCTGATCAATGTTCGGCTGACTGAATTTTTTGACAATACTGTTATAGCAATGTGTGAGTTTCAGCGCACAGACACGGACCTGCATGGGTTTCAAACTCAAACTTGGGTGAAGCTAGATGAAGGCTGGAAAATTGTTTCAGCTCATGTAAGTATGGTCTGAATCGACTAGTAGCAGGTTCAAGTACCGCTGGGGTCCTCTCGCCCATGTCTTTAAGGGGCTTTACTATTGAAACAACGACTTTTGGTTCAGCAGTCCTGAAACCGCGAATTTGCCAAGCTCTTTGAGGGGTAAAAGAGCGCCTCTTTTCGTGCCATTAGGTAGCACTTTTGCTCCCAGAATTTCGATGCCTTCTAGCTGGTGAGCCAAGTACGATGGCTTGGACTCCATGGCATGTGCAAGGTCGGCAAGTGGCAGGTATTTCTGGCGAAAGGCAATCAACTGCGATGGACTCACGAGCCTGCAGGAGCGACCTTTTCTTGTTGAGGTAGAGAACTCTAAAAGGCCTATCTCAATCCAGTGAATCACACCGGCTTCCGTGGAGGCTCAACTCCTGAGAGGATTGAGTCATGAACACTAAAGCTGCTCGTTTTAGCCCAGAGGTACGTGAACGTGCCGTACGTTTGGTGCAGGAATGCCAAACGGATTACGCATCACTGTGGGGTGCATGTGAATCGATAGCCCCCAAGATTGGCTGCTCTGTTAGCACCCTGCATGGATGGGTGCAGCGCAAAGAAATAGATGCAGGCCAACGGCCAGGGTTGACCACGGATGAACGTGAGCGACTCAAGCAACTGGAGCGAGAGAACAAGGAACTGCGCCGAGCCAATGACATCCTCAAGGCTGCGAGCGCTTTTTTTTGCACAGGCGGAGCTGGACCGTCGCATCAAGAGCTGATTGACTTCGTAGATAGGTACCGTGATGCCTATGGGGTCGAGCCAATTTGCAGGTTGCTGCAAATTGCCCCATCGGGCTACAGGCGCAGGGTTCAACAAAGAAACTGCCCGTGGCTGCGCTGCAAGCGCAGCCAATCGGATGAAGAACGTTGCAGTCATATTCAACGGGTGTGGCACGCTAATTGGCAGGTGTATGGTGCCGTCAAAGTTTGGAAGCAGATGCACCGAGAAGGCTTACCCATTGTGAATCGCCCAGGATTTTGTAGACAGTCAAGAGCCTCCTATTTCCTGTCCAATAGGAGCCAGTATGAGCAGTCAACGTTACCCCGAAGAATTCAAGACCGAGGCGGTCAAACAAATCCTTGACCACGGCCACAGCGTGGCCGATGTCTCCAACCGCCTGGGCGTAAGCACCCACAGCCTGTACAAATGGGTGCGTGAACGCCAAATGCTACTGGCAGCACGCACCCAGCAACTGAGCCAAAGCGATGAACTGCGCAGCCTGAAGGCCGAGCTCAAACGGGTCACCGAGGAGCGTGACATCCTAAAAAAAAGCGGCGGCGTACTTCGCGCGGCAGTCCCGCTGAAGTACGCATTCATCGCTCAGCACCAAGCTCTGTACAGCGTGCGAGGCATGTGCCGTGTTTTGCGGCTGCACCCCAGCGGATACTACGCCTGGAAGACGCAACCGCAAAGTGCCCGTGCCCAGGACGACCGCAGGTTACTGGGTTTGCTCAAACACGCCTGGCTGGAAAGCGGTGGGGTGTACGGTTACCGCAAACTCACCCTGGACATGCGTGACCTGGGCGAGCGGTGCAGCAAACACCGGGTGGCCAAGCTGCTCAAGCAAGAAGGCTTGCAGGCTCAGCGGGGTTACCGCAGACGTCCCAGCCCCCGAGGCGGTCACCCAATCTGTTCTTTGGCACCACGATTGCCGTGAACATTCTGGTGCTGTCCAAGAGCAAGACCGACACCACCACCCAGTTCATTGATGCCAGCGGTCTGTTCAAGAAAGAGACCAACAACAACGTGCTGCTGGATGAACACATCGAGCAGATCATGGCCGTGTTTGACAGCAAGGCCCATGTGGATCACTTTGCCCAGTCTGTGCCTTTTGAGAAGGTGGCAGGCAATGACTACAACCTGTCGGTCAGCAGCTATGTCGAGGCTGAGGCTGAGGCTGAGCAGCAGCGTGAAGCACAGGCATTGATTGACGAAGAAAAGCTGAATGTGGAAGCTGCCAAACGCTACATCACCAATTCATTAAAACGTGAATTCGCCTCAGACAGCGGAACGGAATTGAATGCTGTGCTGCCCAAGATGAGCCCGCTGAATCCGCAGTACCTGACCAAGAAGCAGACGGTGTTTCAGAAGATCGCAGCGTTTGTGGAGAAGTTCAAGGGTGTGGGTGGGCAGGTCTGAATCTGCCCTTTTCTCGCCGGAAAATCCATAGGCTGCAAGAATGACAGCAAGGAGGTGGGGATCGCACGTAGGGCTGTGTGACCCCCATCCTGCAGCGTGACCTGATTGGGTCAAGGCCGAGTTGTCATGCAGGCAGTTTGGCTGCAAGCAGCTCAACCTTCTCGATATTGGGCGGAGAACTGAGCAAGGTCGCTGCGTTGGCCATCAAGGCCGCGGCGATCTGGCCGTTCAGATGTGCCTGGCGACCTGCCTCATCGGCAAAGGCATCGAACACACCAAATGTCGAAGGGCCAAACTTCAATGCGAACCAGGCCGTGGTGCCGGACTCGGCATTGGCGAGCGGCAGTGCGCTGGCCAGGAAGTCGGCAAGCGCAGCCTCCTGGCCGGGTTTAGCTTCGAGGCGAACAAACAGGGCGAGCTTGGTCATGCTGTATTCCTTTGGGTAAATGGAAAAGTAGGTTAAGGGATCGACGAGGCTGCAGTCTAAGTCTTCATGACAGACATCTCCAGTGGCAATAATGACAACATTGATATCATTGTTGCCATGAAACTCCACCTCCTTGTTTGTGATGGCGTGTTTGATCTGGGGCTTGCGGCGCTCACTGACACAGTGGGCTTAGCCAATGCGATGGCGGGATCGCTGCCACAGGCTCCCGCGCACATAGAGCTCACGCTGGTGGGTGTGCGGCGTCGCATCCGAACAGCGCAAGGCTTGACGGTGCCCGTGGTCACTGCGCGTGGTGTGCCCGAACCAGACGTCGTGCTCGTGCCAGCGTTTGGCGACAAGATGCCTGACACGCTCTCGGCTCGACTCACACGCCCCGATGTGCCCGATGCGGTCGCCGCGCTTCAGCAGTGGTCCACCTCTGGCGCGCACCTTGGTGCCGCTTGCTCCGGTAGTTTCTTGCTTGCAGAGAGTGGCCTGCTTGATGGGCATCGTGCGACGACATCATGGTGGCTGGGGCCGATGTTTCGGCAGCGCTATCCGAACGTCGCGCTGGACGAGTCACGCATGATCGTGAACTCGACACGCTTCACCACCGCGGGTGCCGCTTTGGCCCACGTCGACTTGGCCTTGCGCATCATCCGAGGGCGCAGTCCGGCGCTAGCGGCCCTGGTGGCACGCTATCTGCTGGTCGAGACACGCAGTTCGCAAGCCGAGTTCGTGATTCCCGACCACCTTGCGCATGCCGACCCGATGGTAGAGCGCTTCGAGTGCTGGGCCAGAAGTCGGCTCGCGCAGGGGTTCTCGCTGGCCGAGGCGGCCAGCGCCGTGGGCACAAGCGAGCGCACCTTGGCGCGGCGGCTGCAAAGCGTTTTGGGAAAGACACCGCTGTCGTATTTCCAGGACCTGCGCGTGGAGCATGCCGTCCATCTCTTGCGCACCGGGAACGCCAGCGTCGACCAGGTCGCCGCACAGGTCGGGTACTCGGATGGGGTGACCCTGCGGGCCCTGTTGCGCCGCAAGCTGGGCCGGGGTGTCAGGGAGTTGCGACGCGGTGGATGACCAAAGGCGTTTGGTGCATGTACGGCTGGAGACCGCCGCGAAACTGTCGGAAGCAAAGGCTTACCCACTTGTGTCTACTACATCGTGCGTTGGGTGCAAAAGCACCAGCCGTGCCAAAGCAGTCTTCAGTGACCTTTCAAAGGTCTGAGTATTGGGAACACTGTTAGCTTTACCACTGTTTTCTGTTCACTAATCTGGGTTTTCATCCACATGCTATTCAATCCACTTCAAGTAGGTTCTCTCACCCTGCCCAACCGCATCCTTCTGGCACCACTGACACGCGCCCGTGCCGACGCTGGCCACATGCCCAACGCGCTGATGGCCGAGTACTACAGCCAGCGAGCCACCGGCGGCCTGCTGATTTCCGAATGCACCATGGTGGCGCCCGGTACATCGGCCTTCGTCAATGAGCCTGGCATCTACAACGACGCGCAGATTGCAGCCTGGAGGCAGGTGACCGACGCGGTGCACGCCAAGGGCGGACGCATCTTCATGCAGATCTGGCACGCTGGCCGCGCAGCCTACCCTGGCGCTGCCGATGGCGCCCCCATTGTCTCCAGCAGCGCCACCGCCATTGAGGGAGAGATCCACACGCCCCAAGGCAAGGTGCCGCACGCGGTGCCCCGCCCCCTGACCGTCGAAGAGATTCCCGGCATCGTGGCTGCCTTTGCTCAAGGCGCACGCAACGCCATTGCCGCCGGCTTTGATGGTGTGGAAGTACACGGCGCCAACGGCTACCTGATTGACCAGTTTCTGCGCGACACGCCCAACCAGCGCACCGATGCTTACGGCGGACCGCTGGAAAACCGTGCACGTTTGCTGTTCGAGGTACTCACTGCCGTGACCCAGGCGATCGGCTCCGAACGTGTGGGCCTGCGCCTGTCGCCTCTCAACAGCTTCAACAGCATGAAAGACAGTGACCCGCTGGCCCTCATCGGCTTCCTGGCCGATAGGCTCAATGCCTTCAAGCTGGCCTACCTGCACGTGATGCGCGCCGATTTCTTCGGCGTGCAGAAGGCTGATGTCATGCCCGTAGCGCGTGAAAACTACAAGGGTGTGTTGGTGGGCAATATGGGTTACAGCGCTGATGAGGCAGAGGCAGCTATTGCCGAAGGTAAGCTTGACGCTGTGGCCTTTGGCACCGCCTTCCTGGCTAATCCGGACCTGCCCGCACGCATCAGGGCCAAGGCACCGCTGAACGCGCCTGACTCCAACACGTTCTACGCAGGTGGCGCCAAGGGCTATACAGACTATCCGACACTGCAGGTCGCGTAAATCACCGCCCCAGAAGATCGAAGAAACGAGCCACTTTATACCCAAGGCTCTGCCCTTCGATCTTGCGAAGCTGTGAATCTATGGCGTCTACCGAGTGTTGTGCGCCATCACGATCTTTAATTGATAAGTTGCCTCGGTTTGCTCCGCCGCCCGCCGAACTCGTACATCGTCTCCGGCTCAAGTAGTGCCGAGGCCGCGCTATCCTCCCATATCGAGTTCAGTCAGGTTCGGAAATTCCTGGTCGCAATCTAGGGCAGCAGGCCCTCGAGACACCGCTGTAATTCTGCGCACCGCCAGTGTCAGCTGCCCTTGGCTTGGTAAAACTGCGGGCAATCGGATAACGGTTATCTGTAAGACGCCCTGAGGTGACGGTTAGGCCGCGAACGGCAGCCCGCCGCTACTTACCGGCGGCTCAAGATGCAAGCGTGATCTTCTGCTGTGCGTCGAGAACTGAGCTGCTGGCTGCTGCCGATGTAAGGACTAGCGCAAGAAGAGGTCCGAGCCCAAAAGCAAAAAGCCTTGGCAACCAAAGTGTAGGGCATCAAGTTTCTGCGGCTCGAATACTTGATGCATCCATCGTTATTTTTTACCGATCCCCAGAAGTTCTCTACTTCAGATCAGGCGCCAGGCTGCAACTCCACGCGCACCTCCCTTGGCTTACCGGCCCGCTCAACTGACAAGACAACCACGTCCCCTACCTTTTGGTCGTCAAGCCGTGCGAGCAGCTTGGCGACATCGTCGACGGGAGCGCCACCTATGCCTGTGATACGGTCTCCCGGCACGATGCCTTCGGGGCCAACGGTGATACCGCTCAGGCCCGCCTTTTGCGCCGCTGAGCCAGGGGCGACACGGAGCACGAACACGCCTTGGGTACTGGTCAGTGCCTGCAATCGGAGGTTGAGCTGCTCGTCTACCTCGATCCCAAGCGCCGGGCGGATGTATTTTCCTGTCTTGATGAGTTGTGGCACCACACGCATGACCGTGTCCACCGGTACGGCGAAGCCAATCCCAGCCGATGCACCGGAAGGGCTGTAGATCGCTGTGTTGATGCCGATCAGGCGGCCGGCGGAATCGAGCAACGGCCCACCCGAGTTGCCGGGGTTGATAGCGGCATCGGTTTGAATCAGGTGTTCGATGGTCACTCCGCCAGATTCTCCGGGCAGCGATCGATCTAGCGCGGACACGATGCCGTTGGTGAGTGTCCAATCCAGGCCGAAGGGGTTGCCGATGGCGAACACCTTTTGTCCCACCTTGAGGTCTGCGCTGGTGCCGACCGGAACGGCGGGCGGGCGCTGGAAGCCGACGCCGATTTTGAGCACCGCGATATCGTGTGCCGGACTCACTCCGACCAGCGCGGCTTGGTAATCGCGGCCGTCGGCCAGTTTGACCGTGGCCTCCGACGCCCCCTGAATCACATGAAAGTTGGTAACAACATGACCGGCGTCATCCCAGATAAAACCCGAACCCGTGCCGCGCGGCACAGAAAAGACGTTGCGCGTCCAGACATCTCGTACCAGTTGGGACGTCGTGATGTAGACCACCGATGCCCGGGATTTCTCGAACAACTCGATGGTGGCCTGTTCGTCAGCGGCCAGATCGCCACGCGGCGTGACGGTGCGCTCAGCGGCTTGGCGCGGGCTGAACCAGGCTTCGATGGCGGGCAGGAATTGCCAAAACAGCATGAGTGCTGCAACGCACGCAGTGATGACGAGCCACCGCCGGACGAAATGATCCGGAGCTGGGCGTTGTGGGTAAGGACCGGGGGAAGACATGACGGAGGCTCCTTCGAGTGATTTAGCGCCAAAGGCCGCTCAGGCCCCGGCGTGGTGGGCACATCGGGGCGAACGACCTTGGCACGAGATAATCCGTTTGGAACGGCAGGGTCTGCGATGGCTGAGGCGCCAACTCCATCAGGCGCGCGATACGATCCTCTGCCGCCGTATGCGTGCGCAACCAAGACGGCTCGGGATTTCCCCAGCCGGGCAGACCATCCGTGAGGGCAATGGAGGCAATGGAGGCAAGGCGCCTGGAGCCGGTGGCAAAGGCATTGACATTGACGATGCCGCTGGGCACGTAGTGCGGCACCGGCGTGGCGGACAAACCGGCACGGGCGGACAGTTCGCGCAACATGGCCCAAATCTCGGGCGCTTCTTGCGGGTGCAAGGCCCGTACGCGGTACAGGCGCAAGCTCAGCGCCGACACGGCTACCGGTTCCAGCAGCAACGCACCTGCAACGGCAAACAGCGCGAGCCACAGGCCGCCTTCCCCAAACGACAGTCTCCCTGCTGCGGCTGCGATCCCGACCAGGGTCAGGACCAACAGCCCGGTCTGCAGGCGGTTGAGCCAGCGGTGTTGCAACAGCGCCGTGCGCGGATCACTGGGATGATGACGGGTCATGCTCAGAGGTCTCGGCGGCGCGGTCGCCGCGCTTGCGCAGCAGCCAGTAGGTCGCACCCAGAGCCAGCGTGGCGCCTGCCAGCGCGGCTATCTTTGCGGGGCTCGCCTCGGGGTCAAGGATCACGAACTTGCGCGCCAGCGCGATCAGACCGATGAGGATCACGGTCTTGACCTGGATGATGCTGTCCCGACGCAGCGCCACGCGCACGATGGAATGCTTGAACTCCATCGCGATCAAGAGCGTCATGATCATGCCGAACACACTTTGGAATACCTTGTGATCCAGGGGATTGAAGGCATCGAGGACCAGCAGCGTGAAGACGATGGCGATGAGCTGGAACAGCGACACCACGATGATGACGGCAATTACCGCCGACAGAACGAGGGCGACGACCTGCTCGAAGCGCTCGTAAACCGTCATCAACCGCCACTGGGAGCGCATCTCGTCAAGGGCCGTGTGGCCAGATTCCTTATGCATAAGCGTTGCTCTCTCTTTCAATGAAACGTTAATGGAACGGGGAGTCCGAGAAGACGACTCGATTACACCTGGATTGCCGAGGCAATTGCGAAGCCACCCAGCGCATAGTGTCCTGCGCGCCCGTGGCGCCGCCGATGGGTGGATCAGCCTCTTGCACGTCAACCCTTTGTCCCATGCATGGCATCAATCCGGCTTCTGATCTGGCGGCAGCAATCCCAGCAGATCCGCCTGCAAATGTTGCAACTTGTCGATGCCAGCCCTCAATGCCTCGACACGGCCGGCATTTTTCATTTCACTCAGGGTGTGCGCTAACTGCTGGATGCTCTGATGCAGGACATCGACCTGATCATCAGGATCCTTGCCGAAGAACGTAGGGCGGCCACTTTGATCCCGCCAGTATTGGAGTGCTTCGGGTTGAGGCGGCACTTGGGTCTTACCTGACAGATAGTCGATCATCTGGGAAATCCAGACCCGGTGGTCGACGTATGTGAACGGCACGGGCAGCGCGGAGCGACTGTCAGGTTTGAATCCCTTCCAGGATAAGGGTACCTGCCAGGTGTGTAGCCATTGCTCGAATTCATGCGCCGGCATCGGATGCCCGATGGCATAACCCTGGCCCCACTCGCATCCCATACGCAGCAGCATTTCACCATGCTGAATGGATTCGACTCCCTCCGCTATGCAGTTCCTGCCAAACGACCTTGCCAGTGCCAGTAGCGCATCCAGGATGGCGATATCGTCCGGATCCTCGAGCATGTCGCGTATAAAACCTTGGTCGATCTTGAGCAGGTGCGCGGGCAGGCGCTTCAGATAGGTCAGCGATGAATAGCCGCTGCCGAAATCGTCGAGGGCAAAACGCAATCCCATCCGCTCGCACAGCGTCATCAACTGAGACACTTGAACGAAGTCCTCCACGGCGCTGGTTTCGAGGATTTCCAGTTCAAGGTCTTGCGGCTGGGCGCCGGGATGTCGTGACAACATACCCCGGAGATGCATGATGAAGTCCGGTTGCAGCAAGTGCCGCGCACCGATATTCACGCTGATCGGGACATGAAGGCCGGCCTTGCGCCAAACTTCGATCTGGGTCAGCGCAGCCTCGATGGTCCATTTCCCCACGTCAATCCCGAGCGGATGGTTCTCAATGATGGGTATGAAGGAGGCAGGAGATAACAAGCCACGCGTCGGATGTTGCCAGCGGATCAAGGCTTCGGCGCCCAGCACCTCACCGGTGCGCATGTTGACCTTAGGTTGGAAATAAAGCAGAAACTGCCCATTGGCAAGTGCATTCTCTATGCTGTCAAATCCTTCGTGACGGGTGCGCAGCGTACGATCCTTCTCCGTATCGAAAACGTGATATCGATTCTTGCCGGCTTGCTTGGCACGATACATAGCCTGATCTGCCTGACGCAGCAGTTGGTCGGCGTCGATATCTTCGCCTTGTGGGTAGTAGCTCACACCGATACTCGCGCTCACCTCGCACAGTGCGTCACCAATCGGTACGGGCTGTACAGCCACCTCGATCAGGCGATCGAGAATCGGTACGCTGACGGAAATATCCGGCAGGTCGACCAGAATAGCGACAAACTCATCACCACCAAGACGGGCCAAGGTATCGTCTTCGCGCAACACCTGCGTCATACGCCTGGACAGGACGGAAAGCAATTTGTCGCCGACTGCGTGGCCGTGCTGGTCGTTGACCTTCTTGAATCCATCCAGATCGATGAAGACAACCGCCAGGTGCATGCCACGCCGACGTGTCTGACGAATGGCCTGCTTAAGGCGGTCTCCAAGCAATAGTCGATTGGGCAAGCCGGTGAGCAGGTCGTAATGAGCAACGCGTTCAAGCTGTTGCTGGTTCTCCTTCAGCGCTGTGATGTCGGAAAACATGGCTGCGTAATGCTCGATATTGCCCCGCATATCCGGGACTGCACTGATCGTCAGCAGCGCGGCAAACTGACTGCCGTTCTTGCGTCGGCACCAGAGCTCTCCGTGCCAATAGTCGTGCTCACGCAGAGCCTGCCAAACGGTCTGATAGAACTCATCGTCATAGCGATCGGACTCGAGCAGACGAGGTGTCTGCCCCATTGCTTCCTCCCGCGCATAACCAGTGATCACGGAAAACGCCCGATTGACGTTGACAATGTGGCCTTGAGCGTCCGTAACGAGGATGCCCTCTCCTGCGTGCTCAAAAACTTTAGCCGCAAGGCGAAGCTCTTCCGCGGATCTTCTGCGTGAGGTGACATCATGGATATAGCCGTGCCAGAGGATGCTCCCATCAGGCATGGCTTCAGGCGACGCCTCGCCTTCGACCCAGATCACCCGACCGTCTGGAAACTGCACTCGGTACTCGTCATGCCAAAGCGCGAGTGACTGCCCCGACGCCTGTATGGTTTCATGCACACGGTCGCGGTCTTCAGGATGTAGCGCAGCGAACGCAGGAGTGGCATCTTCAACAACATCCTCCGGTGCAACCCCGTATATTTCCTGTATTCTCGTGCTGGCATAAGGGAAGTGCGAGCTGCCGTCCGGACGAAGACGGTATTGGTAAAGCATACCGGGAACGTGGCTGGCCAACTCTTCTCGCTGTCGGCGCATAGAGTTCAGCGCCTGCTCGACCCTCTTGAGATCGGTGATGTCCTCTACCGTCCCGTCTGCCGCTCTGGGCCGACCAGAGGCGTCGCCCTTGAATGTTGCCCGCAGGTGTATCCAGCGAACCTGCCCTCCGCTGACGATGCGATACCGCAGATCAAGGGACTTTCCGCACATGGCAGCATCCCATGCCCTATCGAAGAGGGGGCGGTCTTCAGGGTGAATGCACTGCAGGAATCGCTCGAAGGCTATTGGCGCACCAACATCCAGGCCGAGCACGCGGCAGGCTTCATCGGAGCAAGTGAGGAGTTGCGAGTCAAGATCGAGACGCCAACTGCCCAAATGGGCATTCTCGTTAATCTGGCCACAGTATCGGGCTGAGATTTGAGGATTCTCATTCAAAGGTGACGCTCCTTATTGGTGCGGTGCGGAGTATTGCGGCAAGGCCGAGACGCATGACTACCAGCTATACCTGGCCGTTAATGACATTAAACACACCAAGACCAAAGCCCCCCAGACCAATAGCATCTGCAAACGATTCCACAAGACCATCTTGCAGGAGTTCTACCAAGTGGCATTGCGGCGCAAGATCTACCGATCCATCGACAAATTGCAGGTGGATCTAGATGACTGGATCGACTACTACAGGGGCCAGCGCACACATCAGGGCAAAATGTGCTGCGGCAGGCCGCCTATGCAAACGCTGATCGAAGCAAAAGAGGTGTGCGACGAAGGTACAAGCACTGAACTAATCTGACAACTGACCCGATCGAAACGGGAACAACTGTCAGATCAGATCGCAACTTCTACATCATATTTGCCCGCTCGACGGTTTCTTCTTGCGCCCCGTCTTGCCCGTATCGCTTTGCGGCTCCTCGGCGGTCTTGGCTTCGTTAGGTTTCTCCGTTCCGACCTCGGCCTCGGCCTCCGGCTGCTCCTTGCGCTCGAAGCTCAGGCGCTCAGCTTTCTCGTCCCAGCGTGCATTGGCATGATCGTCCTTGCCGATGCCGCCACCGAGCATTTCCCTCGCCAGCGCGGTTTCCAACTCGCTGCGAATCAATCGCTTGAGCTCACGCGCCCCAAACTCGGGTTTGTAACCTTCTTGGGCAAAGTGGTCGATGAGCGTCTGGTCGTAAGTCAGTGTGACCCCTTGGCTGGCCGCGTTACGCGCCACGCGCTCGAGCTGCAGGCTGACGATATGGCGAATCTCCTCCTTGCCCAGGGAGTGGAATACGATGATCTCATCGATGCGATTGAGAAACTCGGGGCGGAAGTGCCCGCGCAACACGTCCATCACTTCGGCCTTGGTCTTTTCGTACTCCTCATCTGCGGCACCGCGAGCCTTCAAGCGCCGCTGGATGATGTCCGAGCCGAGGTTGGACGTGGCGATGATGATGGTGTTGGTGAAGTCCACCACCCGTCCCTTGCCATCGGTAAGGCGCCCATCGTCGAAGACCTGCAACAGAATGTTGTAGACATCGGGATGTGCTTTCTCGATCTCATCAAGCAGCAACACACTGTACGGTTTGCGACGTACTTTTTCCGTGAGTTGTCCGCCTTCGTCATAACCGACATAGCCCGGAGGTGCGCCTACCAAACGTGCGACGGTATGGCGTTCGCCGTACTCAGACATGTCGATGCGCAAGAGCGCCCCCTCATCGCCGTAGATGGCTTCAGCCAAAGCCTTGGCGAGTTCGGTCTTACCCACGCCGGTCGGGCCGAGGAACAGGAACGTAGCCACCGGCTTGCTGCCTTCGCGCAGCCCCGCCCGTGACAGTCGTACCGCGTCGGCCACCGCCCGCACGGCCTCGTCTTGCCCCACCAAACGCTCGTGTAGCCGTTGCTCCAGGTGCAGCAGCTTTTCGCGCTCCTCTACCGTCAGTTCGTTGACCGGGATGCCAGTTAGACGCGACACGATCTGCGCTACGTGCTGGGCCTTGACCTCGGCACTGCCCGAAGCACGCTCACGCTCCCAGTCTTCGACGAGTTTCTTGAGTTCGGCTTCCTTGACCTCGATGCGCTTGCCAAGTTCAGCAGCCTTGTCATACTGCTTGCGCGATGCCAGATAGTCTTGCTCGCGGCGTAATTGGTGCAGTTCGGATTCAAGCTCCTGCACCGCCACCGGGCGCGCCGTGGCCGACAGCTTCACGCGCGCGGCGGCCTGATCCAACAAGTCGATGGCTTTGTCGGGGAGAAAGCGTGCTGTGATATACCGGTCAGAGAGCTCAGCCGCAGCAATGATCGCGTCCTCCGTAATGCTGACCTTGTGGTGCGCTTCAAAGGTGTCGCGCAGACCACGAAGGATCATCATGGTCTGTGCTACCGTCGGCTCGGGCACCATCACCGGCTGGAAGCGACGCTCCAGCGCGGCATCCTTTTCAATGTACTTTTGGTACTCGTTGAGCGTGGTGGCACCGATCAGGTTGAGTTCGCCGCGCGCCATCATCGGCTTGAAGACGTTGGCCACGTCGAGCCCGCCTTCGCCACCACCCTGGCCAGCACCAACGATGGTGTGCACCTCGTCGATAAACAAGATGAGCTCGCCCTGGTGCTCGGTCACTTCCTTGAGCACCTTCTGTACACGCTCCTCGAACTCACCCCGGTACTTGGCCCCCGCGACCATCGCGTTAATATTCAGCTCCACCAAGCGCTTGTCGCGTAATGTCTCGGGTACTTCGCCAGCTACCATGCGCTGCGCCAGTCCCTCGACGATGGCTGTCTTGCCCACCCCCGGCTCGCCGATCAGTACCGGATTGTTCTTCTTGCGCCGGGCCAGCACCTCGATGGTGGTCTCAATCTCCTGTGCGCGGCCGATGACCGGATCGAGCTTGCCGTCGCGCGCCATTTTGGTGAGGTCTCGCGAGTACTTGTCGAGCTCAGGTGTGTTGGTCGGCGTCTCAGCGCGACCGTCCTCGGCCCCCTTGCCGACCACCTTGCTCACCTGTTGACGCAGCGCCTGCGGCGTGAGGCCATATCGGCGCAGCAGGTTGGCGGCCAAACCTTCGCCTTCCTCTGCCAAGCCGATCAGGAAGTGTTCCGGGCCGACATACGAGTGACCCAGTTCGTTGGATGCCACGAAAGCACGACTCAGTGCATCCTTGACGCGCGGCGACACGCCAATTTCGCCCTCGAACGGCTTGTCACCGCGTTTGGCTTCGGATTCGATCTGTCGCGTGAGATCATCGACCTTGATCTTGAACTGACCGAGGATGGTCTTGATTACGTCGCTGTGGTTCAGTGCCAAAAGCAGGTGCTCAGTATCCACTTCCGGACGACCGAACTCGGCCGCATACTTGGCGGCTTCCTGAAGCAACTCCTCTGATTGCTCGCTGATGCGGCTAGCGAGTCCGCTGCCTCGACGGCGCGGTGCACCTGAACCCGCCGAAGCCGGTTCGCCAAAGGAGGCATCGACCACATCATCGGCATCGGCAGCAACAGTCGCCGACTCGTCACCAATACGGAAAAAGTCGCTACCCAGAAAGTCCTCAAACAGACCGCTGCGCGCGCCAAACAAGGCTTCCAGCGGAGAAACGGTGCGCTTCTGCTGGCGCACGAGTTGACGGTAATGATCGTCACAGAGCAGCATGGTGCTGTGGCGACCATTGAGATTGGCTTCCACCCGCACCGTGGCGGGCTGACCGCAGACTTGGCATTGTTTTCTGGCCATGCTGACACTCCTTAACTTAGAGAGGCAGCGAGGCACCGTATGGCACAGTGCCGCGCCGGTCGTTTGATCAGTTTCGATGTGAAAGAGTTGGTTGAGGGCGTCAGTTATTGACCGGGATTGAACGCCCCTGTTTTGGTGCACTGACCTCACGCTTGTCCATGGTGATCGTGAGCACTCCGTTCTTAAAATTGGCTTTGATCGAATCCTGGTTGGCATCATCTGGCAGATTCAGGGCGCGCTGGAAACTGCCATAGGAGCGTTCGATGCGGTGAAAGCCACTCTCTTTCTTTTCCTGCTCCTGACGCTTCTCACCACGCACTACCAGTACGTCGTTGTCGAGGGTGATCTGGATATCCTTCTCCTCAACACCGGGAAGTTCCAAAGCGATCTTGTACTGTTTATCGGCTTCCTGGATGTCCAGAGCCGGCATTAGCATGCCCGACCAGTCGGCTGGTAAGCGCTGCACTGCTAGTGCAGGAAATCCGCCGCCCCGAAATGCATTGTCGAACAGACGGTCAATTTCGCGATGCAACTGCAAAATCGGACTGACCGCACCAGCTGTCACCAGCCGATCATTGCGCTGCACGGGCAGAGCGGAAGAGGCTGTTTGCTGCTCCTCCTGCTCCTTTTTGAACCAGTTCCAGGGTGCCAACTTCTTGAAGTCAATATCCATATCACACCTCCACATAGAGAAGATTCGGTCATTTCGTTAGCCTGCTGCGACGAACATCGCGCAGTTGCGACAAGACCTGATCGGCTGATTTCTGCTTTTCACATTTGCGCATCACCTCCTTCTTCTTTGTGCTGACTTGCATCTGATCGGCAATCCACTGATCAATCTCACCTCTCCGAAATCGCCATACACCACCCACTTTGAACGCGCGGATCTACCCTTTCGCGGCGAGTCCATACAGTGTTCGATTAGCGAGCATCAAATACGGGGAGCACTCCAGGCTTTCATCGCACCTTCTCCATGCTCCTTCATCTATACAAACGATTGGGAGTTCTTGCAGATCTTTGCAAAGTATGTGCTAGACAGAAACGTTGTCAAGGCGCACTAGACACATAGACGTGTCCACCCTCATGTCGATCATGGCTGCCTATGGATGGGCTACCTCCGGTTTCAAAAACACCTTGTTAAGACCGAGTTTGTCCTTGCTTCCAATCGATCATTTCAAGCGGCCGTAGTCCAAACCGAACGGCGTTCCCTGCATGCAAGCCAGCTAGTTCCTTGAGTACGAGTTGTGTGAAGTGCTCGCGGTCTTCAGGCTGCACACTTCCAGGCAGCATGGCTTGGACGCTGGCCTCATTCACGGGCAGGCCGCCGCGAACAACAGCTGCAATCACTTCGCCAAGCACCTGCCGATAGCGCAGTCGCAAGATGTCGGGTGGCACCAAGCTTTGCTGCACAGCCACGTACTGCTGGCATGAGCGTTCATAGGCCCACACAAAGACATCCCGCAGCAGGTCCACCTGATTGAGCTCGTACACACCGATCATGGCATCCACATAGGCTTGCTGCGGCACATCAATGAATGACAGCGGGCACAGGTTGTGGCGTACGAAGGGAATGTTGGCAGCCAGGCGCGACACCCGCTTGTTCACATCCTCAAAGGGCTGCAAATACGGCAAGTGCACCATCAAGAAGAACGCCTGCTCGAAGGGATCTTCAATCTCTGATGCCATGCCCACCACGATGCCGAACAACTCTTCCAGGCGTTGAGGCAAAGCCACTGGCAGGTAAACGCTGCCGCCAATTTCTACGGCACGGCTGCGAATGCGGCCACACATGGCTGGGTCAGGCATCAAGCCATCGGAAAGTAGTGCGTGCAAGGCCACGATGGTGTCTTGCGACACCACAGCTTGCTCAGGCGAGTGCACCAGAAATTCGATCGCCTGCTTGTGGTTCAGAATCATCTGCGTCTCAAAGGCGTCCTTACCTTCTGCCACCTGGCCAAACTCAATCAGGCGCTCTGTATCCAAGCGGCTGTAGGTGTTGCCTTCGAGTTGCGAGGAAGCCCAAGAAAGGTCGATCAGCAAGCGATTGAGAATGTCCCTCGCAAAGGTGCCTGCAGGTGTTTGCTCGGCAGGTGAACGCCCTAAGGCATGTAGCTGCTCACGCAGCTTCAAAGGCAGGTACGCTGAGTGGTTGGGGTGGTACTTTTCCAAAAATTCTGTGCGATAGACCACGGGCTTGCGCAGGTGCCGAGGCTGGCGCACATATGCCTTGATAGCTGCGCCTTCAGCGCTAACGGGAACATATGGCTCGATCGCAGCCTCTGTGCCTGAAGAACCTACGCCACCTGCGCTTTCATCTTCCAGAACAGGAAAGTAGCGCACGGCCCGCGCTTGCCCCTGCACCCTAATGCGCCCTTGTTCAACCAATAAGGCCAATCGGCGCTGAAGGCTACGGCGTTGCAAGGCGAGCCCAGACTCATGCAGCACCTCTTCTGCGCTCACCCCTTCTGGGTGACGCCTAATGACATTGACCAACAAGTCGAGCTCTTGCTGTGGTTTGACGCTATTCATGACGCGAATTATGACGCAATACTATGAATTGCGCCAATCAATTGACGCAATAAGAGAACGTTGTGACAGCTGCTAGGCGCTGCCCTGGTGGGCACTCTGAACCAACAGACCCCACTTTGATACTAGTTGGGAGCCTTCACGAGTGCCGGTAGGCTATGCCCCAGTGCCCACAACAAACCCCAACATGCCTACCGCTGTACACCAGCGCACTACCCGCTCACCACCATACTTTGTCCTTCTTATTGGTCTGAGCAGCCGTTCGCACCCCATCAAACTACGTAACTCGTAGTATCGAGAATAAAGCATAACTACGAATCTCGTAGCCTTTTGAAGGTGCGAGATGTCCGACGCGGATGAACAATGGGGTGCGAGGCTCAAGCAGGCCCGCCTAGCTGCGGGGCTGTCGCAAAAGATGCTTGGAATTGAGGCGGGAATCGATGCGTTCGTGGCCAGCACGCGCATCAATCGCTATGAGCTGGGCATCCACAAGCCAGACTTGCTGACGGTGCGCAAGCTGGCTGAGGTGCTGAAGGTGCCCGTGGCATTTTTCTACGCCGACACGGACGATGAAATTGCCGAGCTGTTGTTTAGGTACGGCAAGGCTGATGAAGAAGTTCGCCTAACGATCCATTCGCTTCTTGCTGAACAGCCTCCCCAAGACACGTAGCAACTATGTTTGCGTTATGCACGTCATATCAAGCCCAGGAATGGTGTGCTGCGGCAGGACGCCGATGCAAACGCTGATAGATGCAAAAGAGGTCTGGGACGAGAAGGTAAAAGCACTGAACTAATCTGACAATCGGCCCAGTCCAAACGGGAGCGACTGTCAGATCAGATCGCGACCTCTACAGCTAAGACTATGCTTTCGCCCCCTGCTGCTGTGGAAGTCGCGCAATCAACACCGTTTAGAAGCTCTCCCAATCATCGTTGCTGCTCCCGTTGTTGACGGGGGATTGCTGCGCTGTAGACGTACTACTTGTTGATTTAGAAGCCACTGTTGTAGCGGTGAGTTTGCCTTGGCTTTTGCTGGGTTTGATGGGCGCCTTGGATGGCATGCTTGCGCTCTTGAACACGTGGCTGCTGGGCATGGTGTTCACCGGTGGCGATGCTGGGGCATGCTGGCCTGCCGTGGCCATGGTGGCGTTGAGCTTGAACACAGCCACTGCATTGACCATCTCACCGGCCTGAGTGTTCAGCGCGCTGGCAGCAGCAGCCATCTCTTCCACCAACGCGGCGTTTTGCTGTGTGGCTTGGTCCATCTGCGTGACAGCTTCGCCGACTTGGCTGACCCCTGCACTTTGCTCACTGCTTGCAGCGCTGATCTCTCCCATGATGTCCGTCACCCGCCGGATGGATGCGACAACTTCGGTCATGGTGGCGCCGGCCTTGTCCACCAGGGCAGATCCTTGCCCCACGCTTTCAACGCTGGCAGCGATCAAACTCTTGATTTCTTTGGCAGCTTCGGCGCTGCGACCGGCAAGACTGCGCACCTCTCCAGCCACGACAGCAAAGCCTCGGCCTTGTTCGCCGGCGCGGGCAGCTTCCACGGCGGCGTTCAGCGCCAGGATGTTGGTCTGGAAAGCAATGCCATCGATGACGCTGATGATGTCGGCAATTTTGCTACTGCTGGAGTTGATGCCCTTCATGGTTTCGACCACTTCGGCTACGACGTCACCACCTTGCACAGCAATGGTTGAGGCATCGTTCTCCGAAGGGGCAAGAACTTTGTCTGCTTCATCGAGCAAGCCGTGTAACTGTTGGTGCGCGGCCTGCACTTCGGCCGGAGTACCGTTTGCCACCAATGCTCGGTAGGACACCATTGCAGCTTCGATCTGCTCGAACAACGGGCGGTTGCGGGTGGCGAGCGCCGGTTCAACGGGCTCGAAACCATCAAGGTAAGCGGACAAGGCCAACTTGGCTGCGGTCGCACGATCCCCGTTTTGCAATGCAACCACGCTCTCGCCAAGCTTGGCCTTGGCTATTGCCGTGCCTTTCGGCTTGTTTGCGTCCAACGCACTCGGGTTAGCGCGAAGATATGCGGTCAGCGCTTTAGCTGAGGGTTCATCCAGCTTGTCCGCCAAGACATGCTCGGAGGTTTGCGTCAATGCTTCCAGATTGGCAACCGTTTGACGGGCTTGCCCATTCGTTTGCCAAAGCTTTGCCCCTGCGGTCTTGTCGCTCTGTACATAGGGCAACGTACCGACAAAGAATGCCAGCGCCCAGCGATCCTCGTCCGATAATGAGCCAAAGCCTTGCATGGCAGTCCCTGGGACGCCGTTGCTGATGATCTGATGTAGTGCGAACAAGCTGCGCTCCCGCGCCCGCAAGTGCTCGGCCAGCGCGGTTGGTTTGGGGTTCAGGGAGGTAGCCAAGGGGCCATCACCGTGCCCTTGCATGCCATGACAGGCCGCGCATTGCGCCTGAAACAACTGCGCACCCCGCGCCAAGTCCGGTACGGCGGCTGGGGCCACCGGGAATGGATACGCTTTTTGCACGGCGCTGGATAGCGCATGCGCCAGTTGCGCCACGATGGCTGGATCAGCTTTATTCGCTACTGCGCGGCGAAGCTCCGTAGCTTGTTGCAGCAAGCGCGCCTTGTCGGTCTTACTCGGTAGCTCGCCCAATTGACGCTCGGCGGTGGCGACGAACTCCTGCATCTCTGCATATTCCGACGCCTTCAGCACCGTGCCATTGGCTACGGCACCGCCGTAATCGACAGCCACATAGTCCAGAAGCTGCCAAATTTGCTTGGCTTTGGTTTCGGTGCTGTCGGCTGCGAGTGCTGGCCCGCTGATAAGCGCATAAGTCGCGAGCAACAGCGCCATCAACCAGCGATAAGGTGCTCGGCAAGGCATAGGAGAGTGTCAGAATAATTTATTGTAAATGATTATAATTCTCAATTGGCTTTGCGTCCACCGCCCTGCCTTGGATCAGCCCGTTTATGATGAGCAAGACCGCCCCTGAGGTGATGGCAACATCAGCGAGATTGAAGGCAGGCCAGTGCGAGTGCCGCCAATGGAAGTCGAGAAAGTCCACGACCTGCCCGCGCAATAGGCGATCCGCGACGTTTCCAAGCGCCCCGCCGAGAATCAGGCTGTATCCCAGTGCTTCAAGGCTTGGCAACCGCTGTTTCAGCATGCGTACCAGCCAAGCCGAGACTGCCAAGCCAAGGACGATGAAGAAGTAGCGTTGCCAACCGCCCGCGCCTGCCAGAAAGCTGAATGCGGCCCCCGGATTCAGTACATGAACGAAATTGAAGAATGGCGTGACTTCGACCTGTTCGCCATAGGCATACGTGCGGACGACGGCGAGCTTGGCGAACTGGTCGGCCATGAAGGCGCACACGGCCACCACATACCAGACCGAGGCCGACGTGTGGCGAGCCGTCTGCCACGTGGGAGCTACAAGCGGTATCAGCCGTCCGGCAAGAACGGTGCTGCCCAATCCTAGACACCAGCCCGCCAGCACATCAGCCGGGAAGTGCATTCCAGCAGCAATGCGCGACCATCCGACCAAGACGGCATAAAGCACCAAACCGACGCGGCCACGGCGACCCATCAAAGGCCAAAGCGCGCCGATAACTAACGCCGAATAGGTAGCATGCCCACTGGGCAGGCTGTAGTGCCGCTCATGCTCACTGATGATGCGCACTAACTCGCCGAAGACGGCGGGCGGACGCGGGAAGTCGAGCCACAGCTTCAAGACAGTGGCGGCCAGCAAGGCCAGCAGGAAGGCGGTGCCAAAAACAATGAGCCGATGCCAAACTGCATCAGCGCGGGCTAAATTGGTTGCTGACTTCGACCACCACCACAGACCCAGCAGCGTCAAGGGCGCTGTCCAGTAATTGCCTACGAGGCTGAAGAACCACACCAGCGGTCCCAGCGCGGCAGGCGTTCCCGCATTGATGACCTGGAACAACGCGACGTTCAGACCATACCAGTCATAGAGAATGAATTTCCAGTTCATCGGCGCAACAGCCTCAAGCCATTGCCCACGACAAGCAAGCTGGCTCCCATGTCGGCAAACACGGCCATCCACATGGTCGCGTGACCAGTGAAGGTGAGTACCAGAAACACCGCTTTAATGCCCAGTGCCAGCACGATGTTTTGCATCAGTACCTGAGCCGTCGCACGTGACAGGCGCACAAAAGTCGGAATCTTGCGCAAGTCATCGTCCATCAGGGCGACGTCCGCCGTCTCAATGGCCGTGTCGGTGCCAGTGGCCCCCATTGCAAATCCGATGTCAGCACGTGCCAACGCCGGGGCATCGTTGATACCGTCGCCGACCATCCCGACCTTGCCAGTCTGCGCCAGTTGTTCGACCTCGCGCAGTTTGTCCTCTGGCAGCAAATTGCCCTGCGCCCGATCAATCCCGGCTTGTGTGGCAATTGCCTGCGCGGTGTGCGGGTTGTCGCCAGTCAGCATCATGGTGTTGATGCCGAGCGCATGCAGCTCGCCGATAGCGCTCCTGCTGCTGTCCTTGATGGTGTCTGCCACCGCGATCAGGGCTTGCGCACGCTTTGTGCTCACCAGGATCACTACAGTTTTGCCTTCGCGCTCCATCGCAGCGATGCGCTGCTCCAATTCAGGTGGACAATGCCCCAGCTCTTCGAGCATCCGATGGTTGCCAAGGTGATAGGTCACACCGTCAATGCTGCCTCGCACGCCACGACCGGGCAGTGCAACGAACTCGGCAACATCGTGTAGCGCAACCCCTTCGGCATGCGCTGCCTGCGCTATGGCTTTGGACACGGGATGGTCAGAGCGAGCCGCGAGACTGGCGGCAATGCTTCGGCTGCTGGCTGGTAGCGCATCGCCCCACGCGACGAAATCGGTTTGCGCAGGTTTGCCGTGCGTGATCGTGCCGGTCTTGTCCAGTGCCAGCCAGCGCAGCTTGCGGCCTTCTTCCAGATAGACGCCACCCTTGATAAGAATGCCGTGCCGCGCCGCCGCCGCCAAGCCGCTAACGATGCTGACCGGTGTGGAGATTACCAGCGCGCACGGGCAGGCGACGACCAGCAAAACCAGCGAGCGGTAAATCCAGTCCAGCCACGCTGCGCCCATGAATAGCGGGGGAATCAGTGCGACCGCAACCGCCACACCGAATACGGTTGGCGTGTACCAGCGTGCAAACTGATCGACAAAGCGTTGAGTAGGTGCGCGGCTACCTTGGGCAGCTTCCACCGCGTGGATAATGCGGGCCAATGTGGAGTTGCTGGCCGTGGCCGTAACGCGATACTCAAACGAGCCGGATTCGTTGATGGTGGCGGCGAACACCAGATCACCAGGCGCTTTTTCAACTGGCAGGCTTTCACCAGTGATCGGCGCTTGGTTGACCGTAGAGCGTCCTTCCAGCACTTCGCCATCGAGGGCGATACGCTCACCCGGCTTGACCCGAACCCGGCTGCCGATGGCGACCTGCTTGGCATCCTCTTCGCGCCACGAACCATCCGGCTGCTGCACCGTGGCTTGTTCCGGGGCAAGGTCGAGCAGGCCACGAATGGCGTTGCGAGCACGGTCCAGCGACTTTGCCTCGATCACTTCAGCGAGTGCAAACAGCACCATCACCATCGCTGCTTCCGGCCAGTGACCGATCAACATGGCGCCCGTGACGGCTATTGACATCAGGGCGTTCATGTTGAGGTTGCGGTTCTTGAGCGCAATCCAGCCCTTCTTGTAGGTGGAAAGGCCGCCCGCGAAGATCGCGACGAGCGCCAGAACAACGACTGACCAATGGTTGCCGTTGTGGAACCAGTAGACGGCTTCCGCAGCCAATGCAGCCGCCAAGGAGATGCCAAGCGGCCCCCAGTTGGTAGATGCGACTGTCGATATCGCCGGCGAGGCGTTGGCTTCCTCCGCATTGAGCACTTGCGCCTCGAAGTTCAGAGATTTCAGCGCGGCCAATACTTCCGGCAGGGTGTGGGCAGCATGGCGCACGGACAGGGTGCGCTGCATCAGGTTGAAATCGAGATTGGTCACCCCGGCTACCGTGGCAAGCTTGTTGCGGATCAGCGCTTCTTCGGTTGGACAATCCATCTTGGCGATGACCAGCTTGGTCGTCTGCTCGTCAGAAGCTTTATCCATGCGCACGGCCTGCATGCCGATGGCCTTCAAGGCTTGCTCAACCGGAGTCAACGATGGCAGTTCATGCCGCACGGCCAAGGTGCGCTGCATCAGGTTGAAGTCAAGCCCGACCACGCCCGGCAGCGCGGCTAGCTTGCTTCGGATCAGCGCCTCTTCCGTGGGGCAATCCATGTTCTCGATGCGGTAGACCGCTTGGGCCGATTCAGCCGTTAGCTGGGCTTGCGCAGGGGGCTGGCTGATCGGCACGGTCGAGCAGCCGCACCCCTTTGAACCGCATTCGCTCATGACAATTCCTTTACGCAGATTTCTGTATTGCTCATTAAAGACCCTATAGCTACTATAGAGTCAAGTTTTAAATGAGGATGAAATATGGAAATCAGGATTGGTGAACTTGCCAAGCGGACAAGGTGTGAGATCGTCACCATCCGCTATTACGAGAAGGAGGGGCTATTGCCAAAGCCAGCGCGCAGCGGCGGCAACTTCCGGCTATACGGTGACGCTCACGTCGAGCGCTTGCAGTTCATCCGCCATTGCCGTTCGCTCGACATGACGCTGGGAGCAATCCAGGCATTGCTGGACCTGCGAGATAACCCGAATCAGGATTGCGGCGAGGTCAATGCGCTACTGGATGGCCATATCCAACAAGTAGAGGCCCGCGTGGAAGCGTTGTTACAGTTGAAGAAACACTTGGCCGTTTTGCGCGAGAGGTGCTCAGGCGCTCGACAGGTAGAAGCATGCGGCATCTTACAAGGGCTGGCAGATTGTTGTAGCCAGGCCGTTTCCGCCTCAAATGCGCCTGTGGCGTGACCTGCCAACTGCATGATCGAGCTTTCGCTTAGCGTGCTTTATTTTCCGTTTTCTGAGGCGACCCCCAAGAGATCGCTTGGCGGACTCACGCCTGCTGCCTATGCCCAGAGGCTGATGCAAAACCCGTTAAATTAACCCCGGACTCCAAAGCCTTGTGCTACTGAAAACGGGGGGACGTCGACACTGGCCACAAAGCTGACCTAGTGCCAGAAGTCGGCTTTAGGCTGATTCGGTTGAAAAACTCGGAAGCTCTTGAGCATCCTACGCAGGAAGAAAAATCGACCTCTGAGATCGCTTCACATACAACGTGATGCTCGATAGCGATATCTACCTCGTTGAGTCGGCGCATCGTTGACCCCAGTGTCGGCAACCCATGTGTGACGATTGCGATCATATGGGCCGAAATTCTTCCGGGCAATTTGTAGTTTGCTCAAGCTGATGTTCTACATGCAGAGGCCTCTGTTGATTGAGACCTCTGCGGTAGATCGGAACAAAGATGCAAGAAAGAGCTGCATCCACGATGCATGCGTCTTTGATGGAGATCAGCCTGCAAATGATTGGAGGCGAGCATCTCGCTCAGCTGGCGATTCATTACGCATTTCGTTGATCACTTGCTCGCGGGTTTTGCTCGATCCTGTCTCGGGAGTTCCACGGGGGAAATTGCTTTCACCGTAAGAAAGGCGGCCCTGCTTCATGGCAGCTTCAGTCTCGGCCTTGACTTGAGCTCGGGTTTTCTGGCTTACAAAGTGCTCCGGATGCACGATCACGCCTTGTTCATTGTTGGCTGGATGCTCGTAGGCTGCAGAGGCCATTCCAGGAAGAGCCAGGGTGACAACGGCAGCAACGCTTGCGAGTACAGAGGAAATGGAGATGCGGTTTTGAGACATGGTTGGCTCCTAAGACAGTTGATGAACACATCTCCTGGACCTTGATCAAGGTGAGGAGAAGATGGGTTGATCTTAAGAATCGGAGCCCAACAAAATCAGGACTGTCCGGTGACATTGTTGTCAGCTTTTTCGCGACAGTTCTTATCCGAAATCTGCACACCAATAAGCCCTAAGCGAAAAGTGAAGACCAACGTAGTTGACGTACACAGCGTGCTCCAGTGCTTGTGCAGCTAGATGCTTGACATTCACATCATGTGAAGGATGAGACTTTAGCCACAAGCTTTAAAGGAGTACGTAATGGCTATTTTTCGCATCAATGACATGAAATGTGGTGCCTGTGCCCCGCGGATTCAGCGCTCCATTTTGGCAATCGATGATGAAGCAAAGATCGGAGTGAATGCCCGAGATAAAACGGTGCAAGTCTCCGGCGATCTGAGCGACACCGACTACATGTTGGCTATCCAGGCCGCTGGATACACTCCAGAATTATTGGCGTTAGCCGAAGCCGAGCAGGCAAATGCTGAGAAGCCGCAGACGAAATGCTGCGACTCCACTTCAGTAAAGACATCTTGCTGCGGATAGTGTCTTCTTGCTTTCAAGAAAAGCCTGTTTTCTGATCTGCTTAGGAAGTCGGCTGCGGAGTGGGGAATTTCAAGGTGAAGCGAGTTCGTCCATCGGCTGACGTGGCGGTAATGGAGCCTCCATGGGCTTCGACAATTGCTCGGGTGATTGCCAAACCCAATCCGCTACCGTCTGAGTCCGGATGAGCCCTGGAAGGGTCAGCTCGGTAGAAGCGGTCAAATAACCTGGGCAGGACTTTGGGATCAATGTCCTGCCCTGTATTTTCCACAGTGACAAGTGTCCAGGAAGCGGAGGCCGCAATGTCGATGGTGACCATGCCTGCCTGCGGCGTGTAGCGCAAAGCATTAGATAGCAAATTACTCACAGCACGATGGAACATCAGCCGATCACCATCAACGAGTCCATCGCCTTTTAACTTCAAATGAATTTGCTTTTCTTCCGCGACAGCCTCGTAGAACTCCAGCAATGCATACGCTTCTTGCTTTGCGAAGAATTGCTCCTTGCGCGGCAGGCTTACGCCCCGTTCAGTTTTGGCCAGGAATAGCATGTCTGACACCATGCGAGCCAAACGCTGAAACTCTTCGGCATTAGAGGCAAGAATGTCTCGGTATGTCGCGGCATCACGCTTGGACGCCAGCACAACCTGAGTCTGCGTCAACAGGTTGCTGATGGGCGTACGCAGTTCATGGGCCAAATCAGACGCGAAATCTGTCAGCCGTTGAAAATCGTCCTGCAATCGATCCAGCATGCGATTGAGCTCATGCGCCAAATCGGCCATTTCTACAGGTACAGCCTCGACCGGCATGCGTTCACTCATCTTCTGTCCCGTCACAACAGCCGCACGTGATTTCATCTCTCGCAGCGGTGCCAGCCCTTGTCGAGCGGCGAGCCAAGACAGAAGTGAGCAAAGCAAAATTGCTGCGATCACATAAATAGCAAAGCTTGTGCGAATTCCGTTGAGGAATTGAATGTGATGCTTGGTGTCTGCTGCGATCACTACCTTTAATGGCGACGGTGCGTAGGCCGGGAGCGTCTCAAAGCTCAAGGTGTGGAATTCTGCATCTGCGTGCCGCCACACCTCAAACGATCCTTCCTTGTCGATAAAAGTCGAATTGCGATCAGGCACTGCAAAGCCAGATGCGGGCGATTGAAATACGGTTTCTCCTTGGGCATCCTTCACTTGGACCTGAAGATCCTCGTGATAGTTCAGTGCCTCATTTAAACGCCAACGAGCATCATCGACCGACTTGGTGTTCTGGAGAATCTTTTCGATCAAATGGCGCTTGTCCTGAAGCGTCATTCGGTCCAATTCCACGAAATGCTTTTCTGTAACGACGAGAAATAGACCGCCTAAACCAAGCACTACGGCTGTCGCAACAACCGTAAAAAAAAAGGGCCAAACGACTCGTCAAAGAGAGCTTTCCCTTGCGAATGAGATGCTGCACCTACTCCTCCTCGGGGACTTCAAGCACATAGCCCATTCCCCGTACAGTCTGGATCAGTTTGATCGAATGGCCTTCGTCAATTTTGACTCGCAGACGGCGCATGGCCACCTCGATGACATTGGTGTCACTGTCGAAGTTCATGTCCCATACCTGCGATGCGATCAACGAACGTGGAAGCACTTCACCATGTCGACGCATCAGCAACTCCAAGAGTCCGAACTCTTTGGCCGTGAGGTCAACACGTTTGCCACTGCGAGATACGCGGCGACGCAGTAGGTCTAGCTCGAGATCTGCAACAGTCAGAGTAGTGCCTTCATTGGCCGAATGTCCGCGTCTAAGAATGATGCGAACTCTGGCAAGTAACTCTGCAAACGAAAACGGCTTTACCAGGTAATCATCTGCACCGAGCTCGAGCCCTTTGACGCGATCCTCGACATGGTCCCGTGCAGTAAGGAACAGGACCGGCATATGCAATCCCCGATCACGGAGTGCTTGGAGGACCTGCCAACCATTGAGGCCCGGCAGCATGACATCCAAGATCACCAAGGAGTATTCACCTTGCAGGGCCAGATGTAAGCCGTCTGAGCCATTTGGGACGAGGTCAGCAATGTAGCCAGCCTCGGTCAGTCCTTGGCGCAGGTACTCACCTGTTTTAGGCTCATCTTCGACAATCAAAATCCTCATGTACTCGCTCCGCTGCAGTGGACGATCAAGAGTGTGCCGAGTTTGATGCCCTCTGACATGAAGATAAGAAAAATGTAATGTTCCTGAAATCCTGGCGATAGAAAGGCTCAACACGGCCTTGTTGTTCCCTCCTGGGAAGCCATCAAGCGTGGTGAGCAGAGTGAACCTTCTGGTTGCAACGAGGGCATGGCTGGATAGAAGCCCTCTGTCGCACCAAACATGACGCGAGCATTACATGAATGTAATGAATGAGTCACTCCACCGAAATTCAGCGCGCCCTAGCATACTGAACATATCGAGCGCTCATTGCATCAGGCAAGCGTTACCGAAAACGAATTTCTTGGAAGCTCTGGAGGATTTCACCTTATGCCGCGTCATTCGCCATTTTTTGTCACTCCCACTCAAGGGTTCTCTCGTCGGCGCTTCGTTCAGGGGCTGGCCGCAGGAGGCGTTCTGGCGGGCCTGTCAACGCAGTCGCTCATGGCATTCGCACAGCAGAGCTCCACAGTCCGCGGGGCCGCTCCGGTGCTGAAGGGTAACGAGTTCGATTTGGTGATCGCCGAGTCCGCCGTGAACTTTACGGGCAAGCCAGGGATGGCGACAACGATCAATGGATCGCTTCCTGCACCAACCCTGCGCTGGCGAGAGGGTGAGACGGTGACGATTCGCGTCACGAACAAGCTTCGCGAGGCCACTTCTATTCATTGGCACGGCATTATCTTGCCCTACCAGATGGACGGAGTTCCAGGCATCAGCTTTGCGGGCATTCCTCCTGGAGAGACGTTTACCTACCGCTTCAAGGTTCAGCAAAGCGGCTCCTACTGGTATCACTCACATTCAGGCATGCAGGAGCTCACCGGCATGTATGGAGCAATCATCATTGATCCCGCAGGCCCTGAGACTATCCGTGCAGATCGTGACCATGTCGTGCTCTTCTCTGACTGGACTGACGAAGACCCCATGCGCGTTTTCGCAAAGCTCAAGGTTCAGGGCGACTACTACAACTACAACCAGCCCACGGTCTTTGATTTCTTCCGTGATGCATCGCGCGATGGCGTGTCAGCGGCATTAGACAAGCGCAAGATGTGGAACGAGATGCGCATGAATCCAACGGATTTAGCCGACCTCTCTTCTGCGACCCTGACCTACCTCGCAAATGGCGTCACGCCTGCCGGCAATTGGACTGCTCTTTTCCGCCCGGGCGAGCGTGTTCGACTGCGCATGGTCAACGGCGCGGGCAATACCTTCTATGACGTACGTATTCCGGGTCTGAAGCTCACTGTGGTGCATGTTGACGGCGTCGACGTAGAGCCTGTGACTGTCGATGAATTCCGATTCGGCCCTGGCGAAACCATAGACGTGATTGTCGAGCCACGTGATGACGCCTATACGATTTTTGCCCAGTCGATGGACCGAACAGGCTATGCACGCGCTACGTTAGCAGTGCGCGAAGGTCTACAAGCTCCTGTCCCTGCACTCGATCCCGTCGAATGGCTGGGTATGAGCGACATGATGGGCGCCATGAGCCATGGCAGTTCCGGAGCCGACATGGACATGACCGGCATGTCTGGGATGACCGGCATGTCTGGGATGACCGGCATGTCTGGGATGACAGGTATGGCCGGGATGGCTGGTATGTCGGGGCCAATGGCCGGCATGGATCATGGTGCGATGGCCGGCATGAATCACGGTGGTATGGCGATGGACCATAGTCAGCATGCCAAGTCTGCTGGGGGCTTGGCAGTGCCCAGCACCACCGCACGCCATGCTCGCACTGAATATGGCGCAAGAACAGATATGCGAGTCGATATGGCCCGCACCAATCTTGACGATCCCGGTATCGGTCTGCGCAATAACGGCAGACGGGTGCTGACCTTGGCAGATCTGCATACACCTTCAGGTCCGATGGACTCGCGCGGTCCTGGACGAGAGGTGGAGTTGCACCTGACGGGCAATATGGAGCGTTATTCCTGGTCTCTTGATGGATTGGAGTTCGGGCAATCAACGCCTGTTCACTTCCGTCACGGCGAGCGTTTGCGAGTCATCCTGCACAACGACACGATGATGACTCACCCTATGCACTTGCATGGGATGTGGAGTGAACTGGAGAGCCCTGATGGTCGATTCCTCGCCCGTCGACACACCTTGCCAGTACAGCCTGCACAACGCATCAGCTTCTTGGTGACGGCAGATGCTCTGGGGCGCTGGGCATGGCATTGCCACCTGATGTTCCACATGGATGCAGGCATGTTCCGCGAAGTCGTAGTGTCTTGAACAAACCTCACAAGGAAGATCAAAAATGTCCAAAGCACTCCCTATTCGTGCATTGTCCACTGCGCTCCTCGCTCTGGTGAGTATGGCGGCCCAAGCGCAAAGCGACCATTCATCGCATGGCCAAGCGGATATGCAAATGGAAGCACCGGCAAGCCCTGCCACAACTGCAGCTGATCCACATGCAGGTCATGGTGCTATGACTGGCAGCGCTGCAAGCGGCCCTGCGATGGATCACGGCAGCATGCAGATGCAAGGGGGATCCGCACCTCCAGATGCTCGCGACCCGCATGGGTATTCCAATGGGCTGACCTTGGGATCGGGCGATTACGCGGTGCCTGGCGTCCCGCGCTTGATGCTTGCGGACGAGCATACCTTTGCCTCGCTGCGTGGTGAGACCCTGGAACGCCGTTTTTCACGCAGAGGTGATGATTCAACGGCCTATGACTTGCAAGCATGGTACGGGACCTCATACAACAAAGCTGTCTTGAAGGCAGAAGGTGACGTCGCCAAAGGAAAGCTCGAAGAGTCTCGCACCGAACTGCTTTGGAGCCGTGCCGCCACGACCTATTGGGATACACAGTTGGGTCTGCGCTTAGACAACGGCGTGGGACCTAGCCGTCAATGGCTGGCATTTGGTGTACAGGGCCTGGCCCCTTACTGGTTCGAGCTGGAGGCCACAGCCTATGTTGGCAGTAGCGGCAGAACTGCGCTTCGCCTAAATGCAAGCTACGAACTATTGCTGACTCAACGCTTGATCCTTGAGCCTAGAGCTGAAATGCAGTTTTACGGCAAGGATGATCCAGAGCGGCATATCGGCAAGGGCCTAGCCGAAGCATCTGCGGGCTTGCGACTGCGCTACGAGTTCAGCCGTCAGTTCGCTCCATATATCGGCGTCGAACGTGCGGGCAGTTTCGGGCGAACCGCAGATCTCGTTCGTGCCGACGGCGGCCGTGCTCAACAAACACGATGGGTGGCCGGTGTCCGCTTCTGGTTCTAGCCAGACCAATGTGCACTTCCTCGCTGGCGCGTTCTTGAGGGCGCGCCAACTCCATAGATCCAGATTCGCAATCGATTTTCAAACCACCATCACACTTCGATAGGAGTCTCTCATGAACCGCTCAAACCTGGTCGCTAAGTTCATCGCGCCAATTGCCGCAACACTGTTCGCTTCCGCAGCATTTGCACATCCTTCGTTAGTTTCCTCCTCTCCTGCGGATAAATCGCAGGTCGCGGCACCTGCCACGATTGAGTTGAAGTTCTCTGAGACGCTGGTTCCTCAGTTCTCGGCAGCGAACTTGATCATGACGGGGATGCCCGGAATGCCGAACCACGGTGCAATGAAGGTCAGCGCAAGCGTCTCTGGCGCTAGCGATGGCAAAACCATGGTCATTACTCCCGCTCAGACGCTTCAACCCGGTGCCTATCGCGTGGATTGGCGTGCAGTGTCGTCAGACACACACCCTATCAATGGCAACGTCACATTCCAGGTGAAGTAAGCAAATGGCCGAGGATTGGTTCACCATCGTATTGCGCCTTGCGCTGTATCTGGACATGGCAGCGGCCTTTGGCGTCGCCATGTTTGGCGTTTATGCCCTTGGCCATGACGAGCGATCCTTGGCAATTGCGCGCTGCTATCGAATATGTGTCGGTGCATTTTCAGCATTCGGAATTGGCCTGTCCGTGGTCAGCATGACAGTCCTTGCCAAGGCCATGTCCGGTGCTCAAACTTACGCTGAGTTGTCAACGCATATCTTCGAGATGCTCATCACCGGCACTCACATGGGCCTTGCTTGGTGCATTCGTATTCTTGCGCTAGCGCTTTGCATCTTGATCGCATTTGTGAAATTCAATCCCACGTTGCGCTTTGTTGCCATGTCCGGATCTAGCGGTGTGGCACTGGCGACCCTGGCTTGGAGTGGTCATGGTGCGATGGACGATGGAATGCGGGGATACATCCACCTGGCTTCGGACATCTCGCACCTCTGGGCAGCAGGTGCATGGGTCGGCGCGTTACTCGCCTTTTTGATCTTGGCCGTAACGAGTGCGAATAAGGCATCAAACACAGTAGCAATATTGAGCCGAACATCAAATGGCTTCGCCCAGGTAGGGACGCTGATCGTGGTCGTTCTGGGGATCAGTGGTGTACTCAACTACGTATTGATCGCAGGGCCTTCGCTTGATCCGCTTGTTTCGACACTCTATGGTCAGTTGCTGTTAGGCAAGCTGATGCTGGTTCTCGGAATGCTTGCTTTGGCTGCGGCAAATCGGTTCCGGCTAAGTCCAAGTCTGGAGGCATCGTTGACCTCTGGAAATCATGCACAAGCAGTCGCTAAGCTACGCCAGAGCCTGTTCATGGAAGCAACACTGGCAGTTCTGGTTTTGGCGAGTGTGGCTTGGTTAGGGATTCTTTCGCCAAAAGGAATTTGAACCGTTAAATCAGCCACCGATAGCTGATAAGCGGACTGCACTAGGGAACCTCTGCATAACTCGATTTCAAGCGTGATAGTGCTTGAACGAGCGTGAGGTCCGCTGGCCTCTGGCACTCAAGATGCCCACATTTGGCGGGC